>JAWXAV010000141.1:0-85528 GCA_034439695.1 Bythopirellula sp. | reverse complement strand
TCACCACGCGCTAGACGCGCGGTGGGGACGACCAATAAAATGGGGAGCATTCGGTGCCTGGATCGGTTCCAGGCTCAGTCCATATGGGGAATGTCGGTTTACAGTAGCTGCGTGAATTGCCATCCCTATCCAAAACACGGGGGCGAGCAATATGCCGAAACCACCAGTTCCGAACATGGTGAGAAAGAACATTGCAATCCAGGCGAATCCAGCTGCCCAATGTCCTTTATACCAAAGCCCTACCGGCCCAAGTAGCAGCCCAAGACAGCCTGCAGCAAAGTCTGAATGACCCGTTGGCACAAGGAATTCGCCACAATGTTTGCATTTCTGCGCCGTAGACAGTATTTCCTCGGAGCAATACGGGCATCTACGTAACTGGCTTATTCCGACGGAAGCTCGCGCCGGCTCTCGTGCTACCGTGGCTTCTCTGCTCTGCCGTTCTTCCTCTGCTGCACGTTTCCGTTCGGCTTCCTTCTCGGCAGACTGCAACTGTTTTCGCTGTTCTGCCTGTTCCTTCTCGATGCGACGACGACTGTCTTTGAGTTCCTGCTCCCCTCGAATACGATCACGTTCGTCTTTCCCCGGAACAGCAAACTCACGACCACAATTAGGGCATGTATCGGATAGGCCCACGTCGTCAATCGGCGATTTGAGACGGGTCGAACAATGTGGGCAATCATAGCCAACCGAATAACCTCCAAGCATTCCCTTCTTGATTTCTAGACGACGGTTCATAGACGGCGACTCCGAATCAATAATTAATTTGAACGAGAAAAGTTTGAGCTTGGCTCTGTAGAAACTCGACGACGACAAGAATCATGGCGATGAGGGTGATGACTAGCAAGCGGAGACGTAGCATTCAATTCTGCTCCCGGTTATTGGCCTCCTCTAAACTCGTTAGTCGATCCCCTTTACCGCAACTAATTCGGATGTCTTTTTTGCCAATCGCAACCGCTCAAGGGATGTGTACCTCTGTGACTGAGTAAAAGCGATGGTGCGCCCATTCTTCTTGAGGTCATTCAATACGGGATTGGCAAGTGCAATGGTGTCAGGAGAATCCGGTGCGGACAGGAATATCACTTTGTTCGCTTGTCCTCTCACCCGCCGTGGCGTTTCAACGAGGAGTCGCTGGATAAGTGCATTTAATTCACCATCGTGTTGTTCAGCCGTCAACTCAACGTGATCATGCACTGTGAGAATCCTAGGGACGTGTGTGTCAATCTGACCCTGCGTGTAGAACGCCATCCGTTGCACTTGCTGGAATGCCCGATCCGGTTGGCACACATAAGCGTGATACCGGAGGTATTCAGGCAAGGCGTCTCGGGCAGCTACGACAACGACGTCGTTGGCGGTGCTTACCAATTCTTCGTTCACAAGCATGGCCTGGAGCTCACGGAGGAGAAACTCCTCTCGCTCGGATATCACTTCTTGAACATCAAGTATTAGATCGCCAATGGCCTGGTCCAAAGCCGCAAATGATGTCCATGCCAACCGCAGGTCGTTAAGCTCGTCGATCAAACGTGGACATTGTTCATCTGGGGTGATCACTAACAGCAGCTTTGCTGCCTCATCTGCTTCATCAAGGCGCTTCAGATGTCGTTTGAGCTGATCGAGATCGACATCGTTGCGCTTAATCTTGGTTTCGACCAGCAAGCGGATACTACTCAGGATCATTGCGTCAGGTACTCCCTCACCGCCTTTCGCTGGCTGGTTTTCAAAACGAACAAGCTCGAAATCAGATCGTTCCAACAACGCACCAAGCAAGCGTTCGGTCCTTTGCAGTGCTAGCGACTTCAGTACTGCCAGGATTGATGCCGTTACACGGTTTTCCGGCGTAGAATAGGTTGAGAATATGTTGATTGGCATGGCGGATTTTTTTGCCAAGTGCATTAAGACGATGGTGGTACCAGTTTAAGCTGTATTATTCCTCCCCGCCAGCTCCGCCGCGGTGACAATCGCTGCGACCATGCCGCTTGCCTCGGCGGTGCCTTGCCAGGCGCGGTCGAACGCCGTGCCGTGGGCGACGCTGGTGCGTACTATCGGTAGCCCCAGCGTGATGTTCACCGCGCGGTGCATGCCCAAGAGTTTCAGCGCGATGTGGCCTTGATCGTGGTACATGGCGACGATGGCATCGAACTCGCCGTCTCTCGCGCGGACCATTAGCGTGTCAGTGGGGAAGGGGCCACGGGCGTCGATGCCGTGTTGCCGTGCCTGTTCGACGGCTGGTGCGATCAGTTCTGTTTCCTCATCGCCAAATAGTCCCGACTCACCCCCGTGCGGATTCAAGGCACACACGCCGATGCGTGGTTCCATGAGACCAAACCCCTCGCTCATCACGCGATGAGCAAGACGACACTTTTCCAAAATCGCACTGGTGCTTAAATTCGCAAACACGTCACGAAGCGCCATGTGCAAGGTCACATGAGCCACGCCCAATCCGGCTCTTGAGTTTGCCAACTCATGCGTCGGCAAATAGAGCATCATGGCGAAATCGCTCACGCCACAGCGTTCGGCCAAAAGTTCCGTGTGGCCCGGGTAAAAATGTCCGGCGGCATGTAGCGCCGCTTTGCTTACGGGTGCGGTCACAATGCCAGCGAACAACCCCGCCTGCGTGTCAGCGATCGCGCGGACCACCGCTTCATACGCTGCCTGACCCGTGCGGCCATCGACTTGACCATGTGGTACGTCAAGAATTTCGTCACTACCGACGGGCAAGTAGGGAATCGTCTGTGGGACAGAACTTTCCTTCGCGTCGGCGATTGTAATGTCAGCACCCACAAGTGCCACGGCTTTGCGTAAAACCTCCGGATGCCCGAGCACCACCAACTCAGCCGCTGCATGGACGCGCGGATCGCTCCACGCACGCACAATCACCTCCGGCCCAACGCCGGCGGCGTCGCCCATGGTGATCGCAAGTCGCGGTTTCTTGATGCTTGAATCCATGATTGAATTCTAGCAGCAGGTTGTCATTCCGATAGGAGCTACGCGACTGAGGAATCTGGCTTCTCAACTCGCAAGTATTCCATGCGTGAAGGTGCTGCAGGCCAGATCCCTCTGGTCGTAGAACTCCCATCGGGATGACAAAGTCACTTCCCCGCGCCGAGCAACCGTGCCACGCGGCCAGCCAGTGGATCAAACCACCGTCTTACCGTTTGTGGAGTGAGGAACGCGAGGTTGGCAATGATCATCGCCACGCCGAAGGTGATCATACCCATGAAGAGTGCGATCCCCGCGTGGACGAAGATCGCCATCCACAGCACCAATGGCCGCGTGAAACGGTTCCAGACCAGCGCCCAGTACGACAACTCCCAAAACACCGTGGCGTGTGTCGCCAAGGCGACGAGCAGCGGCCAGTTGGCGAGCCAGGTCATGTCGATCGATTGATACTCTTGATTCGCCAGCGCCCACCAGACTGCGGTCCCTGCGTGCCAATTTTCGCCCGTGTACTTTGCCAGCCCCGAGAAAAAGTAAATGATGCACAAATGAACTTGCAGCAATCGAATCGCCAGATTCGCTGCGGTGCTGGGGGCAACGGGGGTGGTGATTCCCTTGCGTACTCGCCTGACTGAATCGAGCGAATACCGCGCTCCGCACGGCCCGAGCATCAGGTAAAGTGCCAACATGCAGTTGGTTTTATCGAGTCCAAAAAACGCCCCCGGGCTCACCCGATGGGCATAAGATACGGCAAACAAAAACGCCAGCACCGCCATCGTGCGACTGAAGAGGCCAATCATCAAACAGAAAAACACCAACAGCGCAATAATATGCACGCACCATAACAGCCAACCCGGCTTGATCCAGAAAAACACACTCCAAACCGACCATTGCTCCCCCTGCACCCGGCGAATGTACTCCACGGGGAGCCAACCCTCTTGTCCCAGGAAAGCTTGCAGATCGAGCGACCATACCAAGTGCGTGTAAAACAGCAGCGTCCCCGCCAGCAAACGGATCAAGCAAAGCGTTGCCGGATCGACCGACTGAAACCAAAACTTGTTCCACGCTTGCCACATTTCGGCAAAGTAGCCACGCGTGTCGGCGAAGATTCCCATCAGCGGCCTCCTTCGGTCGGAGGCAACGCGACGGGTTGTTCTGGGACTGGCTTAGGCTTGGCCACTTCCTGAATGTTGGCCAGCACTTGATACGTCTCGGGGGCGTCAAGCTTCTTGCCGTTCTTCACATCCTGCGGCGGGAGCAATTTGTGGATGATCCACTCCATGCGAACCGACTGCCCCCCATTCACGGCAAGCAAATGCTGCGCGTAGTGCCGGCCCGATTCCTCGCCCATGTCGCCGGTTTGCGCGGCGAGCATCATGTGGCGATGATAGAGCAAGCGCGGCCACTGCGCCTTAAGATCAGGAAACTGCCCGCCAGCCACTTCACGTCCTCCGCTGTCACGAATCTGATAGCGGATCACATGGCTGCCATTCGGATCGGGGGCAAAAAATTCGTAGCCATGATTCAGGTACAACAAGTTGAGATAATGGCGGAAGAACCACGTCCGCAAGCCGCGCGTCACAATTGGTTCTTGCAAAACCCCCACGGGAGGCGGAAGTTGTCGACCCAAATTGTCGGTCGGTGGAATGAAACCCGGCGGCAACGCGGCTTGCGTCGAAAGATCCCACGGCGCGCAAAACACGGCGAGCAAATGCAACACGATCAACAGGCTCACGAACCACCGCCACACTGGGTGCCAGCCGATTTCACCGGCAGGGCGGGGCGGAGCTGGCTTCTTCACCGGCTGTTGCGGGGGCGCGGTGGGACGCGGCTGCTGTTCGGGGCGAGAAGGTTCAAACTTGGCCATCGTGGCTCACTTATTCCGCCCGATGGGCTGCATCCCTAAAAATAACGTAGCCTGTCTTCTGCACGAGTAACTTGATACAGGCGAGCCGCCTGTAACTACGAGGCCTCTAGCAAAATAAAAACCCCCACAGCGGTCAACACCGATGTGGGGGTCAAATCACGATTTTTTCGCGGCTGCCAGTTATTTAGCGGCCAATTGGTCCGCTTCGCCGGCGAAGTCGAACGCTAGCTCGTAGGTGTCGCCACCCTTGATGGTCAGCGTTTCTTCACGAACCAAGGTCTTGCCGTCCTGTTCCAGCTCAACGCGGACCGCGTAATCGCTCCACGTTTCCCCCGCGCTCAGGCGATGGGTCGCGTAGGTCCGCTCCGTGCCGGTTTGAGCAGTCTCGGCACCAGCCAGATAGACCTTCGCCTCGGCGGGAACAGAAATCTTCAACTCGGTCTTCGTCGCGCCGGTGGCGGCAGTGAGTTGCAGTTCGTCGTTGGCACCAAAACTCAAGGCTACCCGGTCGCCCGCACTGATCTTCACCGACTCATTCTTCACGACGGTCTTGCCGTCTTGCTCAAACTCGACGCGGAAATTGTACAGATAGGTTTGACCAGCTTGCAGGCTATTGGAGACATAGCTCCGCGAATTGCCCGTGCTGGTGGTGACCTTGTCGTTGACTTCAACTTTGGCATCTTCGGGAACCGAAACCTCGATCACGGCGCTGCCACTTGTTTCGAGAGCCGCGTCGGTGCTGGTGGCAGCCGTGCAGCCGTCGCAATGTGTCTCAACAGGAGCGCTGTACATCACGCCGCCGTAGCTGCCCGAGAAACCCGAACTGCCATAGCTACCTGAACTTCCGTAACTGCCCGAGCTACCGTAGCTCACCGAGCCATAGCTGCCGCTGGAACCATAGGAACCGTATGACCCGTGGCTATGGCGAGCGGCATGGCGAGCGCGAATGCGGCCAATGATGCCCACACGACCGTAGCTGCCATAGCTGCCGCCGGAACCATAGGAACCGTACGAGGCCGAGGAACCGCCGTATGACCCTGACGAGCCATAGGAACCCCAACTGCCATGGGACCAAGCCCCAGCTTCGCTTCCCAACCCAATCACGAGCGCCGCTGCCACGAGCGCGATCTGATAACGACCTTTGCCAAGAATTCTCATCACCGGTGTCTCCATTTTTCGATCAGCTTTGTATTTTAATCAGCCCCATTGCGGGGCCAGTCGCGGGGACTGTTTCCCGCTAGCAGTTTCCCAAGATAGCAGCCAGCCAGTTTAATTCAAGCAATCTACGTAAAATTAGCCGAATTTAGGGGTTACGTGGTTTTCGGAGCACCAAGGCGGCTCTCAGGGAACCATTCCTATGGGTTATCCACCGCCTCCAAGACGAGGACGTCGACGTCCAACTGGCCTACCCCCTCCAACAACCCCAGCCGCAAGATGGCTTCCCGCGTTGTCACTGGGACACGAAAAGTCTTGCTCTCGGTGCGCCAATCAAAGCTCCCTTCCCAAGGGCCGAGCAGTTGGCTCTCGATCACCGCGCGGCGCTGATCGTAGAAAGTCAGCACAATCGCGGGGAGTTGTTCGCCCGTCGGGTCCGGCCCCAAGTTTTTTCCCCTGACACGCGCGCTCAGTTGCACCTCGCGGACTTCCCGACCGTCGAGCGCCAATCCCTGCAACGCCCGGGTCGGCTTGCCGGGTTCGCTATTCGCAATCGAAAGGTAACGATTGCGGTTAGCTTCTTCGAGCGTGCGGACTTGCCGCAGATAGTGCCAACCGACGGGCAACTGCTTCTTCCCAATCACTTCCTCAAAATCACCGTTGTTCACCTGCGGCTTGGTCGGCTCGGGCTGGACGCGGCGCTGATCCTCGGCGGTCCCCGTCATCGGCACGAACAACGTTGCCTGCAACGGTTCCTTCACTAACTCGCCATTTCGCTTCGTCACCCGCACCAGATTCTGTTGATAGCGCTCACCGATGGGGATAATCATCGAACCCCCTTCGGCAAGCTGATCGACGAGCGGTTGCGGAATCGCTTCGGGGGAACAAGTGACGATGATCTTGTCGAACGGTGCCGCCTCGGGCCAACCCGCATAGCCATCGCCGCTACGAACATGAATGTTTTCGTATTTTAAGCGTTTGAGCGTTTGCTCGGCACGCTTGGCGAGGTGATCGACGATTTCAATCGTGTACACCTCTTTCACCAGCGGGCTCAGCACGGCCGCTTGATAACCGCTCCCCGTGCCAATTTCCAAGATGCGATCCGTGGGCCGCGGATCGAGCTGCTCGGTCATGTACGCCACGACATAAGGCGGCGAGATGGTCTGCCGATCACCAATCGGCAGCGCCGCATCGAAATACGCCTGAGCCCGCCATTTGTCGAGCACAAACTCATGCCGTGGCGTGGAACGCATGGCCTCCAGCACCCGCGTGTCGTTAACCCCCGCCGCGGCAATTTCCTCGGCAACCATTTTCTCGCGCAATTCGCGGAAATCTTGGGCGTGTGAACTTGAGGAAGCGATGACAAGTCCACACAGCAATAGAATCGCGTTATCATACAGTCTCATCGCAACACCTACATTCCATGGAACCTCATGAGCAATTCTATCGAGCAAACCCGCGAGCGACTGCGCGCCGCCATGCCGGTCGCGCGTAAGTGGGCTTATTTCGATCACGCCGCCGTTGCGCCAATAACGCAGCCGGCGTCCGCGGCGATGGCCCACTGGCTCGCGCAAGCCACCGAGGAAGGGGATACCACCTGGCTCGAATGGGCCGCGCAACTTAAGGCCTGCCGCGCCGCCGCCGCCGAACTTATCGGGGCAGGGGAGCACGAGATCGCACTGCTCCCCAACACCACCGTCGGCATCAATCTCGTGGCCGAAGGATTCCCTTGGCAACCGGGCGACAATGTGGTCACGCTCGCCGATGAGTTCCCGACCAATCTCTACCCCTGGCTCAATCTTGCCCAGCGCGGCGTCGAAACCCGCTTGGTTCCCACCCAGGATGGCAGCGTCTCCCCCGAGCAAATCGCCGCCCATTGCGATGACCGCACCCGCGTGGTGAGCGTCAGTTGGGTCTGCTACTCCAACGGTTGCCGCCGCGCGCTCAAACCAATCGCCGACGTGGCGCACGACTGCGGCGCATTATTCTTGGTCGACGCGATTCAAGGTCTCGGCGTGTTTCCCCTTGATGTGCGGGCCGACGAGATCGACGTGCTCTCTGCCGACGGACACAAATGGCTGCTCGGTCCCGAAGGCGCGGGCATCGGTTACATCAACGAGGGTTGGCTCGAACGCCTGCAACCGATCGGCGTCGGCTGGAACAGCGTTGCCAACGCCGGCAATTATGATCACATCGAGTTAAAACTCAAAAACTCAGCGGCGCGCTATGAGGGAGGCACCTACAACATCGCCGGCTTCATCGGCTTGGGCGCGAGCATCAAGCTCCTGCTATCGCTCGGCATCGCCAACATCACCGCGGCGATTCTCGATTTCACGGACATGGCTTGCGAACAATTATCCCAAGCGGGTGCCATGATTCGCTCTCCCCGCGAGGGCGACAATCGATCGGGCATCCTCTCTTTTGAACTCCCCGGCCGCGATCCGCAACAGGTTCGCAAAGAGTGCCTGGCCCAAGGAGTCGCGCTCAACTGCCGCGCGGGCCGCTTGCGGCTCAGCGCTCATGCCTACAATAACTCTGAGGACTTGGCCCGGCTGCTGTCGGTGATTTCTTAAGGCTCACATGGCTGGCAAAAGTTGGCGACAAACCTCACAATGAAGCATCTCAAACCTCGAAATTCTTGGCGATAACATTTATGTCCCTTCGCGCAGTTTACACCGGTTCGTTTGATCCCATCACTCTCGGGCATCTCAACGTCATCGAGCGGAGCAGCCGCTTAGTCGATGAACTGATCGTCGGCGTCGGCATGAACATCGAAAAAACCTCGCTCTTTACCGGCGAGGAACGGGTCGAGCTGATCACCCGCACGACCAAGCATTTGCCCAATATTCATGTGGAAATGTTTACCGGTCTGGCGGTCCATTTTGTCAGGCAATGCGATGCCCGCGTGATCATCCGCGGTGTGCGGTCACTCACCGACATGGAGAGCGAATTCACGATGACGCTCGCCAACCGCAAGCTCGATCCGGGTGTCGAAACGGTGTTTCTGATGGCGGACGACGAATTCTCGCACGTGTCGAGTTCGCTCATCAAGCAGATCACGCCACTGGCTGGCGATGAGGAGCTCGCCCGGTTCGTGCCACGCGAAATCGTCGGCGACCTCCGCGCGAAATTGGCGAACTAACTCAAGCCCAGGGACAGCGCTCCCTGGGTCTCTGCTGATCATACTACCCCGCCGCTTTGAGAAACATCACCACAATCGAAAACAGCCCCAACGCAGCCAACCCCGATTTGATCTTCTCGAATAATGGATGGTCCGAGGTTGGCACCGGCTCTAAGCCCTGTGATTGTGCCATCAGTTGCCCCGCTTGCGGTGCAAACACTTCCGCACCAGTTTGCTGCAACTCTTCAAACGCGGGAGGTTCCAGCAGCGCTGTCGAAGCTGTTCTGACTTGGTTGTCGGCTGGCTGCCTCCCGTTGCTCGACCGCCAAGTTGTGTTTTCATCACTGATCGCCTGCGCTGAAGCCAGCGTCGCCTCAGTTTGACGGCCAATATCCGGCGCGAGCGAAGCGAGAAACGCATCCACCCGCCCGCCGAAACTGCCGAGCGTCGTCCCTTGCCCCGCGCCGAAGAGCACTCCCGCGAGCTCCCCGCGGCTATTGAAAATCGGCCCGCCGGAATCTCCTTGCCGCGCTTCAACGTTCAGCTCCACCATTTGTTGCGGCAAGTGTTCCTTGGGCGAATAATACTGCGTGCAGCGCCCGGTGGCCGAGCGATAGATTCCGGGGCCATAGCCGCAAATCGTGAGTTGATCCCCCGGCTGCGGGGCCGTGTCGGCAATCTTCACCGGCGACGCTTGAGGTTGATAAATCACGAGCGCCGCCAAGTCCCAATCCTCATCAACTTTCAAAGCCCGCGCTTTGGAAGCGAACCCATTGGGAAAGATCACTTCAATCGGACCCTGGGCATCGCGCACCACATGCCAATTGGTCACGACGATCCCATAACCATCGCGCACATCGACCAACGTCCCACTACCAAACGACGTGGCCTCCCCCTCGGGCACCACAATCCGCGCCACCGCAGGATGCGGCTGCTGCGGCACCGACTGAAAAGCCACTTGCGGCTTAGCGTCCGGCACTAAACCCAACCCAAACTCCTCCGCCCACACCCGCTTAAAATTCCCCACCGAAAAATCAGCCCGCGCCTCCGAGCCTAACGCCAGGTGCGCAAACAGGATCGTGCCCGCTATTGCGAGGCAATAGCGGGCACGCCGACGGCAGATTGTAGCAACTCGTGGGACTTTCACAGCGTTGTCAATGTTGGGTGGAGGAAGGGGCCAATTCGTTGGGTGACTGTCGACGCTTTTGCTCGTTCTCGACAATCATCTTCAACAACCGCTGGCGAAGCCGGGCCGCTTCCTCGCGAGAAGCAAGCGCGGCTTCCACCTGGGCGGTGGCTGGACTGTTCGCATCCCTGCGCTGGTTTCCCGAGGGTCTTCTGTTCATCAAGTGTTCTCATCTGGGACCGAAAACAATGAACCGCGACGGGCCATGACACCCTTGCGTCAGGCGGATCGCGGTTTTCTGACATCGGCATCAAGCCGCAATGGGACGGCCACCTCTCAGCTCTTCATCGCGACGGGGAAAATCCTGGCCGTTGTTGTAGAGAGCTTTCAGTCTCCGCAACTCCGCCCGGAGAGCATTCTCCGCCAATTGAGTGAGAGTCAGTCGTGCCGGAAAACCCGCCAAATGCACCGCCGCGTCCCGAGCCTCATTCAGCACGTCGAGCGGTAAATAAATGGTGGCACGAACTTTGGGGTGGCCGTCGGATTGCATACTCGTGTCCCTGAAAGAAATGGAGTGGGTTTGGCTCCGCCATCAAGCGAGAGCACACTAATCCCCAACACAAACATCGGACCTTGGGCCACGATACTGCAAACGTCCGACGTTTCGCCGCAAGGTTTTGCCAGGCGCTAGAAGAGATACAAACGGCAAAGTTAGCCGGCAGCGTCCCGCTGCCGTGGCACCGCCGAGAATGAGACAGTTCCGGATCGTAGACCACGGCTGCGCCGCGGTGCCCTCGATCCGGCTAGCGCGTAGGCCGGAACGAGTAACACGAGTTCCGGCAATCTCTCGCACTCTGCCGGAACTCGCAATACTTGTTCCGGCCTACGAACTTGTCTTGAGGGGCGTCACCATTTACCCGAAGAGGGTGGCCATTTTGAGAGGTCAGTTTTGGCCGGGCGCGAAATTTTATGGAGCGGGCGCTAGTGCTGGCTTGCCTGGCAGTGCTGAATATGTCGGGTGGACAAGCCACCCCTGGCACTCGTGGAGGGCTATCGCAATCAATGGGAGGTTACGCACTGATCGACTCATACAAGCAGTTAATATTGCCACTTCGACCCCACTAAGTTGTTTAGCACTCGTTGAATCGAATCGACAAACTGTTGAGCTGCGCCAGGATCACCGGTAGAACCATCAGCCTCCGGGATCATTTCCGCAAGAAGACCACCAAGATGAACCGTTTTGTCTTCTCCACACAACTCAAATTCCATATTCAAAAATTCATACATCGCCAAATATGCTTGGCGCGGAGTTAGCTTGGGTAAGGAGTCTAGATCTGGTTTCATTTGTGTGTAGAACGTGCATTTAGTTCAAATTTAACACCTTCGGTGATTCCTCGGACAGCTTCGTCAGCATCTCGGTGAGTTGCGTGCGGATGCCGTTCATGATGGGGTCGCCCTCGGCGCTGCGGTCACGATGGCTGCTGACGGGGATCGCTTGGCCGACTTGCACGACGGCGTGCAGTGGACCGTGGATGCGCACTCTGTCTGTGAAATCTTCTTCAAAACGTTCGACAGTTTCGAGAATGTGCTCGGGGATGTTGCGTTCGGAGTTGCGGACGTAGTTGCGTGGATAGTGCGACATTTGTTGCACGTAGTAGCATGCCGCGAGTTGCTTCCAGCGGCGGCGGCGTTCCTCGGGCGAAATCGTCTTGTTGACAATGCCGGGGAGGATCGCCGAACGGATCGCTTTCACGCGGGCGACAACGCCCTCTTCTTTTTCCTTGATCTGCCATTCGGTTTCCAACTTGGCGAGCACGTCTTCGATTAAGGAATCGACCCGCTGGTAAAAATCGCCCATGCGGGCCTGGCCGAAGTATTCGATTTCCTTGAGAGACAAGAGGGCCTGGCCGATCTGTTGGAGTCGCCGGGTGAGCGAACGATCTTGCTGCGGATACCAAGAGAAATGCGATTCGATCTCTTCGAGCACCGGTTCCACGGTCTGGGCCACGTCGCCCTGAAAGAAATAGCGGATCGCCACGGGGTGGATGACGATGCCCCCTTTGATACCCAGCTTCTCACGGCGCTTGGCAGCGGTACGGGCGATAAACGAGGGGCCGTCCATCATCGGCATCAGCACGTCGTTATGCCGGGAAATGGCCCCCTCGGGAAAAATCACGAGCGGTCGCTTGCCCTTGACCAAAATGTCGACGCCCGTGTCGATGGCCCGGCGGTCGATCCCTTCTCGGTAAACGCTGAACGCCCCCATGCGGCGGAGCACGAAACGCTTCAGCCAATCCTGTTTGAACAAATGCCACGAGGCCATCGCGTGCATGTCTTGGCCAATCACGCGGGACAGGTAGCCCAAGGTGAGCGGGTCGGACATGCGGCAATGGTTGGGCGTGATGAGTATGCCGTGCCCGGCGTCGATTGATTCTTGCAGCAAATGCGTGTCACGGCACTCGACGGAATGCACACCGAAGGACTTGCGCAAGTAGCGTTTGAGATACTGGTGCATCAACCAAGGCCAGACCGTGCCGTAGACCGGCGGCACGAACTCATACGGCTCTTCGATGATGACGTCTTGCATGTGGCGGCTGGCGTAAGGGAATAATCGTGCTAATCAGTAAAGTTTAGCACATGGTTTAGAGATGGTTTAGGGCAAGTCAGGTGATCAGACCGATACAAAGAGTGAGTATTTAGCCCCGCTGCTTGCAGCGGGTGATAAACCGAGCGCGGAGCAAGCTCCGCGGCTAAATTAGGATCAGCATTTGAAAGCACAACGCAAAATCTTGAAGCCGCGACGTGAGGGGGCCGACCGGGAGGCGGCGCGGTGGCAGAAGGATTTTGCCGACTACATCCGCACCGAATGTCACCTAGCGACGAACACCGTGGAAGCCTATCGGCGTGATCTCGCGCGATTCTTTAAGTGGCTCGGTTCGCGGCGGATGCAGAGCATGTCGGTGAGCGAGCTTTCCGGCTACCCGGCTTGGCTGGCCGAGCAAACGCTCGCGCCGAAGAGCGTGACCCGGCATGTGGCGTCGCTGAAAGTCTTTTTTCGATATCTTCAACTCGAAGGGGCGATCACCGACAATCAAGCCGATTTGCTGGGGACACAAAAGCTGTGGCAGAAGGTGCCGCAGGTGCTGTCGGTAGCGCAGGTGGAAGAGTTGCTCGCCGCGCCGCGGGCCGCCGATGGGTTGTGGCTCCGGGATCGAGCGATTCTGGAATTGCTCTACGCCACGGGTTGCCGGGTGTCGGAACTTTCTTCGCTCAAAATGCGCGACCTGCATTTGAGCGAGCGCTATTGCATCTGCCACGGCAAGGGAGACAAGCAGCGGGTCGTGCCCTTGGGTCGCCGCGCGATTTTGGCCATCGAGCGGTACCTTAAGGATGAACGGTCGAAGTTAGCGGCGCGACGCAGTCCCTTGAGTGAGGCAGTGATTCTGTCGCCGCGCGGGGCAGCCTTGCGCCGGGAGCGGATTTGGGAACTCATCAAAAAGTACGCCATCCGTGCGGGCGTGCCAGCCGAGATCAGCCCCCACTCGCTGCGGCACAGCTTTGCCACGCACTTACTCGCCGGTGGGGCCGACTTGCGGCAAGTGCAGGAAATGCTGGGCCACGCGAGCATCGCCACCACGCAGATTTACACGCACGTTGATCACTCGCGGCTCAAGAAAGTGCATCAGCAGTTTCATCCGCGGGCGTAGTGTCGTTTTCATGGATTGTGGTAGCGTGCCAGGATTTCTGGCGCGTGCCACTTGAGCATCGTGACATGGCCGGCTTGAGGGTCGAAGTGAAATTCGCTCCCGGCAATTTGGTTGTGGAAGTAGCGGCCGGTCGAGGGTGGGGCGATGCGGTCGCAGCCTCCTTGCCAAATCGAAACGTTCACGCCTTGAATTCGGCACAACTCAAAGCCCCAGTCGCATCCCAAGAGGCCAATATCGGTGACGACTCCTTCCGTTCCGCAGCAAGAAGCCTCGTTGAGATTGGCGATCAGGTTGCGATAATAGCGGGGATTGCAGAGAACCAGTTCGCGGTCGGCGGCGGACCAGTCCTTCGTGATCTTCGCGATCACATGGTCGGGCTTACGATCCAGTCGCCTGGCGATGAAGTTAAGGCCCTTGCATGCCAGCCGCGGTCGGCGCGTGATTAAAGCAATCGCATCATCTTCGCTGCCGGCGCTCACTCCTGGTGCGCCAAGTTCGGCGTGCCCCGAGACGATGGCGACATGAGTGAGGCGGTGGGGAATCATCCGCGCGCAGACCGAGGCGTAGGGCGCACCTCCCGACAAGCCGACGACGCCGAACGATGTCCCGCCATAGCCTAAAATGTCGGCGAGTTGCTCGACATCGCAGGGCCAGTCGAGGATGCGACGACCGCAGTAATAAGTTGAGTGGCCCATGCCTGGACGATCAACGGACACAAGATGAACACCAGCCAAACACGCTTCGTGTTCGATCAGGCCGGCTTCCAGGCTCGAGCCGGGCGTGCCATGGAAATAAAACACCAAGGGACCGGTGGGAATACCGAATTCGTGATAAGACAAACAACGACCATTGGCGAGGCGTACCCGACCCGCGCGCGAAACACCCGCCTGAGTAGCAGCTTTTGCCCAGGTTGGCAGAAGGGCAGTGGAGAGTAGGGCAGCCCCCGCGCCGAGTGCTTCACGTCGAGAAATCATGGCAATACCACCGAGGCAGTTCCACGGAGAAGGGGCATTCACTAAAAATATCGTCGGATGGTCCTGCCCAAGTGTAGAAGGGCAGAAGGATTAGTGAAGGCGCAAGCTGTGCCGTGAGTGCGGATCGTAGGGGCTGTGAGCGATGTGAGGCTAGCGGCAGCGACGGGCGCGCCGCGCGCTGCGGGATTGTGAAAAACAGCCAGCCGCGGCGATGAGGCACCAGACACTTGGCTCGGGAACGACCAGTGGCGCGACCTGCGGGGCGGGGCCGGTGTATTGGCGTTGCCATGAGAGGAAGTCGGTTCCGTCGGAGTCACCATCGCCGTCGGCGTCAGCAGCGCTGGTGGTGTTGTACGCCCCTTGCCAAGACGCGAGGTCGGTGCCGTCGACGTAGCCGTCTTCGTTGAAGTCGGCAGGTGCGTACGTTGTCGTGGATGGCGTGTAGAGAAACACCCCTGAATCGCCGTTGGTGAAGGTCGCTTGGAACAGCAGTTGATTGAGGCTGTTGAGTCCCGTGGCGCGTCCATCGCTGCCACCGGAGTCGCTGGTGAACTGCAGCGACTCGATAGTTCCGCCTGCAAGAGTGTCACCTTCGCGCGCGATCAGGGTCTGTGAACCCTCGGGATCGACCAACCAAAGCCCAGTGTCATTGCCAGGGGTCACTCCGCCTGGGCCAGTTTCGAGAGTAGCTGCGACCGCGACGATGCCGACCTCGTTGATGGCGTAGTCATCAAACTGCAAAAAGTTAGCGTTCGGAATTCCGGCGACGTTGCCACTCCCCGAACGGAGGAGTAAGTGATCGTCGTCGGAGTTGTCCATGATCCAGAGGCCTTTGTCATTAGCCGTGGTCACATCTCCTGTGCCAACAAGGAGCGTCGCTCCAAACAAAACGTGCCCCGTGTCGCTCAAAACGGGCTCGCTAAACACTTCGAAGTTCGCGCTCGGGACATCGGGTACGACGCCGACTCCACCGCGTGCCAACAGTTCGCCCACGTCATTGGTATAAAGCCACAATCCATTAGTGTTGGCTGTCGTGCCGGATGCAGAAAATGCAATCTGACCAGCGTTATTGATGACCGGATTGCCGAAAGAGCTGAAAGAGATTCCTCCGAGGCCTGGGGCATTGCTTTGCCCCGTGCGGGCGATTAACGTGCCCGTTGTATCGGAAAATCGCCAGATGCCGTTGCGGTTGTTGATGGTCACGCCAGCGCTCATGTCCAGCACGGCGGTCGTGACCACCTGATTATTGTTATTGAGCGTGGATTCCACGAAAGTAGAGAACTTCGCAACAGGTACGCCCGGAACAACAGCAACTCCTTCCCGACTAAGTAGCGTGCTAGTCGCTTGAAAACTCCACAGGCCCCGATCATTCAAGGGAGTGACGTCTCCCGTTTGGACCAATGTCGTATCAAAGGCTGTGCGACCATCACCCGAATAGGTAACAATGTTTGGTAGTGTATCAAAACTTGCGGAAGCGACTCCCGGCACCCCTTGTGAGCCAGTGCGCGCCACGAGCGCGTCGCCGTTTGTAGAGAAACGCCACAAGCCTTGATTGTTGCTGGCAGTCACACCACCAGTATGTGCCAACGAACCGCGAACAAGAGCATCACCCTGATCATCGATAGCAACTGTGGTAAAACTTTGATAAGTGGTACCTGCAACTGCGGGTACACTGCCGACGCCTTCTCGTGTCAGGAGAGCTAGCCCGTTGTTATCGAGTTTGAACAAGACCGTATCGTTGTCGACAGTCACACCGCCAAGGCCTGGAGTTAGAGTTGCAGAAAAAACGCCCTGACCAGTTGCGTTGATACTTACCAGGCTGAACGTATCGAACTGAGCATTTAATACACCCGGCACCGTACCTCCGGAGAGGGCTATCGTAGTTACCGCGCCGCGGGCGTTTCCGGCGACAATGCCCAGGATAATCAGAACTGATCCAAGAAGTCGCATGATGTATTAATTCAATAGCAGCGATTATGCAAAGACACTCCCAGAAAGAGCAGTTTAGCCAAGGGAAGCAGTCATTGCAAAAAGTTTCTGGAAAAGTTATAGGAATTGCGCCAAGACCAAGGTTGGCTACAATAGCGGGCTTAACAGCCGGGCGGCATTTTCTGCAATGCGCTGGCCCAATGATCGACGCCGCCAGGTTTCCAAGTCCATCAATTCCGCGTGGTCGATATAGGTTTGTTGTAACTGACGCAACCGGCTGGTGAACTGGGGGTCATAAATGGCGAGCGAGATTTCGAAATTGAGCCGCAGGCTGCGGGGATCGAGATTTACTGATCCGAACAGACTGATTTCGCCGTCAATGGTGACGCTTTTGGTGTGCAGAAGTCCCTCGCGAAAATTGGCGATCCGCACGCCAGCCGTTAGCAAGTCGCCCTTGGAAGCCAAACTCGCGTGATGCACAAGACGCGAATCCACTTTGGCGGGGACGACCAAAATCACTTTCACGCCACGCTGAGCTGCCGACGCCAAGGCCATCTGGAGCGATTCATTGGGGACAAAGTAGGGCGTGGTGAGCACCAACTCTTCGCGCGCCGCGTACACGGCCATGATGAGCACTTGCTCAATCGCGCCGTGTGTGTAAGCAGGGCCCGAGGGGAGCACCTGGGCGATGGCCTCGCCGATCTTGGGTTGGGGACGAGCGTCGCCTGATTCTTGGAGTTCGGCGAGGGACGTGTTTGATTCGATGTACCAGTCGGCCAAGAACGTGATGGCGAGTGACTCGACCGCAGGCCCTTGCATGCGGATCATCGCATCGACCCACTGACCGACGCCAGCGTCTTTTTTGAAATAGCGCGGGTCGACCAAATTCAGGCTGCCCGTGTAAGCAATGCGACCGTCGATCACGACGATCTTGCGATGCAGGCGAATGTCGAACCTCACGAATGGCAAACGAAAGATTCCCCCCGTCAGTGCATCTTGTATCTGTACCCCGGCTTCGCGGAGTCGATGAGCCGATTCACCGCCAAGAAATCGTCGACTCCCCATCGCATCGACGAGAACTCGACATTTCACCCCTCGCTGCGTCGCGCGGAGGAGCGCTTCGGTCACGCGATTGGCTTCGCCACCCTCGTGCCAGATGTAGAACTCCAAGTGGCAGGTGGATTGTGCGGCGTCGATGTCTGCTTCCAAACGGCAAAAGACATGTTGCCAATCGCCGAGTAGTTCGATTTGATTGCCGGGCAGAGCGGGCAGCCCGAATGTTTGTTTTCCCAGGTGGGCAAGTTGCTCGGACTTTGTGCTGAGTTGGAGGGGATCATCCTCGAAGCGTTCGTCAAGTTGGCGGAGCCATTGCCGAATCGGTTGGTAGAGATTCTCGAAGCGACGGGCCCGACGCTGCCCCAAACGCAGCTCACCTAGGAGGATGTACGCCAACGGTCCCGCCACGGGGAACACAAAGATGACCAACATCCAGGCCAGCGTCTCGCCCACGGGCCGGCGTTGCATGAGCACGCGAAATGCCAAGGCAAACTGGAGCGCCAAATGGGCAAGGACCAGCAAGTAGGTGGTCAAATGTATGTTTTTTAGGTCTTCAAGCATGGAAGTCAGGATAACATATGTCGTAGCGCTAAACCGCCAGCGGATTAATCCTTCCAAACAAATTCCGCCACCAGCGGTAAGTGATCCGAGGCTTGATGTGCGACCGCCGTGCGGCAAGCGAAAGAGTGATGCACTTTGAGCGGGCCGCGAAAATAAACGCGGTCCAAAGGCCGTATCGGCAAGATCGCAGGAAAGGTCCGCATCATGCCACCCGCCAACTGAAACCCAGTGGGTTCCAGCACGCGCCGGCCTAAACTACCCCAGAGATCATTGAAATCACCCCCGACCACAATTGGTGTATGGCGCTGCGCGTCGGCGAGCAGATGGTGCTCAAGAAGTTTGCGAAGCTGGAACACGCGCTCGGGACCAGCGAGTCCCAAGTGCAGATTGGCCATCAGCAGCGACCGCGTGTGTTCACCGACGGGCACCTTGCAGCGAGCCAACAAGGCTTGGCGGCGTTTCTTGAAGCGGACCGTGAGGTCGTAGCTTTCAATGTTGGTGAGCGGAAAGCGGCTCAGGATGGCGTTGCCGTACCAACCTTTTTTCAGCGTGACGTTACGTTGAAACGCCAGATGGGAAAAACCAAGTTCCGCGGCGAGCAGTTCGGCCTGCATGTCGTGCCGCGAGCGGGGCACATCCTCATCGACTTCCTGCAGAAAGACAATGTCGGCTTGCAAGTGAGCCAGCGTTTCAATAATCCGCTCAGGCCGATAGCGGCGATCTCGCCCGCCGATCCCTTTATGAATGTTGTAGGTTACTAGTCGCAAGTGCATGAGAAAATCATAGTCACTGGACTGGCATGGTGACTAGCTGCAACGGAGACACCGATTCAAGCGGCCGCGCGGCGTTCTTCGGCAGTTGGTGGGGTTTCCAATTTCGCGGTGAAACGCTTGCGCGTGAGATGGTTGGCGAAGTCGATGAGACCCGGAAAGAATCGCTTCGTGAAGTGGGTCAGCTTCGCATAGTGCTGCATGACCACCAGGGACTCGTCACGCTGAATAGCTTTGACGGCCCGCGCGGCTACTTTCTCCGCAGTGCTCAGCATCCAGCGCGGCGGTCTTTTCGGAAAGTGGCGATCACAGCCCAGAGGTGCCGATTCAAACAAGCTGGTTTCCACGAAGCCTGGACAGAACGCGGTGACTCCCAGATTTGTGCGGGCAAATTCGGCCCGCAGCGCTTCGCTAAATCCGACCAACGCAAACTTACTGGCCGAGTAGGCCGCCAGCTTGCGCACTCCAATCAGACCGAGGAAACTCGACACATTGAGCACATGTGCTTCGGGTTGCTCGAGCAGCGTCGGCAACAAGAGACGAGTAAAATGCAATGGTGCGTGGACGTTCACGGCCAAAAGCTGTTCGCAATGTTCGGCGGACATCTGATCGGTACGGCCGTAGTAGGTAATTCCCGCGTTGTTCACGAGTAGATCGAAACGACCGTAGCAGTTGAGACCGTGTTGTACGGAGGCGGTAATCTCTTCGAGCTGGCCTACGTCGCAGACGCGTCCCTTCGCGGAAACGCCAGACTGTTTGGCCGCTGCCACGACTTCGCTCAGCCCAACCGGATCGATATCCACGAGAAAGAGATGGACTCCTTCCTGGGCAAGTCGCAACGCAATGGCTCGACCGATTCCCGTCGCGCCGCCTGTGACCAGTGCGTTCTTGTTTTTGAGCGATTGCATGGCACACCTCAAAGTAAACGGTCAACAATAAATTAGGCGGCGGTTCGATTTTGCTTCGCTTGTTCACGCGGCGAGAGTCGAGCGGGGACCACGGTGCGGCTCAGCTTGTAGCGATCTTCGCCGCGCAGCAACGCGACCCCCCAGTTTTTGAGGTGATATTTGCCGCCGTTGTAGACCGAGCGGTATTTTTCTTTATTCGTGAGCGCGGCCACATTCGTCGGCACGATCCGCATGTTGAATGCCAGGCGATGGCGGTCAGTGGTATTGGCGGGCGAGCCGTGGATACAGCGCTCCGTGAAGATGATGAACTGGCCGGACTTGACGGGAACGGTCATCACCCGTTGAGGATCGCGATCGAATTCCAGCGAGAAGTTCGCATTGTAAAAACCTTCTTCGCCGCCGAACTTGAGCGTATGCACGCGATTGTGCGTGCCACGCACGAATTGCATGCAGCCGTTCGAGGGCACCGCATCGTCGACAGCGATCCACACGGTGAGTTGGAACATTTCGTCGAGCCGAGCGGGATAGATCGCCGGGTCGAGGTAGTCTTCCACCATGAAGGTGCTCGCCTGGTGGAACTGAATCGCGGGCGAGCCAGGGCCCTTGTAGAACATTTGTGTTCGCCAGCAAAGCAGATCAGGCCCTAGCAGTTGGGCCGCGCGTTCGACGATGGCTGGGTGATTCATGTATTCCCACAACCGGGGCATTTCGAGATGCCGGTCGCGGGGGGTGACGAAACCATAGGTCTTGGATTTCTCGTTTTCGACGGCGAGCATTTCGTTGCGAAAATCAGCCATCTCTTCGCGCGAAAAAGCGTCGAACGGGCCGATGAAACCGTTCTGATAAAACTGCTCGATCTCTTGCTTGCTCATGCCATAGGCAGGATCAACGGCGACGCGCGGTTCAAACGAGTCAGGAATCTTGAATGTGCAAGGCTCGTCGATGTACGCCCTGGTAAGGCCGCTCTTGATGAGCATCCAAAACATCGAATAGTGCCAATTGGTGACAATCGCACGTATATCCCGAGGCAGAATTCGCTTGGGTAGATGCAGGGCTTTATAGATCAGCAAGATCGTGAGTACTGGCAGAATAATAGCGCGTTGCCACAACGGGCGGACTTTGGGATGCAGATTCATAATCTTCCTTGACCTGAACAAGCATGGAGAGGAGTTCGGATTCCCTGGCAGGCGCTCACGCGGAGGCTGTGAATCCATACCGATCACGCGGACCTTGCCGGGTGAGCAGACAGGAGATTTATCGGTCAAGAGTTCCCGAGGGGTTCAGCGAAATGGCAGATTGATTTGTCGTTTGCTAGCAAATGCCGACCAAAAATTGCCGCGGAAATTCATTTGGCTGATGCTAGCACCTCTGGTTACAATCAGGGGACTCGACCGTTCCGGAAGAAGAGGCATTCGCTCTGGTCCTTTCGAGAATTTCGGATGACGCCCGATTCCACCAACACAGCCTCGCCGCGCCGGTCTGCTAGCGACTCTGAGTCCTTGGCGGCCGACGATCAAGCGGCCGTTGAGACCTTCATGTTCGAGGTCTCGGCGGGCAAGAAGCTTGCGCGGTCTGTTGCTGACAGCGACGGCACAGCAGCAGTGCGCGTCGATCTGCCGCATCCTGTGGAAAGTTCCCCGCCGCGCAGCGAAGTTGTTCCCACGAAAAAAATCGTGCGACAGATAGTAACTCCGCAAGTGAGGCCGATCTCATTCAATCCCATCAAGAAGAAGCGTTCCATGCCGCCGCTGATGGGAAGCATCCTCTTTCATGCGGCCGTTATTCTGCCGATGGGATTCATGACGATTACGTCGTTCGAGCATCCCTTTGATTTCAGCTTGTCGTTGAGCACCGAGCCCGCGATGGCGGACGAGGTGATGATCAGTGAGATTGAGATCGACCCACTCGCGGACTTTGAGAACTTGGATAGTAAAGCGGTTAACGAAGCCGCTCAAGCTGCCCTTGCCGCGACGAGTGATTTGAACGCTGATACCGCGCTCGCTGATCTGTCGAGCGATTCGCTCGCTGACGCGGCGGTAAGCGATGTGTCGAGTATGTTCGGAGCGCAGGGAAGCGGGCTCGCGGAGATGGTTCCCTCGGGTGAAAAACTGACGGCGAGCTTCTTCGGCACGAAGGTTGATGGACGCCGTATTCTTTACGTACTTGATAATTCCGGCGGAATGCAGGGAGGCGAGCTCGAAGCTTTGGTTGATGAGTTGCTGCGTAGTGTCGAATCACTCCGTCCCGAGCAAGAATTTTATGTGATTTTTTATAGCGACATGCTGTATCCGTTGTTCTATCCTCGAGCCGTGGAGCGCTTCGTGCCCGCCAACGACCGCTACAAACAACGCTTGAAGGGTTGGCTGGATACCGTGGAGTTTTGTATGGGTAATGTCGTTGATGAGGCCATGGAAGCGGCGACAATGATTCGTCCCGACGTGGTCTATCTACTCACCGACGGCGATTTGGATAGCACCCGCGATCAACGCCGCATGGGTTACTTGCTTGATACTCGAGGGCGCAAATTTCCCATCCACACCTTCGGCTTAGGCACGGGTGAGAACAGTAAGCCTGCCGATAAGCTGCGACAAGTCGCGGAGGCCAACGACGGCACCTTTCGAGCGGTGAAAGTCTCAACGGAAGCCAGGGCCCGCGCCGAGGAAAAGAATCGGCCGTATCACGACAAAGAACCCGGCCGAGAATGGGGCCTTAACGTGGGCCGCGGTTGGGGGCGGTAGGCTTGGGATGCCCGACTTTGAGGAAATTTGATTCCCGATGCCCAAAAATTGGCGAGTTCGGCTAATGCAGGAATTGGTAGGCCAAGAAATGTGACGTTTCAGAATTTGCTGGCCACTGGACACACCCCGCGATAAACTGACGTTTCGACCATCCAAATTCTCTGTGGAGGATCCTAGCCATGTCGAGTCGACTTCCGACTCTTGTGTATTTCTGGGCACGTAGCCTGCTCGTCGTTTTCTTTCTTTTATCGTCGGCGACGGTCGCCCACGCTACCAAATTCTGGAAGAATAGCGTCCCCAGCGGGAATTGGAGCTCTGGCACCAACTGGAGCGCCGCCGGCCCGAGCGGCGCAGACGTCGGTGGGGTCCCCGGCCTCAACGAGCCGGTGCGGATTTACAATACCAATGGCGCGGCCCACACGGTGACCCTGGACATTAGTCCGCCGACGCTGGGGCTGCTTTCGATCGATCTTCCCGCCGCGGGAACACTTACGAATACACTCTCGCTCACCACGAACAACAATTTGACCGCGGCGGGGATTTACGTCGGTGGCCACAACGGATCGGGCTTCACCGCCGGGAACGGCGTGCTCACGCAATCGGCGGGGACAATCACCACGAGCCCGGGCAACGATTTGTACATCGCTTTAGGGGCCGGGTCGTCAGGAGTCTATAACCTGAGCGGCGGCGCGCTGAACGCCAATCTCTCCACAGTCGTCGGCAGCGGAGGCACGGGAACGTTCAATCACTCCGGCGGCACGCACACGCTGATCACCGAAGCGATTGGGGGGGCGCTGCTCGTTGGGTACCTAGGCGGTTCGAACGGAACCTACAACCTCAGCGGCACGGGGCAACTGATTGCCGACAAAAATGAAATCATCGGCGTGGATGGGGTCGGTCAGTTTTTTCAGACGGGGGGCGCTAATACGGTCAGCGGATCCTTCGTATTGCATCTGGGCTTGAATTCCGGCTCACAGGGAACCTACAACCTCAGCGCCGGTTCGTTGGTTGTCAACAATCACCAATTCATCGGCTATGCGGGCGTCGGCCAATTTAATCAATCGGGCGGCTCGAACACCGTCCCCAACCTGATCATCGCCGATCAAGTCACCGGGCAGGGAGCTTACGCCATCTCCGGCGGGACGCTGACCGTGGGCAGCAACGCCCAGGTCGGTGTGCTGGGTACGGCCAGTATGAATATTACTGGCACGGGCTCGGTCAACATCGCGGGCGACCTCGGGATCAACAATTCCTCAAATGTTACCTTGAATGGCGGCACGCTGCGGTTCAACACGATCACCAACCCCACGCGGCTCATTTTTCAATCGGGGACGCTCCAGTTAAGCGGCAACCGGGATCTCGGCTTCGATGCCATCACGAATCAATTCTTCGGAACCAACACCACGATTCCCAGCGGCAAGCGACTGGTCGTGGAAGGCGATACTACCCTCTACGCAGGCAACGCCACCATCAACGGGGGTGGATTAACTTCCCTCGGCATGCTGCGGGTGGGGTACGCCGACTCCGCAGGGGCCACACTCAACATCACAAACGGAGCCACGGTGACGTCCGGCTACACGAGGGTCGGCGAAGGCGCGTTTGGCGATAACTCGACCTTAGTTCCGGGAGTTGTCAATGTGAGCGGAAGCGGATCAACCTGGAACTCGGCGTTCCTGGAGATCGGACGCAACGGACGCGGTGCGCTCAATATTACCGGGGGCGCGACGGTCGCCAGCACCGGCGTCGTGATGGGTTTTTCTAACATTGGAGGTGATTCATCGTATGACACGCTCGTCGTATCGGGTCCAGGTTCATCGCTCACCAGCGGCAACGATCTGTACGTGGGCTACAATGACGAGGCGAGTGTGACGATCGAGAATGGAGGCAGCGTGTACGTCTTCGACGAGCTCTATCTCGCTTACGACGCCCGAGTGACCATCGATGGAGGCACGTTGCGGTTCAACAACTTCACCCGCCTCGACAATGGCAATCCTGAGGACCTTGGGAAGTTTATTTACAATGCAGGAACGATTCAGTTCGGTGGTAATCGCAATATTGGCGGCGACGCAGTGCTGCAAGAACTGTACGGCGTCGCTCCTGTGATTCCGCTCGGCAAAGGGCTCACCGTCGAAGGCGCCGCGACGCTCACCAAACCACTTAAAATCGATGGCGGAACCTTCAAAACGAACGGACTCTCAGTCGGCGCCGGGGGAAGTCTCCTCTTTCAAAGCGGCGCCCTGGAAATCAGCGGCGGATCGATCACCGGGCTGGCCCAACTCAACATCCCGACCAACGGCGAGTTCCGCGCAGTGGGAAATCACACGGTTCGGGTCGCGGGGGCGGTCGGCTCCACGATCACTCCCACCGGCCTGCTCATTCTGGGCGATTTTAATGCGGTGAACGGCTTCTACACCAACGGAACGGTCAACGTCGGCGCCAACACGTTGGCGCTGACCGACGCCAATGACGCCGTGTTCGATTCGGCCGCCCTGGTGACGCTGGGAGGCAGCGGCCCCGGTCAGCTCGATGCGCTCAATGGCCTGACCCTCAACTTTGGCGGCAACATCACCGGCTACGGCGAGGTCTACACTTCCAATGCGATCTTTACTCCGCTTATCAACAACGGGCACATCACCGGCGCCAGCGCCGCCCAGCGAATCACGCTCCCAGGGTACGTGAAGGGGGTCGGGACGTTCGACAACGTGAATTTCACCGGCACGTTCGCGCCCGGCTTGTCGCCGACGAGCCTGGTCGTCGGAAACGTCGGTTTTTCGAACAGCAGTTTGCTGGTGATGGAACTCGGCGGAACAAGTCCCGGCAGCGGGTACGACCAAATACTTTCGTCAGGTGCATTGGGTTTTGATGGCACTCTCCAACTGGCACTCATCAACGGCTTTGCACCAGCGGCTGGTCAATCATTCAATTTGTTCGACTGGGCCAATGTGAGCGGCACCTTTGATTCACTCACTCTGCCGACACTCGGTGCGGGACTTTCGTGGGACACCTCGCAACTTTACAGTGCAGGCTTGTTGAGTGTGTCGACAAGTATCCCCGGCGACTTCGATCTCGATGGCGACGTCGATGGCCGCGATTTCTTGGCTTGGCAGCGGGGTGGTTCGCCTAATCCGTTTAGCGCGGGCGACCTCGGCGATTGGCAAGGCAATTATGGAGTAGGTGGCCTGGCTACAACCACGGCCGCTACTACGTTGACCGATAATGGGGTCTCGCCGGTGCCGGAGCCAGCGAGTTTGGGATTGCTACTGGGCTTGATGACCACGATTCTGGGTGGTCGCCCATTCAAGAAATAGCCGCGCAAAAAAGCGGGTCCCGGACGAGCCAAATACAATTTGACTTAACGAATCGGTCAGGGGCAATTGCACCGACGCGTCACAGTTCGTCCGAGACCCCGCGGGCCAGCAAATTTAAGTTTGACCCGGGTCAGCCGTGCCAAAACTCATATACTCCTACCTCGCAGATGATGTGCCGTTGGGCCGCGAAACCGCCAGCGATGAGTCGGGATGTTTTTGTAAGTCGTTTTACGAAAAGCGTTTAGGGTGGGACTGAGATTGAATTGCAGTGCTTCAAAAATGAGTTTCGAGCAGTGCCGCAAGCGAAAATCACTCATTCAAAATGAGGCAATCAGGGGCTATTTGCGCGATCTTGAGTCTTGGAAGTCTGCCTGTGAGGGCTTCCTGGCATCGAGTCTCATATCGAGAGTTTGCGATTGGTAAGTTGTTTGCTCATAACATTTTGCGCGCATCCATGGATTACCTGACGGCGAAAGCGTGTAAATTGACAAAACTCAAAACGAGACGCCCAAAAAATTAGCCACCGGCGCGAGCCGGGGGGTGACTGGGAGCAGTTCCGATTCGACCATCAGCTTGCGCTGACGGCTATTTGATTTGTTTTCCTGCTACAGCCGCAAACACCTGCTCCGCGTAGTTCGTAAGCCGTATTGAGGTTATATTGCTCGAACTTCAATTGCCGTTACCGCTTACAGGAATTCAGTTGTGCCCAATTACCCCGCTCGCATCGGCCCTTATCAGTGCGGGAGCGACCAGCCGCTCCTGTGGATCGCCGGGCCGTGCGTGCTGGAAACGCGGGAAGCGGCCCTCGAAATTGCCGAGGAGCTACAGCGGGTCGCTCGGCTCTTGAACATCCAATTGGTGTTCAAGGCCTCGTTCGACAAAGCCAACCGCACGAGCAGCGGAGCTTACCGCGGGCCGGGATTGAAGGGCGGCCTCGAAATTCTCGCCGAGATTAGCCGCACCACGGGGCTCCCCGTCACGACTGACATCCACGAGTCGGTCCAAGCCGAGGCTGCGGGCGAAGTCTGTGAACTGCTGCAGATTCCAGCCTTTCTCGCGCGGCAGACCGATCTCTTGATCGCCGCCGCGCGGACGGGCCGAGCCGTCAATGTGAAGAAAGCCCAATTCATGGCCCCCAGCGACATGCAGTACGTCGTCAACAAGCTGAGTGAAGCCGGCTGCCGCAACATTTTGCTCTGTGAGCGGGGGACGTTTTTCGGCTATGGCCGGTTAGTGAACGACATGCGGGCGATTCCCCAAATGCAGGCGCTCGGTGTGCCGGTGGTCTTCGACGCCACGCACAGCGTGCAAGAACCCGGCGGACTCGGTGGCGCGACGGGGGGCAATCGCGCGATGGTCGAACCCTTGGCGCGGGCCGCGATGGTGCTCGGCGCGGAAGGCTTATTTTGTGAGACGCATCCCGAACCAGATCGCTCGCCGAGCGACGGTGCAAACATGATTCCCCTTGGCCAGATCGAAGACATGATGCGTCGGCTAGTCACCCTGCGGCAGGCCGCCGCCAACTTGATCGAGATTCCTTGTGAATAAACAGCGCTATGTTTTGGCGGGCTTGGCCCTGATGTTCGGCGGACTTTTGGCCACCATGAGTTGCAACGACGCGCGACAACCGCAGGCGCGTCGCGCTGGGAATCGTGCCGCCACGGCGCGGCAAGATAGCTCGGCCGAATTGATTCAGGTGGTTGCCCAGACGCTCAACAATTTGCCACGCGAAGTGGTTCTCGACTTGGTCCCTGCCGAGCCGATTCTTGACGACTCGAAGAGCGCGAACCAACAGCCCGTGCTGGCAATCCTGGGCGTGAATCCGCAAGACCCCGAGGGGGGCTTCAATTATCTCTCAATCCCCGCCGGCAACGGCAACTTCCGCGGCGTGAATGTGCAGCCGGGGGATATTGTCCGCTACTTTGTGAAATACGACTTGGAGAGCGAAGAGCATGGCGGCGCGGGGCAAGTTGGCTACTTGGAAATCCCTGTGCGGCGGCTGGATACCAACAATCCCAATAACGCGATAATCCTTGATGTCGCACTCAATGGTCCCGTCGAAGAGCCGCATCGCATCGAGATTTGGCGCTTCTCGGATCGGCGAATGAACGAAATTCGTTTACGGCTGACGAATTACATCAGCCGTCGGCAGCCCGCGATTGCTTGGGAGCCCAGTCCCGACGAGTCGGCACTCGTGCAACTCGTGGATCGTGCCAACCAATGGTTCCGCAATTTCCAAGACAAGAATCTCGCTTGGAAGCCGTCGCCGCTCATCGAATCTTTGCCCAAGGAGCTACGCGAGGCTGAGTCAATTGCTCCGCAGATCACTCCCGAGGCGCTGCGTGAGGGGAAGTTTACTCTCGCCGAGGTGCGGTCGTTGCAGGAAGCGATTTGGCATCGCGATGTCGCCGCCTGGGCGAAGGGGAATGCTTATGAAAAAGTGGACGTCGCCTCGGCCCTGTTCGATTGGACGATTCGTAACATCCAGCTTGATGACCCTGCGCTACCGGGCATCGTCCACCAACCGTGGCAAGCGCTCATGTATGGGCATGGCAAGTCCAAACAGCGGGCGTGGGTCTTTGCGGAGTTGTGTCGCCAACAGCAAATTGACGTGGCCATTCTTGCCAGTGGCGATAAGTGGCTTACCGGAGTGTTAGCCGACGGCGAACTGTTTCTGTTCGATACCAAATTAGGCTTGCCTCTTCGCGGTGCCGACGGGAAAGTAGCAACGCTAACTGAAATCATCGCGGCTCCGGAACTGCTGCGCAAGTTAGACCTTGACGCTGAACATCCTTATCCACTCACTGCCGAAGATCTCCAGAACGTTCGCGCGGAAATCGTGGCCACGCCGCTGCAATTCTCACGTCGGGCCGCAGCACTACAAAGCATGTTGAAGGGCGAGGATTTTGTCGTGCTCATGGCCGATGCGGATCATCTGGCGGAATTGCTGAAATCGCTCAAGGGTGTTACGGCGGTGGAGTTGTGGCCATTTCCCTACGAGTCGCGGCTGGCCGAGGAAACGATGAAGCGTCCGCAACGTGAACTGGCAGCGCAGCGTTTTCTGGTGTTTTCCAACTGTCCCCGTTTGTGGAAGGCGCGCGTTTTGCAATTTCAAGGCGACAAGCCGGTACCTGTTGCCGAGCAGGATGACCCGCTCGCGCAACCTCGGCGTGGTCATCGTGAAGCGACCCAGCATTTTCAGCATAGTGAAATTCGCTTGCCGGAGGATGTGATTGCCCAGCTCGATGATCTCAAAAAGCTGATCTACACCGCGGCCAAGGCCGATGCGAGTTATTGGCTGGGCCTACTGAGCTACGATTTGGGCAAGTTCCAGGTTGCCGAAGATTGGTTCCGCCGCCGCACGCTCGAGGCTTTTCCCAACGGGACGTGGACCACGGGGGCAACCTACAATTTGGCGCGCACGCTGCACAAACTCGACCGCACGGGCGAAGCAATTGCGCTCTTGGAAGCCGACGAGTCGCCGCAGCGGCATGGTAATCGACTCTTGGCCCGCCAATGGCAGGAAAACGGCACTCAAGCCGAGCCGACCGAGGAGTAAGCAACCTGCTCATGCGGCCTGTATTGCAACGCCATTGGTTTCTGGTTGTGCTCGGAATTGCGCTCGTGGTGGGAATGGCTTTCCCCGAGCAGAGTGCCCCCGCGGCGTTCGCGATTCCCAAGGATTGGATCATCGCCGCGGTGCTGCTCGCGATGGCGTTGCCGCTTGAGTTTGGTTCGATGTGGAACTCGCTCCGCCGGCCGGGGCCCTCGCTGCTGGCCGTCTTCATTAGCTTTGTCGTGGTGCCACTGTTGGCATGGCCGATCAGTGTGTTGTTTCAACCCGATCTCGCGGCGGGGATCATCATCGCCGCGGCTGTGCCCTGCTCGATGGCGTCGGTCACCGTGTGGACGCGGATGGCTGGTGGCAATGAGGCGGTGAGCATGTTGGTCACGGTCATTACGAATCTGGCTTGTTTCATTGTCACCCCTGCATGGGTGTGGTTCTTGGTTGGCCGCGAGACGGCGACGGAACCATTCGCGATAATGGCGATCAATTTATTTCTAGTAGTGGTGCTACCGATTGTGGCGGGTCAACTCTTGCGTTTGATTCCCGCGGTCGCGACCCGGGCCAAACGCTTTAAGAAATTGTTGAGCATCATCGCCCAACTCGGCGTGCTGGCGATTGTGTTCATGGGGGCGGTCTTCGGTGGTGTACAACTGCGAGAACTCGATGGCCAATTAGTGGACGTGGCCTTTCAGATTTTGATGATGATGGTCTGCGTGGCGGCGCTACACCTCGTAGTATGGATCATCGGCTATGTTGCCGCGAGGCAGATCGGCATGAACCGCGAAGATCAAATCGCGGTTGCTTTTGGCGGCAGCCAAAAAACGCTGATGGTGGGCCTCGCCATCGCACTCTCCATTGGCGGGCTTGCGATCTTGCCGATGCTGGCGTACCACGTGCAGCAATTGCTGATCGATACGGTGCTGGCGGGACGGTTGCGTCTCAATGCGGTTAGTGTTCCAGCCGCGCCCGTGCCTGATTGACCAACTCTTGCACCCGGTCATGCGCGATTTTCATCACCTCTGGCGTAGTGGAATTCCCGAACCCAATCGGTTCGCCGAATTCCACCGCGACGCTCATCGATTTCAAGCTGGCCATCCGTTTGGCATGATCCAGAAAAGCCTCGTGGTAAAAGTAGGCCGCTTCATCGCTGTAAGCGAGACCGATGGGCATTAACTGGGCATTCGCTCGGCGCGCGGCGTTGAAAGCGCCCGTGTGAAATTTGCGCACCTCGTCGCCGGCGTAGGATGTTCCCTCGGGAAACATGGCGACTCCCTCGCCATTTTCCACGGCGTGGGCCACTTCCTTGAGCACGGCCGCGCCGCTGCGGCGAGAACCGCGATCCACGAAGAGCGTGCCCACCTTTCGCGCACAGCGCCCGATGATCGGCCAATGGGCCACGTCGTGTCGGCTGATGCAGTGGGCTTCCACGAGCGAGAGCAGCAGCGGGATATCCATTCCCGAGCGATGGTTGGCGATAAAGATCCGACCACGCCCGTTGGCATCCCGCGCGGGGACAAGTTGGCCATTCTCGAGGAGTGCCCCGTGAGCCAACACCTTCGTACCAAATATCCAGAGATTGATCCGTGCCCAACGGGGAACCCAGCGGTTGATCACCTTCAGCCGGTTTTGTTTGCCCGCGACCAACAGGGCGACTTCAAAGCAGAGCCAGCACGCAAAGGTATTGACGAGGATTGCGAGAGTTCGCCAGTAGGAGCGCAAAGTGTTGATCAAGGCTTACGTACTCTCGGAGGAAGAATTGGCTCGCGGAAGGGAAGTGTCGCCGAAAGTATAACAAGCTTACTTCATACGCCACAGGGTCCGAAGGCTCTGAATCATCATGAGTGCCATGCCCAGGACAAATGTCGCAAGATTAATGCTGGCCGCCGTGGGAGCGTTGAAGCCTACGCGTTGAGCCCAAGTGGCAACTCCGGCAGTCACGGCCCCCGTCAGCACCATCCAACCCCCGGTCACCCGGTTGACCGCGTACCACACTTCGGGATCGGCCAGGGTACGGCCGGTGCGAAAGCCGTAGAATCGATTCGGCGGAACTTTGCGAAAATAGAGCGGCAGTCCCAAAAGAATCAACAGACCACTGGCCAGCATGTAGACCAGCAGAATGACGGACTCGGGGGCGATGAGTGGCATTAGCACAAGGTTAGCCAGAACCCCCGGCATTCCGCAAATGCCGCTCGCGGCTTAGCGATCTTACCGCGAAGAATCATTTTGTGAGATAGAGCTTGCCCCGCGAGGTGACTCGCAGGCGATACAATTCCCCTTCGTGCTTGATCCAGAGCTCACGGCGTCCTTGAAGGAGGTCTTGCGAGGAGATCGTGAGGGCACCCTTGGTCTCCGTTTCTGCGCTGGCAGGATCATTCTCAGGAGGAAGGGGTTGTTCGTTGGTCATTGGAGTCCGTGCCATTTCTCAGGGCGGGATTGCTAGGGAGATTCTACTCACTTCACTTCAACATTCGTGCGCTGAATTTTTCGTCGGCACTGTCGCAGTGAGTGAGTGACTGCCAGCCGTTTAGGAGGGAGAATACTATGGCGGGATGCTTGCGTAAGGGTTACCTCAATGAGGTCGATCACGAAAGTTGTTGTCACGCGGTTTTTCTCTACATTTTCAGCAAAATCACGGGTCTTGTCCCCAGCCTGCATGAACGGTATATTTTGGTATTCCGATTAAGACATTTTAGTTCACAGTTATTGGCCGAGCCGGCGGGGCAACGCTGGCAGGAGTGACCGACATGCAAGCTGGCATTCATCCACAATACCACGAAACCAAAGTCACCTGTGGCTGTGGCAATACGTTTGTCACCGGTAGCATTCGCAAGGAACTGAAGGTCGATATCTGCAACGCTTGCCATCCGTTCTATACGGGCAAGTTGAAGTTCGTCGATACGGCTGGTCGTATCGAGAAGTTCAAGAACAAGTTCGCCGCCGCGGGCTATGCCAGCCTCGGCAAAGGGAAGGCCAAGGCCGACAAGAAGTAGCTGGGTTAGGGATGAGCTGACGAATGTGTCGTCCTTCCTAGCCTTTAGCCTCTCACTTCTAACCCCTTCCTCATGCGTGATCTCTTAGAAGAAAAGCTCGCTCGGTTCACTGAACTCGAGCAGCAGCTCATGGACCCCGAGGTTCAGGCAAGCGGACCGCGCATGGCCGCCACTGCCCGTGAGCATGGCTCGCTCGCGAAATTGGCGACCAAATACCGCCGGTTCAAAGAGCTGAACTCTGAGATCACCGACGCCCGCCAGATGGTCGCCGGCGACGACTACGAGATGCGTGAACTAGCCGAAGCGGAATTGCCCGATTTGATCGCACAGCGCGAAGTTCTGTGGGATGAGTTGCTGCTACTCACCCTCGGCGGAGCGGACGCCAATCGCACACGCTGCGTCATGGAAATTCGTGGCGGCACCGGGGGCGATGAAGCGGCTCTGTTCGCGCGCGACCTCTACGAAATGTATAAGTACCACGCCGAGTCAAAGGGTTGGCGGGTGGAAGTGATTGAACTGAGTGCGACGGAACTCGGCGGCTTCAAGGAAATCACGTTGGGCTTGGAAGGGGACGGAGTCTATCGCGAGTTGCAGTACGAGAGCGGTGGCCATCGCGTGCAGCGCGTGCCGCAGACTGAAACCCAGGGACGCATTCACACTTCCGCCGCAACAGTCGCGGTGATGCCAGAACCGGAAGATGTGGAAATCGTGATTCGCCCCGAAGATTATCGGCTCGATAAATTTTGTGCGAGCGGCCCTGGCGGTCAGCACGTCAACAAGACGGAATCGGCCGTGCGGTTGACGCACTTGGAAACGGGCATCGTTGTGCAATGCCAAGATGAAAAGAGCCAGCACAAGAATTTGGCTAAAGCGCTGCGGGTGCTCAAGTCGCGCGTCTACGAGGCCAAGCGTCAGATCGAAGATCAAAAACGGGCCGACGAACGCCGCACGCTGGTCGGTTCGGGTGACCGCAGCCAGCGGATTCGCACCTACAATTATCCCGAGAATCGCATCACCGACCATCGTATTGGTTTGACGCTGTATAAGTTGGATCAAATCTTAGCTGGCAATTTGCAGCCGGTCACTGACGCCTTGGTCGATTATGATCGCCAGCAATTGCGTGATGCGTTTGGCACGGACGATTGAGGAAACAATTCCATAGAACGCGGATGAACACGGATTAAACGGATTTGCGCGGATTTTTTTGAAGTTGATTTCAGTCTTCATCCGCGAGAATCTGCCCAATCCGCGTTCATCAGCGTTCCATGTCTTAAAGAGAGCCGATGGCCGACGACAAACCCACCACCGAAGCCTGGACCGTGGGTCGGTTGCTCACCTGGACCACCGATTTTCTGCGTGGCAAGGGGGCCGATAGTCCCCGGCTTGATGCCGAAGTCTTGCTCGCTCATGCCCGGGGTTGTCAGCGGATCGAACTTTATACCGCGTTTGAAGAAGAACCAACCGAGGCCGTTCGTACCGCCTTCCGTGAGTTGGTCGGTCGCCGCGCGAAGGGCACGCCCGTGGCATATCTCGTGGGTCGCCGCGAATTCTTTTCGCTCATGTTTGAAGTGACGTCCGATGTGCTGATTCCCCGACCCGAGACGGAATCGCTCGTGGTGCGAGCGATTGATTTGGCCAAGTTGCTGAAAACGGAGTCGCTGCACATTGCCGACGTCGGCACGGGCAGCGGCATCATCGCGATCACCGTCGCAAAGCATATAAAGAATTGCCGTGTGACGGCCATCGACATCAGTCCCGCGGCGCTAGTCGTCGCCAAACGCAATGCAACGAAGCATGGCGTGGCCGAGCGGATTGTTTTTGTGGAAAGTGATTTGTTTGAAGCAGTACCCCGCGAAGCCAAGTTCGATCTAGTTCTGAGCAATCCTCCCTATGTCGCCTTGGCAGAGATGGCGGAGCTGGCTCCCGACGTCCGCGATCACGAACCCTATTTGGCACTCGATGGCGGCGCGAATGGCACGGAAGTCATCGAGCGTTTGATTCCTCAAACAGAGGAAAAACTAAAATCGGGCGGTTGGTTATTGATGGAAGTTGGGTCTGGCAATGCCGCGCGAGTGGAGCAGTTAGTGAAGGCGAATCCCGCTTTTGAGTTGGCCGAAACCATCAAAGACATCGCCAACTTGCCGCGCGTCGTGCAGGCAAAACGGAAATAAGATAATAACCACGAAGACACGAAGGTCACAAAGAATATATTTGTTACTTTGTGACCTTCGTGTCTTTGTGGTTAATTCCTAAATTGAGAGATCAATGAACAATCCATTGAGATGGCTGGCTTTGGTGCTTTTGGATGAGCCGCGTTTGCCGGAGTTCGACGAGGTTGCGCGGTTTATCGGCGCGATGTTTCCGAATGCTCCTAGCATGCAAGTCGCGGGTTCGACCGAGAATCTCTTCACCTGCACCATCGGCGAGTACACAGCCGCGGTGACGCTCGTGCCACGGCCCGTGCCGTGGTCGCAGCTTGAAGGCCCGTGTGCGACGGCTTGGTATTGGCCCACGGCTACCGAGGCGCTTAAGGATCACAAAGCCCATTTGCTGGTGGCCTTGGTGGACGAAGGGAGCAAATCGATTGACAAGAGTACGGCCCTCACGCAACTTGTTTGCGGGCTGGTCGGCACATCGCCGGTGCAGGGGGTCTTTTGGGGGCCGGGTCGGTTAGTCCATCCACCACAGGCGTTTCTCGACCAGGCCCAGCAGATGTCACCCCGCGATCTGCCGCTGTTCTTGTGGATCGATTTCCGCGTGGAGCGCACCCCCGAGGGTTCTGGCCAACTCTATACGACTGGCCTCGAAGCCCTGGGCAAAACGGAACTCGAAATCCGCAATTTTTCCGGCGAATTGCAAGTCATGCTGGAATACGCGTACAACGTGGCCCACTACCAGCTTTGCAAACATAAGCAGATCAACGACGGCGACACGATCGAGCTCACCGACGAAGTGCAGGCCGTCGCTCATCTCGGCCCGTCGATGTTCGACGCCGACATGGAAGTCGTGCAGCTCGAATTTCAGTCGGCGGCGGGGTAGAACGCCAATCTTTTAATTTTTTCAAACATTCTCTTGACCGGCGGATTTTTCAGCGTTACTATCATCGAAGGAATTAAAAGTTATTCCCCACTTAAGGAATATGTAATGGCGCGGCCCGGTTCAAAACATCCCACGGACTTGGAATTGGAAATCCTCAAGGTGCTGTGGGACAAGTCGCCGCTACCCGTGCGCGAGGTACGTGAGCGCCTAGCCCTTCACGCCGAACGGCAGCTTACCCACAGCAGCGTGATCACGATGCTCAACATCATGGTCCGCAAGGGATTTGTGCGCCGGCGGAAGGAAGGCAAGGCGTTTCTATTTACGCCCCAGGTAGGAAAAGAAAGTGTGACCGGCGGTTTTGTCGAGGGCTTGCTTTCCCGAGTCTTCGAGGGTTCCACCACGGCGATGGTGCTGAATCTGTTGGAAACGACGGATTTGGATGCCGAGGAAATCGCTGAACTCCGCCGCCTTATTAATCGCAAAGCCAAGGAGCAAAAATCATGAGTGCTTCCATCTGGTTCGCTTCGGTCGGTTACGATCCTCAACTTTGTGGGAGATTGTGCATCACGCTCGCATATTCCTTGTGGCAATTCGGTCTATTAGCGCTGTTGGCCACACTCGTTTGTCGGCTGCCGAAACGCGACAAGCCGGAGCGTGATTATGCCGTTTATGTGACAGCACTGCTGGTGGGACTCGCGGCCCTGCCAATCACTTTTGCGATGATCGATGTTCCCGCGCCGTTGATCGCGATCATTAATCCACCTGTCGCCGTGGCTCAATCGCAAGGCGCTCCGCTCGCTGCCACACGACAGCCAGGGCAGTCGTCGGAGTTAGTTCCTTCGATTTCTTCTCAGCGAGTGGCTCCAAAGAGTCGCATTAATATTCCTCAGCAACCGTCAGCCGACTCATGGTTGTTTCGCATGGCTCCGTGGCTGGCGGGATGTTATGCGGTGGGAGTGATGTTCATGATTTTGCGACTAATGCGGGGGATTTGGCGGTCACACCAACTCGCAACGCACGCCACACCCATTACCACCGGCTCGCCACGCAGCACCTTGCAGTCACTCGCCCGGACGTGGTCGCTCCGCATGGTGCCAGCACTGGCTCAAGCCCATGGCATCGTCGTGCCCCAGGTTGTGGGCTTCTTGCGACCGACAATTCTGCTCCCCACCTCGGCAATCATGGGCCTCACGCCCGAGGAACTCGAAATGATCCTGGCTCACGAGCTGGCCCACGTACGACGTTACGATATGTGGGTCAGCTTGGTCCAACGGCTCGCCGAGACGGTGCTGTTTTTTAATCCGGGCCTATGGTATCTCAGCCGCCGGATCAGCACGTACCGCGAATACTGCTGCGACGAGCAGACCTGCCGCGTGGCCAGCCGCGAACCCTCCGCCGCGCGGCTCTGCTATGCCCAAGCCTTAATGCACGTCGTGGAATTGAGCGGCAAAACATTCCCACATGCGGAACTCACCGCGCTCGCCGCCACCGGCAGTCGCCCGTCGGAACTCCGCCGCCGCGTGGCCCGGCTGTTTGGCGAGCCGCTACGTGAGCCAGTGCGGATTTCGCGCGGCGGATTATTGGTTTTGATCGTGGGTTTGGCGTTATTGCTCGTGGGGCCGGTCACTTGGCAGACCGCAGCGGAACCTGCGAATGAATCGAAATCTGAATTGACTGACGCCCCACAAGAATCTTCATCGGAGAGCAAAGTCGAGGTCGTCGCCATCGGCACGCACGATGAAGAGCTGCAGCGGTGGTGGAATGCGGAGGGGAAGCTGCTGGAATCGGTGCCGTTTACGTGGAAAAAAGCTGGTAGCGTAACGACTTCCGACAAAGTATGGCGACGAATTGTCATTCGGATTGATACACCAGATAGGGACCGAGTAGACACCGATATGCAATGGCATATTCAAGGAAGTAGGGGCTCAGCCGGCGGCAATCTCACTTTTAACAGCGAGCACAAACCAGGAACATATCTGACTCGATATTTTAGCTTACCCAAGGGTAAGCAAAACTTTGGCTTGCGTGTTGGCATCGCCCAGGGTGATTGGAAAAGGATTGTCCATGCCGACCGGCATGGTAAGGCTGCTGGTCTTGCTGGTAAAAAAGGTGTCGTGTTCTCGGCGGCGATTCCCACTGCGGAAGGAACAACGGTCGTGGTTTCCCATAATTTTTTCGACCAACCATTCCGCATCGTGGCGGTTGACAAAACAGGAAAAACGCATGATACAGCCGGGCACGGCGGTTACAGCGCCGGCCAAATCTATCAGTCTCCTGCTACCTTCCGATCGTTGTCTCCTGATCAGATCGAGCACTTTGAATTCCAGACCCGAGAATACGAATGGACCGAGATTAAGGACTTGCCGGTGGAGCCGGGGGAGAAAGTGGCTGTCAAAAGTGGCAAGTCTTTCAGCGCCATTAAGGAACTCAACCAACTTGCACTACAAGAAGATGCGGGTGTGAGAATTCTTTTTGATGAATTTACCGCGAGCAACTCCCCATGGTTACCCCAAGTTACGGGGCAAGCAAATAGTCAGTCTTACCAAATCTTATCGAAACAGCAGCTTTGGCAAGCGATGCAAGAACAATTCGACGTACAGGCCGGGTATAAGGATGCCTTTGCAGGCGTTCTGGAAGGATTTGAACTTGATCCGTATGGTCCACAATTGGACCTTGAAAATATTTTCAAAGAGCATCTAGGTCACCGCCTGTTTGCCCACGAAGCAGACGGCAGCTTTTTCTACGCTTGGTCAACAAAAAACGAGGATGAGGTAATAAGCGATCTCTCTCGATTTGCCCGTTCCGACCCTACTGCCAAGATGACGCGAATTGGTGACATCACCGTGTGGACTTTTGGAGCGAAGGATCGTTCGGCTGCTGCGGTTTGTGTTAACAACGGTTATCTCATGGTCGCCAGCGATATGAAGCTACTTGAGAAAGCGCTGGCGTGGCAGGAGATGAGCAAGTAAAATCTGACGGCTCGCCTGATGAGTGCGCTTACGCTTTTGGCTCGCCCAGCCCCCCACCCCGGTAAATCTTTTGCCGCAGGGGATTCCGTGTTGTGGTGAATGGCCCTTCGGCGTCGTCTTCAATCGCGCACACCATCATGTGCAGCTTGGCGTCGAGGTCGTCGGCGTGGTGGACGATGAATGCTTCAATCGTCATCGGCGGTTTGGGGGAACCCCATTCGGCGAGGCGTTGGTGAGCGACAATGATGTGTTCGAGCCGTAACAGCTTTTCGGCATCGAGTGGATACTCGCAGGCCGTTTCGCGGACGATGTCGCGGCCTTGCAGGATGTGGCCGATGAGGTTGCCCGAGGGGGTGTATTCGGCACCGGCGGGGGTGGTCGTGAGTTCGCGGACCTTGCCGATGTCGTGCAGGATACCACCAGCAATCACCAGACCCTTGTCGAGCGGCGGCTGCATGTCGCTATAGAGATCGGCGTACTTGTCGGCAAAGTACACACAGGACCGGGCCACGTTGAGTACGTGCTCCAAAAATCCACCGATATGCGCGTGGTGATGATACTTGGCGGCTGGGAGTGTGAGCAGTGTTTCTTGATATCGTTCGAGAATGGCCTGGACAAAGGTCGAGAGTTCGGGATCTTCAATGCCGTCTTTGGAGATCGCGATCAGCTCCTCGTACATTTCGTGCGGATCGAAGCGCGACGCGGGGAGGCACATCGCCGGCGTGAACCCGTCGGCACTGTCGGCATCGATCACCGCGCGAATCTTGCGAATCTCGAGCTGCGGGCCGTAATTGGTTTCCCGATAGAGGGCACGGAGTTTGTAAAACTCGCCGACGGTCCACTGCTCGCGGCAGACGGTGGACCAGCTTGTGTCGTTCCAAATGGGAAAGCTAACTTCGCGCGCGGCGTCACGAAACGTGACGCGATGATAGGGCTTGCCATCGCGGGTGGTGAGCTCTTCTTTCGCTGCTAGCAAAGCGAAGAAGTCAGCTTCCTGGCCGTTGGTGAGGTCGCCCAACGGCGTGAGCGAGGTGAGGGATTCGCCACTTTCAAACAGTGAGGATTGGGCGGTGCTCATGGGAATTATGATACCATGAAAAAAACAGGTGCGGTTAGTTGCTAGGGTAATCCGTCATTCTGAAGGAGCCTTGGCGACTGAAGAATCTAGATCCTTCGGTCGCTAAGGCTCTCTCAGGATGACATGATACTTCAACGATTATTGAAAAGACACCCATTATCGTAAAGTTACTCGGCCTGCGCGGCTAGCGGCGAGAACCGTACGCGCTCGACCAGTTTGTGCTGCTCGCCGTTGTCGTCAACATAGCCGGTGACGGCGGTGATCGCGTTCATCGCATAGCGGTATTTCAGATTGAAATCGGCGTCGATTTCGACTTCCTGATCCGACAGGCCAGGCCCCCCGGCGTCGCCGATCAGGCCGCGAATTTGCGATTGGAGTTGATAGAAAGGGGCATCCCCCGCGAACGAGACATCGCCCAATTGCACGGCCGCCAATTGACCCTCGGCATTGGCCCGTAGTCGGACTTTTAGCAGGGGCGATTCGCTCGGCGTGCTAGCCGAGCTTTTTTCTGCCGAGGGCATGCGGATGTTAAAATCCCCCTCGGGCAGCACAATCTTGAACGTGAACACGAAGAACACCATCAGTTGAAACACGATGTCGATCATCGGTGTCATTTGGAGGATGATTTCTTCGCGGTGGCTGTGTCGGTTGAATTTCATGGGGAAGGACTAAGGGGCAAATGGACGAAAGGACAAACGGACGAAGTTCAGTCCTACAGTCCCATTGTCCTTTGGTCCCGTAGTCCTTTGGTCCTTCTCAGCTATCCTCCGCCGAGGGTACGGATTTCGCTTTGCTTACCGCGGAGGGCGAACTTTTCAAACGCCAGCTTCTGGCACGCTTGGATAACGCGCTGCACCATGCCGGTTTTGGCGTCCTCGTCGGCACGCACGATGACGGTCACGTCTTCGACTTTCTTGGAGGTGAGCCGGTTGATGATTTGGGTTTCTTTCAAGAGTTGCGATTGTAATTCTTCGAAGGTAGTGAGTTCGCGGCCACCGTAGACAAAATGATCGTTTTTGGTGAGATGGATGGTGAGCGGGTAATCGTAGGGAGCGGCGGGAGGTTTCGCCAGTTCGCTGGCTGGGAGGGTCACGCGTTGGTCCTGCTCGGTGTCATTGAAATTGATAACGAACATAAAGAACGAAATCAATTGAAACGCGCAGTCGATCATGGGGGTCATGTCCCCTTCGACAATTCCTTGCGGGCCTCTTCGCCTGATGCGCATGATGTTCGCTCCTCTGGCAATTTCTACGCGGAAGCCTTTTTGAAGCGGCTCATCATTTCCTCGCTCACGACGCCGATTTCCAGCACATTGCGGGCGACTTTGTTCCGCAAGATGTTGTAGGCCGCGATGGCGGGGATTGCCAAGAGCAACCCGACCAAGGTTGTAAACAACGCGGTGGCCACGCCCTCCGCAAGCGATTGGGGGTCAGGCGCGCCGGTTGTCGTGTTGGCAATCACCTTGAACGACATGATCATGCCGTCGACGGTGCCGAGTAGTCCCACCATGGGCGCGATCGAGCCGATCAACGCAAGATAGCTCAGCCGATGCTCAACACGCATATTTTCTTCTTCGCCGATGTTTTGCATCGATTCAACTGTCTGTTCATAACCGGCCGAGATCTTGGCCATGCCGGCCGCGAGGACGTGTCCTAGGAATGATTCGTCGCTCTTAGCGAGATCGTAGGCCTGTTGATATTGTTTGCCTTCCAGCAACTTGTCGAAATCTTCCACCAGCGAGCTCGGCACCATGTTCGAGCGGCGAGACGAGAGGATGTTCATTATAATGAGCGCCACCAGCGAGAACGACATTCCCAAAAATACGATGCCATACAGCCAGCCAAGCGACTTGGCGGCCCATTGGAGGTAGCTAATTTGTTCCACCTCGGGTTCGGCCGTCGAGGCAACGTCCTCTTCAACGGCTACGGCCTCCTCGTCCTGTGCATGTGTTGTGCGAGGCCAAGAGCTTCCCGCAAATACCAACAACGGTATCAAGCAGAGCAGTGTTCGCAGCAAAACGTGCGAAGAGAAACAGTGTGTCGTGCTTGCCGGTTGCATTGTTGAGAGTGCTCCGCGTGCCATGAAGGTTGCTCCGAGTAATTTTGGCCAGAATGTTTAATCTACCGTGCCAGCCGCGTGGGGCCAATTCGAGTCATGAAGAGAATTACGTTTCTAGTCCATAAATAGCCGGACAGATTCCATAATCGATTCATCTTAACGCCCTGCCCAGCGGCTGAGTGGGTAGTCGTCGCTGAGTCGTTGTTGAGCGTCTTGGGCCCGGGTCGGCTGTCTCAAGTCCTTCCACAAGCTCACGAGCCGAGCCAGCGATTTGGCATGTTCGGCAGGCGCGGCATTGAATAAAAGGTCAACGTGCAAGTAAGCATCACGTGCCCCATGAGTGTTCCCACCAGCCAATAAGCAGTCTCCCAACGCATTGTAACCCTGCGCCAGGGCCTCGGTATCGTCGAGAGGAGTTTGTTGGATGATTTGTTTGATGATTTCTGTCCCTTCAACGAGTTTACCCGTTGCCGACAGGCTGATCGCTCGGCCGAGCGTAGCCTCTTGTTTCATACCGTCGGCAAGGGTGTTTGTTCCCGCTGCCGTGAGCACACCCTCGAATTGGAGAATGGCCTCGGTGTGCTTACCTTGTTCTTGCAAAAGCTGCCCGACGAGCAGGGCTGAGCGGGCCTTGTAGTAAGGGGAGGGGGCTTTGGCGAGTGTTTCGTATTTCTTGCGAGCCGCATCGAGATCGCCGTCCGTGCGGTACAGATCGCCTTGCAGTTCAATTGCTTTGGGCACGTGGTAACTTCCGCGGTGCGTGCTTAGAAACTTGCCGACCTCCGTGATGGCTAGCTTGACATCGCCTTTACCGGCGAGGGCCAAATTTCCCAGGCTAGCCGCGGCGTAGAAATCGAGATCCTGCGTTACCTCGTCGCGCGTTACCTTAGAGCGATCGATGCTGTTGATTTTTTCCCCAGCCGTGTCATACCGACCGCGCTTGAACTGAGAGCGCGCAGTGTTGAGTTCCGCAGGCTCGCCGTCAAATTGGATGCTCTCGATTTCCTCGGCGGGAATCTTGCTGGTGACGCCCCCCTTGGAAATGGTTACGCCCAAAGGCGTGGTCGCGGTGATCGAACCCGAATCGATGCCGTTGCGGCGCTGCACACGGTCGGTGCCGGTTTGGGCATGCAGGGACGTTGTGGCTAGCAGTCCCGAGAATATGGCAAACAGGAGGGGTCTCACGGGAAAATTCATTCGCTGGTCTCCTTTAGCAGTGTATCAACTTCCTTGAGTAAGGCCTCGAATTTCGCTTGCCAAGCGGGGCCGCCTAAATCGGGATAAAGTTGCTTGAGCGCCGCGATGCTTTGCCGAACCGTGGACAATTGTTTGGTTCGGCTCTCCCCCTCAGCGAGCTTCGCGGCAGCGAGTCTCGCTTGGGCGGCCTGAAAACGAGCCAAGAAGTAGATGTCTTCGTATTTGGCGGCGGCTTCCTTGTTCTGCGGAGAATCTTCGCCCATTTGTTGAGCCTTGCGTTTCGCGTAGTCGGCGACCGTGGCGAGTTGCAGCCAACCCCACACAAGATTTTTGCCGTTCGCCTGAGGTTTCATGCCCCGTATTGATTGTTCGAGAACTTTCACATCGCTCTTAGCGCTACCCCAGGCTTGAAGCGCTGTCGCCATCGCTTGTTGCAGTTCGAGCATGTTGGGTTTTTCTTGCAGAATGGCCACGAATTGCTCCGTGGCGAGGGCGTAGTTGCCCCGTGCCTGTAAGGTTTCCCCCAGCTTCTTGCGAACCGCCAACACAGCAAGTTCGTTGGGCGCGAACTTGGGATTCTTTTCGACTTCCTTCAAAATGCTGCGGTAAGCGTCCTCGGCTTGGGAAAGGTAACGATCAGCATCTTTGCCACTCAAGCCGCTCCCCAGTTGGAGGCTTGTCTGGGCGAGCCAATTCTGCACGGGCCAACTCTGCGCGTCACCGCGCTCGGCGACTCGTTCGAGCAAACTAGCAAACGCCGCGGCCACTCCCCGTGCCTTGGCATTATTGCCGCTGGCGGTGAGTTGTTTAATTTGCTCTTGAAGTTGCAAACCCAAGTTGACATAAATGCCGGTGAGTTGATTCCGTGCGGTGTCGGAATCGCCAGTGATTTCTTCGAGTTGTTCCATCATCGCGATGGCGTCGTCGTTCCGAGGTGGATCGACCGAGACATACGCTCGCAGCGCGGCTTTGCTGGTTTCGAGGGCAAAGGCTTGATCCTGTTCATCGCTGCCACCCCGCTCCATGACTGCGAGCGGTCCAATACGCGGATTCTCCAGCACTTCGACCGCTTGAACCGCGTTGCCGTCGGCGAGCAGCACTTGCACGTAGTAGAGCACACTCGCCGCCTGGGCCGGGGTGATGTCCGACGATTTGGCAAGTGATTCGTATCCCGCCGCGAGCAAACTGCCCGCGCGGGTTCTTAGTTTCACGGTTTCTGGAGTGAGTGGAGTGTTATTGCCCGAGGTTTGCTGCAAGTATTGGCTCCAGAGCGAGCCTCCCAAGCTCAAGCCCGCCGAGCCACGCGACTTTTCGGGGAGTAAATCGAGCAAGCGATCCGCTTCATCAAATTGATTGTCGCGCAGCGCGAGCGAGATCAACAGATTCGTCGCCGTGGTGGCCGCGTCGGAATCGTTCCAGCGCTCGACGATCAACTCGGCAATGCCGCGTAGTTTGTCGGCCAGTAGATCGGCATTCTCGGCATCAGCGTTTTTCGCTTCCAAATAAAGTCGCTCATAAGCGGCCAGCGCCACTTTGGCCGCGATGGGGGCATATTGGCTGTCGGAATGCTTGTCCGCAATCTGCTGCCCAAGTTCCGCAGCTTCTTCGCTGCGGCCACCTTCCCAATAGAGCCAGCACAAATAATAGCGGGCCTCGACCGCATCCTCATTCGGAGTTTTGTCATCAATGAATTTGACGGCTTGCTCAAAATAGTTGAGCGCTTGTTGGCGGCTGGAGGTGACTTGTTCTTCCAGATCGGGCACTCCCTCGGGATTATTATTAGCCGCGAGTTTCACTGCCAACTGCGCGGAGTTCATTTGTTCGAGAGCGGATTTGCCCGCAGAGAGCGCATCGGCAAATCCGGTGACCTCCACCGGCGCGGCGTCCCCATCATTGCCCGAAAGAGCGAGTGCCGCGCGAGCATCATCTTGAAACTCACCCGGCTGCCGTGAGACTTCACGGAACAATTTGCGAGCATCCGCGCGGAGGCGGCTGGCGTTGCTGTCGCCGGCATTTTCGCTGGCCTCGGTGGCGTAAGCCGTTCCCAACTGATAGGACACGGCCACCCATTCGGCTTGCTCCAGTTCGTCGCGGCTTGATTGGTCGAGCCAATCCTGGCATTCTTCGATGGCTTTTTCAGGCTTGCCGTCCGCCAAATAACATTCCGCCCGATAGCGATACGCCCTGGCAATGAGTTTGCGAAAATCAGGTTGACCCACGGGCTGGTTAATCAATTCACCGTAAGTGTCGAGGGCCTTGTCGAAGTCGCCGGCATTTTGGTAACAACGAGCTTCGTAGAGCACAGCGTAGAACCCGACGAGCTTGTTTTCATATTGCTTGCGCAATTGCTTGAACCCTGCGGCAGCGGTTTCTAGAGCACCTTCGTATTCCACGGAACCTTTGCGATAGGTGCGCGCTTTCTCAAAATTCAAATTGGCAGCGAGAAAGCGGCCTTCGGCTTGCTTGGCTAGCAAGTCCTGCTTGAGTGCGCTGGCACCCTTGCTGGCCTGCAAGGCGGCACCGCGTGGCATCTTGGCGATTCGTTCATCGACGCTCTCTAAAAGTTGACCTACGGCCGCGGCGGCTTGTTCGATGATTTCTCGGGCAGTGGCACGCAAGGTTTCTTGCTCACTGGTCGCATCGCTGGGAAGTCGGTCGGCTTTGTTGAGCGTCGCCAAAGCTTGTTCGGCAAGCATGTTGCCGACCTGGCTCAGCGCGGTTACGTAGTTTGGTGAGGTGGGCTGTTCCCTAGCGAATTTCTGAAACCCGGCGGTTGCTGCTTCGAGAAGTGATTGCCGTTCGCTTTCTCCCACCGTCTGACGAGCCAGTGCGGCTCGTGTCACGGCGAGATGGTACTCGCGATCGGCCAAGAATTCCCGCGTGGCGAGGGGATCATCTTCCGCGATCTCGAGATATTCAAGGGCGATATCGTGCCAGCCGCGCTCACGCAGCTTTTCCAGAAACTGCGTGGGAATGTCCGCTTCACTCTTTTCTTGTCCAACCGCTTGCGGATTGATCAACAAGAATGAAGCTGTGAGGAACAATAGCCAGGAACAGAGTTTCCACCAATCCATGCGGCAAGCAGGCGGCAAGGACGATGATACCAACACGGCGCAGCCTTTCAACGAACCAGCGGCGGGCCAGCAGTAATGCGGCATGTCTGGTGAATCCAAGGGAGTTCTTCTGTTCCGGCAGAATATTCCATTCTACACAATGTTCTTGCGGGGAACAGCAGGCAGCAGGCCGAACCCGAACACGGCAAGCTGTAGCAGATAGTTGAAATATGCGGGTCCAGTGGCCTTGGTTGTTATCCATACACAGTGGGGACTACACTGAATTAAGAGACTTCGTGAAAACTTTGGACCAGAACTCTTGTTGCGATTTGGCTCACCAACGAATGATCGTCGACAACGGCTAGTACCGCGCGAGCGTTGGCGGCTCTGGATGCTGTTCGGTGCGGCCTGCGTGGTGCTGTGGTTCATGCGAATGCTGCAGCAGCCTGCGACGGTCAATCGCATCGACTCCTTTTTTTCGCCCACGGCCCAACAGCAACCGGACCGCTCGCAGCAGGACAACATCGAAAGTGTTGAAGCAGCCGAGGTCATTTTGGAGCCTCCGGCGGAAGTGGCTTTTGAGGGGAACAGCCTGGTCGCTGTTGCCAAGTCTCAAACTGACCAAGAGTTTGATTTGTCCGCTGTGAAGGACAACACGTTTTTCCGAGCCGAGGAGAATCAAGCTTGGTTTGGAATTTTGGATCGCTTGCGGAAGGCGCGCGCCGACGACTTGGATCGAGATTCATTGGGGGAAGTAACTTACGCCCAGTTGATTAAGCAACCCGATGTGTATCGTGGCAAATCGGTTGCGATTCGTGGGACCGTGATGCGTGAAGAATTGCTCCCCGCGCCGACGAACGACCTGGGTATCGAGAAATACCATCGGCTGGTGATTCGCCCCGAAGGAGGTGGAGTATGGCCAATTGTGGTTTACAGCTTGGTGCTACCAGAAAAGTTTCCGCGCGGCGATGACATTCACGCCGATGTTCAAGTGAACGGCATCTTTTTCAAGAATTGGTCGTATTCCTGGCAAGAAGGTTTGGGCCTCGCGCCGGTGATCTTGGCTAAAACAGTAGGTTGGCAACCCACGGCGATTGCTAAAACGTCTCGGACAGAAGTCACGGTCCCAGGTGTCGTTGGCGTAATTGCGGCTGCGATAGCGGCGCTCGTTGGTTGGTTCGCCTGGCGACAATCGTGCCGTCCTACGACGCCGATTGGTCATCGCGACGTGGTGATTTCGCTTCCCGCTGAGGCTAGCGAGGTCAAGCGATGAGATTCTTGCTAACTTTTGCCATGCTTCTCTTGCTTTCCTGCGTTACTAGCAGCTACAGCCAACAAGAAAAAGCTCGCGGTGGTTTTCGCGAAGTGTTGGAGATCGTCGGCATCACTCCACGGCAACTCGCTGAGCTATCGATCACGGACATCACAGTGGCCAACGGGGAAATACTGGCCCAAGTGGTGCAGCGCCTCGAACAATACGCAGGAGAGCTCGCTCGCTGGACTTTGCCGAAACAGCAGTTGAGCTCGGAACTGATTGGCGAATTGTTTGAGCTCCAGGGTTCCGCCGAGCAAGTCGAAACCGTGCCTGTTCCCGCGGAGCTAGCAGAACGCTTGGAACTAAAAAAGCTGTTTCGCTGCCGCGTAAAGCTTAACGACGGGCAACAAGTCACCGTGTTGACCACGAACATTCCCCAGCATTGGGATTCTTCGCAATCGCTTGCCGAGCCGATTTCGTTGCGTGGCGTGTTGCTGCATGTTGGCCAAGAACCATTGTTACTCACCACGCACTTACGTTGGTTTCCCACGAGTGGCTTGCCAAGTGGAAAACTGCTGCTCGCGCGTTTCGGCATGGATGCTGCCTTATGGGATGACATCGTACAGCGGTCGCCGTTCGTTTCGCCGGAAAGAGGCCGTGAAGCACAGGCGTTTTATGCCTGTCTCGCGGCGCTTAAGCAAGTGCCGGCTGCTGAACTCGCCAAGTTGACACTCGAAAACATCGCCCGCATGGCTGCGGCCAGCCAATCCGCCGAGACAAAACTGCAGAAACAAATGGCTGTGCCAGTCAAAGAGCAAGCCGAGCGAGGTTTGTCGTCCGTGGCCCCGCTCTTCTTGGAACCCGAGCGGCAAGTGGGTGAACTTGTGCGTATCGAGGGAACCGCGCGGCGGGCGGTACGGATTGCCGTCGCTGAAAAAGACTCCATAGCCGCCAGTCAACCAATTAACGAATACTTCGAGCTGGAAGTATTTACCGCCGATTCACAGAACTTGCCGCTGGTGTGCTGCGTGACGAGCTTGCCGGCGGGATTTCCCAAGGGCGATGCCATTCGTGCTGGTGTGCGGCTTGACGGCGTGTTTTTCAAAAGCTGGCGCTATCGTTCCCGCAAAGTCGCCGATGGTCCTGGGGAGACAACCACCCAACAACAGCGTTATACTCCCGTGATACTGGCGGCGTCGGTGACGTGGCTCCAGGAGGCACCCGCCAAACAAAGTTGGTGGGGATTGACGGTTGGGGGCGTGATTTTCGCGGCGATGATTTTTGGTCTCGCGCGGATGGTGATTTCGTTCCGACAAGATCGTCGTTCGCGACTGCCGCCTGAGCCACCTGATTTTTCCGAACTGTGAAGGAGTGAGTAAGTGAGTAAGTAAGCAAGTAAGCAAGAAACTGTTTGCCCAACCTACTCACCTAAGTACCTACTCACCTACTACCTAACCCAATGAGCGTAATCTCCGAGCGACTGGCCGCCCCGCGCCGTATGCGCGTCGTCAAAAACCCCGTGCCGTGGTATACGCCGCGGTTCTGGCATGGGATGCGGTTTGCATCTTGGTACAGCGTGTTGGCGCGCAATCAGTTTGACATCGGCTTCTGCAAGCTACATACCGTCGCGAGCATCACTTGCGTCACGGGACTCAATAGCCTTTTGGCTGCGCTGGACAAAGTGTTTTATTCGCGGAAAGTTGCTGAGGTCGAAGTCACCCAGCCGCCACTGTTTATTTTGGGCCATTGGCGCGCTGGCACGACCTTCCTGCATGAGTTGTTAATCCGCGACCCCCGGCACACTTTCCCCAACACGTATCAGTGCTTCGTGCCGCACCATTTCGTGTTCACCGAGAGTTGGCTCGCTCCGCTCACGAGCTTGTTGATCCCCAAGCGCCGCCCGATGGACAACATGGCGGCGGGTTGGCAGCGGCCCCAGGAAGATGAATTTGCGCTCTGTAACTTGGGTGTGCCGACGCCTTACTTGTCAATGCTGTTTCCCCAGCGTGGAGCCGCGGATGCCGAGTATCTCGACTTGCATGAGTTGTCCGAGCAAGACCGCGCCAAGTGGTGTGATGAACTCCATAATTTTTTCCGCCGCGTGACCTATCGTGACCCCCGCCGGATTGTGGTCAAGTCGCCCCCCCACACAGCCCGCGTTCGCACGCTCAAGAAGCTTTATCCCAAGGCGAAGTTCGTGCATATTGTTCGCGACCCATATGAGCTGTTCATTTCCACGGTCGGTTTGTGGAAGTCGCTCAACGAAGTGCAACGAATCCAAGGGCTCGGTGATCAGGCATGGCTCGATGAGTTCGTGTTGAAGACCTTCGAGCGGATGTATGCCGCGTATGCTGCCGATCGTGAGCTCTTGCCTAGCAACCAAATCGTGGAAATGAAGTACGAAGATCTGGTGCAAAAGCCACTGGAGACCGTCCGTGATTTGTATGCAAAACTTGAGCTTGGCGATTTCTCGCTTGTCGAACCGGCTCTCGAAAAACACTTGGCCGAGGTGAAAAACTATCGGCCGAATCAATATGAACTGCCGGACGAAATGCGGCAGGTGATCCGCGCGCGTTGGGCCAATTACATCCAGCGCTACGGCTACTGATTTCGCAGAGAGGAAACCAGCTTGGCAAGTTCTGCTTCCCATGAGATGGTGCCGTTGCGAGAGTGCGAAGCCAACCCCGCTCATCCCGAGGCGGAAGCCCGCTTGAGGCGGGGACTCGCTAGCGCGAACAACCGCATCGTCGAACTTGCCGCGCGGCTTACTGGCCAGCAGCAGCGCAAATCGCTCACCGACGAATTGCGACTGGCGTACGATCGCTTTCTGGCGGGCGGGGCAGAAATCGACCGTGGGTGCCTGGCCAAGACCGAGATTGTCGACGCCTTGCGACTCTTGGATTACGAGGAAGATGAGTTCTTTCTTGACGGAATTCGTTTTCACCAATACGACCCGTGCTTCGGCGGCTCGACCGACAGTGCCGCCCGGCTGCGAGCGTTGTGCGGTTTCGCTCTGATTCAGCAAAGCCATCCGCGCGCGCTGAGCGAACTGGTGGATTTGCTCACCGATCCCGAGAAAGCCGCGCGGGCTGGTGCCGCACGGGCGATTGCACACGGCGGCGGTCGGGAAAGCGAATTACTCTTGCGGCTCAAGATTGCCCTCGGCGATCCCGCGCCAGAGGTGATGGGAGAATGTTTCGCGGGACTGTTGCGGCTCGATCCGCATCAGGCGATTCCTCGGGTCGCTCCGTTTCTCTCCGACACATCGGAAGAGCTCGCCTGCGAAGCGGCGATCGCGCTTGGAGAGACGCGTCAACCTGCCGCGCTACCCTACTTGCAGACACAGCTTCTACGTACGAAGAGCCGCGACTACACGCGCACTTTGTTGGTGGCAATCGGCCTCTTGGGAACTATCGAAGCGGTCGATCATTTGCTTTCCGTCGTGTCGGAGGCCGATTACGACACAGCCGTTGCGGCCATCGAGGCGCTCGCCAATTGCCGCGAGCGGGAAGCGATCAAAGAGAAACTCACCGCGCTGGTCAATGAACCCGCGAATAGCCGCCTGCGCCACGCGCTAGCGAGCGCGTTTGGGAATTAGTTAGCCGCGACGCGCAGCCGAGTCCTGCTCGGCAGAGCGGAGCGGTTACGCCGCCTGTGGCAGCTTCGGCAGTTTCTTGCCCTGCAATTGATAGACATACGCCAGCACCTCGGCCACCGCGGCGTAGCTGGTGTCGGGAATCGGGTGATTCACTTCGACTTCTTTATAGAGCAATTGGGCGAGTGGCTTGCGTTCCACCACCGGGATGTTGTTCTCGAGGGCGAGGCGGCGGATGCGCTGGGCGATGATGCCGGCCCCTTTGGCCAACACGATGGGAGCCCGCATTTCGTCGGGCTTGTATTGAATCGCGATGGCCAATTCCGTCGGATTCGTGACCACCACGTCGGCCTTGGGAACCCTGTCGCCGATGTTGTTCATGGCCATCTGCCGTTGGATAGCCCGGCGGCGGGCGATGATCTGCGGATCGCCTTGCAGGTTTTTCATTTCGTCGAGCACTTCGCGGTGCGTCATCTTGAGGTCTTGTTCGTGCTTCCACAATTGAAAGGCGTAGTCGAAGATCGCCAGCACGAACAACGCTACCCCCACCCACAACGCCGTCGAAAGCAAGATGTCGATCAGAAACACGCCCAACTCGCCGATGTCGAAGTCATGCGAGTACAGCACCTGAGCATAACGCTGATAGACCACCACCGCCGCGACGATCGAGACGATGGTTATTTTGAACATGCCAAAGCCAAGTTTCATGGCCCCCGCGAGCGAGAGAATCCGCTTGAGGCCGCTCAAGGGACTAAGCCGACTGATGTCGGGTGCTAAACGGTCGGGGACAAACAACAAGCCCGTTTGAAACACGCTGGTCAGCCCGCCAGCGAGAGCCAGGAAACCGACAATTGGTAAAACGATGCTGCCCCAGGCGGCAAACATCTCTTGCGAAAGCGCGATGGCATCGGTGCTGTGCAGCGAAAGCGAGGGCACGTCACCGAGTTGACGCCGCATGAAACTGCCGGCGGTGTCCACCAAGTCCCCACCCCAGGAACGGAGCAGCATCGCCCCGACGATCAACAACGCCGCGGAACCAAGATCTTGGCTGTGGACAACTTGACCCTGCTTCCGCGCTTCATCGCGGCGATGCTGGGTCGCGTCTTGTGTTTTTTCGCCCGCTTGTTCGGCCATGACTACGTGCTATGCGCTAAGGGCTGGGGGGAAGAGGAACTGATCGCACTGCGTAAAACGTCAATCGCCATGCCGGTTTGTTGCGGAAACGCCCAGGCCACGACCCCGATCGTGGTGAACAGGCATCCCAGCGAAAGAAGCGAGTTCACGCCAAAGCCCACGGCCAGGATGTTGATCTGCGGCATGGTGCGACCGATGAGACCCAGCACGAGCGTTGCCAGCAACAGCGCGGTCATCGCCGGTGCCGCCGCGCGGATTCCGAGCATGAAACTTTGCCCCAGCAACACGGTCAGCGCTTCGACGTAATCGGACCCCAAATTGGCCTCACCTGGCGGCAGGTGGGCGAACGAATCGAGCAGGGCATCCATTGTGAGCCGATGACCGTCCAAAAGCACGAACATCACGAGCGTCAGAAAGTAAAAAAACTGGGAATAGACTGACACATTTTCTTCGAGCGAGGGATCAAAGACTTCGGCCAAGGCCGTGCCACTGAGTTGGCTGATGAGCTGCCCCGTCATCTGGATGCCGTTCAAGAGAATCGTGATCCCCAAACCAAATAACAGGCCAATGAGCGCCTCGCTCAACAGGTGCTTGGTAAATACCGGCAGGTTGCCCATGTCGACGGTCGAGTGCTGCGCGAGTAGCGGCGTGACCAACAGCGAGATCATTAGGGCGATTAGCGCCCGACCTTGCAGGGGAATTGCGCGGTTGCCAAAGATGGGGGCGGTCATCACCAGCGCACCCACGCGACCGAGCACCAAGGTAAACGTTCCCAAATGGACGAGCAGCAGTTTTTCGAGCACCATCATGGTGAGTCGCACTTCCGCCGAGCTATAGCGTGTTGGGAATATTCGAAATCAGCCGCTCGGAATAATTCAAGAGTTGCGACAGCACCCAGGGCAATGACAGCGCAAGTGCGATTGCCATCGCCACCAATTTTGGCACGAAGGCGACCGTCTGTTCCTGGATTTGCGTGAGCGCCTGCATCAGGCCGATAATTAAGCCGACCACCATGCCGGCAAGCAAAATCGGCGCGGCCACTAAAGTGGCGATGTACAGGGCCTCGCGGCTCAGGTCGACGGCTTGTTGCGGGTCCATGATTTATCTATCCGAGCACGAAAAAGCTGTCGAGTAACATTTCTACCACCAGCCGCCAACCGTCGACCAACACAAACAACAGCAGCTTGAACGGCAAGGAAATCAACACGGGGGGCAACATCAACATGCCCATCGAGATCGTCACGCAGGCCACCACGATGTCGAGAATTACGAACGGCAGATACACTTGAAACCCGATGAGAAATGCCGTTTTGAGTTCGCTCAGCATGTACGCCGGCAGCAGAGCTTGCAGCGGCACATTCTTCTCGCCGCTGGTCGCACCGTAATACACATATTCGGGATACTCACCTGTATTGGCGTCGATTTCCTCAGGCATGTACCGCAAGAACAGATAAACGTCGTCGTCGTTCTCGGTGCGCGTGATCTGGTCGGCCATGAACTTCCGCACTGGTTCCGTGCCGCGTTCCCACGCCTGCTCCATCGTGATCTGTTTCTCTGAGTACGGTTTGATCGCGTCGTTGTAAACCGTGGTCCACACGGGGGTCATGAGCAGCAGCGTCATGAAGAGCGCGATCGAGGTAATCACCTGACTTGGCGGGAGTTGCTGCGTGCCGATGGCCTGACGCAATAAGCCAAGCACTACAAGGATGCGGACAAAACTGGTAGTCATCAGCAGCAAGGCCGGTGCGAGGCTTACTACCGTGAGCAGCAGCATGATCTGGATCGACGAAGTCAATCCTTCGGGGCTGGTCCACTGCTGCGGACCGCCAATGTTTCCAGGGACCAAGTTGGCAGGCAGTAAATTTCCAGGTGCGATGGCCGACGGACTCGCCGCGGTTTGTGCAAACGCACAATCACCCACCACTATCAAGGTGGTTGCAAATGCGAGCGCTCGGATTGCCGCGTTGAAATTCATGATGAAATGTTACCCACGTGCCATGCGTGAGGGGGTGGTTGCGGTTTCTCGACCAAGAAACCCTCTTGCCGGTTCCTTGGCCATCTGAGAGAGCATCCGTTGGAACTCCACGCTGCTGCTCTGTTTGCTCCCTTTCATGCAGAGAGTCAGCAACCGATCAACTTCCGCCGGTTCGGTGACTTCCGTAATCGTGTCCGTGCGGTCGCCGGTGATTGATACTAGCACCAACTTGTTGCCGACTTGCAGCAGGTGCGCAAATTGTTTGGGCGTGAGCGGGACGCGACCCAACACCGCCACTGCATCGTGAGGCAGGGGGGCCGACGGACTCGGTCCACTGCGGCGCATCAGCGACACGCACAACAGAAACAACCCGACCACCAGGACCAAACCGGTACCAGCCGTGCCGAGGGAATCGATGTAGGGAATCTCAAATGGGAGTCCGACGCGTGGCGTTTTTTCCAGTTGTTCGCCAGGTGAAAGTTCTTGACGCGCGAGCGGTGCCAACCGCCGTGAGTCTCTAGCCGGTTGCTGAGCGATCGGTTCCTCAACGTGCGTGGCCGGCGCAAATGCCGCATCGTGCTGAATTAGCGTTTTTGGCACCGGGGCAGGGGGGGCTTCTTGAGCTTGGCGATTCTGAGTCGCAACCTCGGTCGCTTGCGTCTTCGCCGCTTCACTGTTCGGATTTACAGAAGACGCTATTTCTCTCCGATCATAAGAGAAAAGCACTTGCGGCTCGGTCGCTTCTTGGGCACGCAGTTCAGTGCAGCCCATGCCGAGCATGGCCAGCAAGCAAATCGAGCGCACAAGTATTCGCCAAACGATCATGGAAAAGCAATTCCTCAAGACCCGCGTCGTTCACTGATAACCGCCGGCTACCGCCTGCGGCTAGAAAATAAATAAAGGATCGGCGCAGTGCGGCTTATAGAATTCGCCAAGAGAATCAGCCAGATCAGTTGTGATTCAGCACAACGCTAGCACGGTGTTTAGGCAGCTTCGCCGACGATCAATTCGGCGACGCGAATGCAGAAGTTGTCGTTGAGCACCAACACTTCGCCGCGTGCAATCAGCCGGCCATTGACGAAAATATCCGCCAGGTCACCCGCCAGCTTGTCGAGCGGCACCACGGCCCCCTTGCGGAGTTGTAGTACGTCTTCCAGGTGCATGTGCGTACGCCCCAATTCGACGGTCATGTCGAGTTGCACGTCGCGCATCAGTTCCAGCGTCGCGGCATCGGAATTGGCCGACGTACCGCGAAACTTCTCGAACTCAAAGGTCCGCATCCCGATGGGGAGTGCTTGCAGCGGGTCTTTGTTGGAATCTATCGAAGCGAGCGCGGCTTCGGCCTTATTGAGCAACAACTCGATGTCGTCCTGCGAAACGCCCTCGTAGCTAGCAGCCGGTTTCGCGCTGATGGAAGGCTTCACGGGTGCCGTTTGAGAGCCGGACGCCAGCAGTGCTTCGATTTCCGCCTGATCGACCGCGGAAGACCCCGATGGATGAGCTTGCGAGAGGTTGTCGATCGCATCCTGATTGACGTTGTTCGATTCGTCCGCCATGGGAATCCTTCCACAGTTCAGAGTAACACGAGTCTCCGACTCGTTATGTTACGACTCGGAGAGTCGTGGCACACTTACCAGCATCGACCAATTTACCGTTCGATGAACGAAAACTTACTAAAGATGGCTTCGCTCAACAACGGCTTGCCGAGAGTGCGATTGGTTTTCTCTAAAATCTGCCGTTTCAGCAAGCCCAAGTCAGGGTCGCTCAGGTCGGCAACTTCGCTGCCGCGGAGCGTCACCAAGATTTGTTCCCGCAGACGTACCTTGTTTGCCTCGAACAAGTGGGTGAACTCGGGTTCTTCCTTTGCTAGCACCGTACCGTAGAGCTCGAAGTCGATGTTCAAACTCGTGCCGGTGTCGGTGTTAAAAGTCACGACATGGTAGCTACCCAGCTTGACCTCGCGCATGTCATGGGTCGCGCCCTCTTTGGTGGCTTTATGTTCTGTATGGGCCTGTGAGCCTTCGGCTTCTTCCGCTTCATGCGCCGCGTCGGCGGCCACCAATTTTTCCGCGATCTTGCCTGTTTCCTCCGAGGAAGGCATCAGCATCGACACGCCGACCAACTGCAACAACACCAAAACCGACACCACGGCCAACGCCTTGATAAGGGTCATCAACCCCGGCTTCTTAACGGCAGGTGCTTCCGCATGGTCGGCAGTGGGTGCGGCAGTCGCGGCAGACATATCTTATCCTTCGAGAATTCTTAACTCGCCCCGATAAACTTCAAAAATTAGCACGTCAAAGTTTAGGTTATGAATTAACAGGGAGACACGTTTGCCGAGAGACCAGTCCCAGTCATTCCCGCGCAGGCGGGAAGCTAGTAGTACGTGCTTGCTGGGTTCCCACCCACGCGGGAATGACACAAAGCGCAAAACCGTCAAAAACCTTCCATTCCGTCCCGCGTGAGCCGGATTTCCACGCGGGAATTCTCGCGGAGCCGCACGGCATCGGCCCCGTTGTACAGCGGTTCGCTTACCCCCGCATTGGCCAGACGCAGGCGGTTCGGTTCGATGCCTTGCTCGATCAGAAACGCCATCGTGCTATGGCAGCGTCGGTCGGCCAGATCCCACGCGTCGCGAATGCCACTGCGGGGATCAATCGCCACCTGCGTGGCATGGCCGCGAATTTCAATTGTCGCGTCGGTTTCGCCCAAGTGCCGTACGATCTGGTGGAGCGCGCGTTTGTTGTCCTCGGTCAACTCGGTTGCGAGTTCGGCAAATGTAATCACCGCACCCGGCAAAGTCTCACCCAGTTTCCCCACGTCGGGCACATCGTCGGCGCTGGCAGCCACGACCAAATTCTGTTCCACTTCCCCTCGCGAGGGATTGTGCCCAAACTGCTCGTGCAGCATCGCAATCATCGATTGAAATTGCTTGGGTTCTTCAAAGCTGCTCATCGAAACCAGCATGATAAAAAATGCGAGCAGTAGCGACATCATGTCGGCAAAGGTGACGAACCATTCGGGCAGCCCCGGTGCGGTTTCTTCTTCGATAGCCACAGTTCTTTCAGTGCCTCGATTGATTTAACCACAACGACACGACGAGCACGACGAATTTTGTAATCTACGTTGTGTCCGTCGTGCCGTCGTGGTTCAAAACAAGCTTTTTGTTACGCCGCGTGCCGTTTTTCCTGCTGTATTTCCTCTCGCAACACTGGCCGAATCTCGCTCAGCGAGCGCTCGGGATGGAACGTCCTGAGCTTTTGTTCGATCACGCGGGGATGCTCGCCGGAGTGAATGGCCATGATCCCCCGTAAAATCAACTCCATGAGCTGCAGCTCTTGCTTGCTCGTGAACTTCAGCTTCTCGGCCACGGGCAAGAACACCACATTCGCCGCGAGCGCTCCGTAGAGCGTGGTGAGCAACGCCACGGCCATGCCCGAGCCGATCTTGGACGGGTCGCGCATGTTGCCGAGCATCATCACCAGCCCCATCAGCGTGCCGATCATGCCGAAAGCCGGCGCGAAGCGGCCCATGCAATCGAGCACTGCCTTACCGTCGCGGTGGCGATGGGCCACGGCCGCCTGTTCGGTCCGCAGAATGTCCTCCATCACGTCGGGCCGCGTGCCGTCGACGACCAATTGCACGCCGAGCACGAGAAACGGATGACGAATCTTGCCGAGCCGCGTTTCGAGCGACAACAGTCCATGCCGGCGTGCCATTTCCGCGAGGGTCACGATCTCTTCCACAAGCTGCGGTACGGAATCAAGCCGATAAAACAGCGCCTTGGCCGCCACGCGAAACACACCGACGAAGTTGCGTAGCGGAAAGGAAACAAGCGCTGCCGCCATGGCCCCGCCGAAGACGATCATCGCCGAGGGCAAGTCGAGGAACGCCGCAAACGAACCGCCTCCCAGCGTGATCGAGCTAACGATCAACGACACGGCAACCGCGATTCCTAGGAGCGTGGCGATATCCATTGAAGTTGTCATTCCCGCGCAGGCGGGAACCTAGTTTGTTTGTTGAAGCTTGCTAATTTTTTGTTTCATCCAACGGCTCTCGATTAGGTTTTTGTCCCGTTCGCGAGAATATCGATTTACGTGGCAAAATTGCTGAATTTTGTCACTCATGATTTTCGTTTTTCGCGGTAAACCTAGAGTGAATTCTTTTTGGCATGTGACAAAATACCCCACGTTTTGGGATTAAAAATTGCGAAGTCAGTTCAAAATTCGTGTCAGACGTTTAGCTTCATTCCACACACGGAGCGTGGATCAATAAAATAAAAGCGCCTCATTATAGCACAAACCGTCACAATTTGTAGAACCATTTTTGGCCACCCCGCTAATGGGTGATTAACATCAGGCGTTGTCTCAAAATTGCACGAGTCTCTGTAACTGAGCCGCACGGCGCTAGCCGCGGGTTCTTCATCTTCAAGACGCATTCCCCAAGAACCCGACGCTAGCCGACCCTCGCTGCGCGACGGTGCCCGCAGCTCAGGTTTTGAGGCTCATGGCTGAGAGTTATTCTCTTACCGCCGCAGCGCGAGCAGTTCATCGAGCAACTCTTGCACCGCCGTAATCACCCGCGCGCCGCCACGATATTGCGTCGAGGCGAGAATCAACTCAATGAGGTTTTGCCCGATGTCGGTGTTGGAAAGCTCCACAGCACCGGCGGTGAGCGAACCTAACCCCGCGTCACCAGGATCGCCATACTGCGGCTCGCCAGAGTTCACGCCGGTGGCGTACAAGTTGTTACCCACTTGCTGCAGGCCGGTGTTGTTGATGAACTGGGCCATGCGAATCTGTCCCAAAGTTTGTCCAACGCCGTTACTATACACGCCACGAATTTCGCCGCTTTCGGTGATGGTGAAGTCGGTTAACACGCCTGGTGGAAAACCGTCTTGCGATATAAAGTTGATTTCGGTCTGCTGCTGCTCTTTGCCATTCGAGCGTGTGAAGTCGAGATCAAAGTCCAAAGGTGATTGCGAAGCGGTCGCATTGCGTTCAATGACCACGGTCACGTTGTCGTTGTTCAAGACATAATCGCCGTTGTCGTCGTAGGTAATGAGTCCCGTCCCCACCACGGTACTATCTCCCGTGAGAGGTTCATTATCGCCCGAGGTAGCAAACCAGCGCCACACGGTTGTGCTGTCGTTTTTCTCTTCGATGACCGTCGTAAGCTGCACAGTCAGGGGCACGCCCAAGCTATCGTAGACGACAAACTCCGTCGAGCTACCTTGGCCAGCGGCCTCTTGAGTTTCTTCGAAGACAAGGTTCTTTGTTTCATTTTGCCCTGTCGTGGTAGGTGTGAAAACAAAAGACGAGGGGCCAATTTGAATCGCGTTCTTCTCCCCTTTGTTCGCCTGAATCGTGATTCTGCCGTCAAGAACTTGGATGGTGGGAGCGCTAGGAACGTCGGTGTTGATGCCGAGCGATTCCTGAATGAAATTCATATAATCAAGCACTCTTGAACCATTTGGACCATCAATGATGGTAAACTCCTTGGTAGGAAGCGTTATGTCTCCTTTCTTTGCCGTAAACGAAAGCGTGCCACCCCCGCTGAAAAGCGGAACATAATCAGTGCCACTGCGCTGAATAATGTCTGTCAGAAGTGTATCGGCGTTGATTTCCGGGCCTTCCAGATTGACTTCCGCGTTGATTTCAATGGCACTATCTGCTGTGGAATCCATATAGACGGTTTGAGCCACGGGAATGGCTTCCACAAAATAATGCGTGCTCGCATCATCGCCCAAGGATCGATAAATCCGCTTCTCCGTAAAACCCGCGTCCGTGGGGATGGGGATATCTTCAATGCGAATTCGCTGGTTCGTCGAGTTGATCGACACAGGCCCTTTGAGGCTTGTCGGACGAGTTTCGATCTGAGTCGAAGCATTGTAATACGTCACATAATAGGAATAGACGCTATCGACTGCTAATTCTGCCGTGTCCAATGGTGCGTTTGTCAGCAAGGCCGTATTGTCAGTCGTGTCTGTGAATGTTTGTGTCGTCGCGTCGGCAATGGTCCCTGCAAGATAAAAAGGTCCGCTGGAATCAGCAGCCGTGCGGTAAATGCGGCGACTGACATAGTTTGAGCCGTCGGCTTGTGGGATTCCCGTGAGATCAACATCGTCAGCCGTGCCTAACGTCACTGGGATGGATGACGAACCGGCTGTTTCGTTACCCGCACCGTCGACGAAAGTCACGCGGTATTGGTACGTCCCCGCGGTCAAGTTTGTGCCTGCTCCCGCGGAACCGCCTCCCACCATACCGCTGACATTAATGGGGGGAGTCGCGGTCAGACTAGCTGAGGTAAATCCCGTTTCGTTGGGGACTTCAATATCGGCTCGACTGAGCACACCTGATTCGATGATATTTCCCACACCAACGTCGGAACTAGGGCTCAGTGTGCCGTTGAAGCTGACATTCTCGGTGACTTTGTTGACCACACTGCCGCCGATGGGAATTACCAAGGGCACAAGGTCTTGCACGATGATGCCGTCGACGGCGTTCCAACCGAGCACGCGGTTACCACTGATGGTGACCACTTCATTATTTTGGTTCGTTTTGAGCTGACCATTACGAGTAAAAAGCCGTTCGCCTTGCCCACCTTGGACAATCAAAAAACCGTCTCCCTGAATGGCCACGTCCAAGGGATTCGAGCTGATCTCGATGGTCCCTTGCGTGAAGTCTTGTGTAATCTCGGCTACCTTCACACCGAGACCAATTTGTCGGGGGTTGGTACCACCATTGCCGTTGCTGGGGGCGGAGCCGATGCTGATCGTTTGCAGGAACTGCGTCGCAAAATTGACCCCCGATTCCTTGAAACCGACCGTTTGCGAGTTGGCGATGTTGTTACCCGCCACGTCGATGATCGTTTCCGCGCCGTTCAGCCCGGTTAACGCCGTGCTTAATGCCGATTGCAAGCCCATGGTACACTCCGTTTATTGGTCAGTTGTTTGTTGTTAGTGGTCAGTTGATTCCGAAATCCGCAATTGCTTAGGTCTCAGTGTCGCCTGTCCCGGCCGTATCTGTTTCATCAGGCGTTGATGTCGTTGTCGTCGTCGCAGGTGGTGTCGGCGTTGGTGTGGTCGTTGCTGGCGGACGAATCTCGCCGACGTTGCTGAGGCTTACTTCGTAACTCCGCCCGGCATTGAGGACATAGCGCGGCGTGCGACTGAGCACGGTCCCCGACAAATCCTCGTCGGCCGTTTTGTCGTGGAAGCTGGCCGTTTTGCCGTTGTTCAAACTCCCCACCAAATGGTACTGACCCTCGCCGCCGACCTTCGTGCGGTAAATCTGCTTGCCCTTGGTCGTTTCCGGCAAGTTGGCGAGCATGACCGATTTGCCGTCCGCATCGACCGTCACCGGCGTCGTGGTTTCGATGCCCAGCAGTGTGCCATCCGATGCCTCCCAGACAATCTTGTAGCGATACTTCCCTTCGGCCAAATTGCCGTCCTCGTCGGAAAGGCTCGCCCCGGCTCGTTCTTCGATGTGCAACTTCGGCGCGCCCTCGGCTATCGAAACTTTCGCCACCTTGCCCGTCACGCGTTGATTGTCATCGGAAATCGCATCGATTTCCGCGCCGATGAGGTTGGTGGAGCTCGAGATATTTTGACCCAACAGCACCGAGTCGAGGGTCTGCGTGAGACTCTCACTCGCGGCGATTTCGCGCATCTGACCGATCTGCGCGAGCATTTGGTCGTTTTCCATCGGATTCAAAGGGTCTTGATTCTGCAGCTCCGCGATCATCAACTTGAGAAAGTCATCCACGTCGAGGTCGTTGATGGCATTGCCGACCGACTTATTGCCCGTCAGGGAATTCGTGAGGCTGTTGATTTGCGACATGGTTCTGTTCTCGGTGCGTCCGAAAGGGGATCGTTAAATTCTCACATCCAGGCCCGCATCGGCACTTGTCGATGTCGAACGAGGCACACGCGTAGCCAAAACTTCCACGGCTGCTGTCGGGCGAAGGCGATTTTGCGCGCTTGCGCGACTCGCTTGCTGCTCGGACTGTTGCTCACGCGCGTTGGCTTGACCGTCCGACTGCCCGCCATCGCGGCGGATGTCGACTTCAAACTTGTCGATGCGAATCTCTTGTTCGGCCAGCCGTTGCCGCAGCGCCGGCAGGTTGTCGAGCAATAGCCGCCGCGCATCGGCGGTTTCCGCTTCCAGATTCGCCGAGAGCACGCCGTTCCGCACGGCGATTTCAATCCGCAGCGAACCCAACTCCGGCGGGCTCAAACGCATTTGAATTGGGCCGTCACTCTGCTGCGCCGAGCGGAACGCATTGGCCACCCGCTGCACGAACCGCGCGCGATCGATTGTGGAGGTCGACGTTTCCGTTTCTCCGCGTGTCGCGACAGCTTCGCTGTTCGCAGGTAGATTGTTGGTTGGTTGAATCGCTGGCTCAGAACCAGCTTGCGAATTCGCCATCGGGGCAGGGGAATCAACAGTGAGTTTGGCTTTGGTTTCACCGGGCTCACTGGCAGTCGCTAATTCGGTCGACTCCGCCACTGCGGGCTGAGGAATTTCCAACGTGCTTGCGACCACGGGGCTTGTTTCAGAATCTGCCGTCTTGGCTTCACTGTTCTCGATATTCTCAATTTTCTTGGCGTCGGTTTTCTTTTCGCCGGCAAGCTGTTGATCGGCAACAACTTTTTGCGCCACGGAAGCCTCAACCACCTCCGCTTGCGGTTTCGCGGCACTTTGCTCAGCAGACTCAATTTTTTCAGCGAGCTCCTGCGCCAACTCGTCACCAACCTCTGTGTTTATCTCGGATTCAATTTCCGGCAAGTCCTCAACAGTCGCAGCCTCAGTTTCAGCCTCTGGGAGAAGTTGCTTGCTGGGAAGTGGGTTTTCGCCCTCGCTCGGTACTGCATCTCCCGTAATCAACACCGGCTCAACCAGAACTTCTTCCACTACCACATCCACCTCGGCAACAGCTTCCGCGTGCGCGACAGAAACTAGCGTGCTCGCCGCGACGGAGAGAATCACCTCATCCACCGGCGTCACAGCGGCTTGGTTCTCAATGTTATCTTCTCTTTGTTCGACGACCACCGTTTCCGCAGACTCGTCATCCGGCGACGCCGTGGCACCCTGTCCCTGGCCACTCACGGAAAGCTGTCTGTCACGGACCTTATCGCTTGCGGTTTCGCGTGGTTTCTCGGGCGCAGAACTCGTTGAAGCAGCCTGACGCAAATAATTCTCAAACCCATCCACGGAATCGCTCGGTGGAGTCAGCGCAACCGGCTTCGCGGCCGGCGCGGCAACCTTTAGCAGTGTGTCGATATTAGAAGACGTCATATTTGCCAATCCCGTGACCCGCGTTATTGATTGTCCTGAGGGGTGATGTCGCTCAGCTTCTTGAGCTGTTCCTCGACAAACGGCTTGATCGGATCGCCGGCGAGCATTTGTTCTTGAATTTTAGACAGCAATTCCAAGTCTTCCGCCGAATCAAAGGTCTTGAGGATGTCGCTCCGCTTTTTAGCGGGCATGCCGTTGAGCAGCAGAATCACTTCCTTAATTTGTTCATCTTTGATCATGCGAATCAAGAGTGGCTTCGCTTGCTTCTTCGGAATCAAGTTCTGCAACTGGTTCCGCACCGCGAGCAATCCATCGCTCTCCGCTTCTTCTTTGACTTTGTTCAGATAGTGCTCGACTTCTTTCTGAAAGCCCTGGAGCCGCGCGTCTTGCGTGTTGAGTAGACGAAAGGTGGTCTCAAAATCGGCAAGCTGCTTGTCGAGATAATCTTTTTTGGATTGCAGATGCAACGTGACAACTTGTAACTGTTCTTGGCCCTGTTCGTAGGAAACTTCCTCCGGAGGCACGTCGGGCTCTTTGGCTGAGTTTTGTTCCGCGATCTTTTCCAAATCAACGTCGTGCAGGAGGGCAACGATGCGAAAAATCTTGTCGTCGTCGAGCGTGCCCGAGTGACGCAAATAGCCGTAGCTCGCCAGTCCCGTTACGACCGTGGCCGTGCAGAAGAATCCCACCAGCGGAAAGAGAATGCGGATTAAGCCAGCCATGGATTAACCTCCCCGCCACAACGGGCCGCGACTTCATCGAGCACCTTGACTTCGGCTCGCTGCTGGTCCTGACGGAATTCGTCGAGCTTACGCTCGTGCAGCTTTTCCAGCACTTTCACTTGCCGATCAGCTTCGACCACGGCCACTCGCCGCCGCTCGACTTCAGCCGTGAGCAAACGAGTTTGCTCCTGCATGGTGGCCTGTTGGGCCAGCAGCACCCCGTGATAGCGCTGTGCTTCCAACAGCGGCTCAACGTTGACTTGGCCACTCGTGACGGCCTGCCGCCGCATGGCTTGCAAGTTGGCGATATCGGTTGTCACGTGGGCGAGTTCTTCTTCGAGAATCTGGTGGGCCTGCACCGCTTCGGCGAGCTTCGACCGCAACTCGTCGCGCTGTATCTCGCGGAGCTTTTGCAGGGTCGCTAATCGGAAGCGGAATTTTGCCATGATTGATTGTTCGTGTTGCTAAGCCGGTTGGGCCGCGACAGCCGGACCTTTCAATTGCGTGGCACATTGCTGCACCAATTTCTGTACGTTCGCGTGAATTTCAGCGAGCGGTTGTTGATGCTCCACCGCTTGTCGCAGCAGTGCATGAATTTCATTCTTCATCGCTACCGCCACGTCGAGTTCACGATTCGTTCCCCGCCGATAGGCACCGATCGCGAGCAGGTCATCATTCTCTTGCAGCACCGCGAGCATCTTCCGCACCATCTGAGCGGCAAGCCGATACTCGCTTGGGGTGACGTCGTTCATCAATCGACTGATGCTCCGCAGTACGTCGATGGCCGGGAAATGGCCGCGCTCGGCCAACCGCCGCGAGAGCCACACATGCCCATCGAGCAAACCACGCATGGTGTCGGCGACCGGTTCGTTTTCGTCGTCGCCTTCCACCAACACGGAGTAAAATGCCGTGATACTGCCGCTTGGCGTGCGGCCCGCGCGTTCCACCAATTTGGGGAGCAAATTGAACACCGACGGAGGAAACCCGCGCGTCGTGGGGGGTTCACCGGCCGAGAGCCCGATCTCGCGCTGCGCGAGCGCAAACCGCGTGATCGAGTCCATGATGAGCAGCACGTCCTTGCCGGCATCGCGGAAGTATTCGGCAATGGTGGTTGCCGCGTAGGCGGCTTGAATTCGCAAGAGCGCGGGGTCATCGCTCGTGGCCACCACGATTACGCTTCGCGCGATTCCCTCGGCACCCAATTCTCGTTCAATAAATTCATTAACTTCACGGCCCCGTTCGCCAATGAGCGCGATCACCGACACGTCGGCATCAGTGTAACGGCCCATCATGCCCATGAGCACACTCTTACCAACACCCGAACCGGCAAAGATGCCCAAGCGTTGGCCGCGTCCACAGGTGAGCAAGCCATCAATCGCGCGCACGCCCGTGGCAAGCGGTTCGTCAATCCGTGGCCGCAAGGTCGCGGGGATCGGTTCGCTTTTCAAAGCACGGCGCGAAGTGAGTAGCGGTTGTGGCCGGCCATCAATGCACTGACCCCGGGCATCAATTACGCGGCCAAGCAGGGCATCACCGACACTCAATGTTCGCGTGGTGCGTATCAGCGTGACGGGACTGCCACGGCGCACGCCTTCGAGGCTGCTGTGCGGCATGACCAAGGTGAGCTTATCGCGAAAGCCAACCACTTCGGCTTCGACGGTTGCGCCCGATTGTTTTTCGATTGCGACCAAGGCTCCCACTGGCGCGGGAAAATCCGCCACCGCCGCGGTCAAGCCAACGGTTTGCGCCACGCTGCCGGTAAGCCCGGCCAGCACTGCGGAATCGAGTAATTCTGGGGCGATGGTGTTCATGGTCGATGGCTGACGAAATCAGCTCAGTTCCTCGCTGATTCGCGCCAATTGCGTTTCCAATTGTTGGTCAATGCTGCCGAACTGCGTTTCCAGTCGGCACCCCCCCAGGGAAATCGTTTCGTCGCCCACAATCCGTGCTGGTGCCGCCGGTGAAAATACTGCGGCGAGTTGCTCGACTTGACTCCGCAGCGTCACCAGATCGTGGGGATGCAGCCGCAAGGTGATTTCCGCGGCTCCGCTGGCCAGTTGCAGGGCTTCGCGAATCCATTCCAGCGCGATCTCGGGTTGTTGTTGTAATTCCCGCCGGACGATACGTTTGGCAAACGCACAAGCAAGCTTAACAATCGACTTTTCCCAATGCCGTTGCCAATCGGCTTGCGAATCAACAATCTGCGCCACGGCATTTTGGAGGGCTGGAGTCACCGTGCGCATTTGCTGGGCGACCTTATCGTCCAGGATTTTCTCAATCGCCTCTTCGGCGGCCCGGCGACCCGCTTGCTCAGCTTGCGAGCGAATCTTCTCGGCCTCTTGCTTGGCTTGCAGCACAATCTTGGCTGCCTCGCCGCGCACACGATCCAAATAGTCGTCGGCCTGACCAGAGAAATCGCGCAGATCGTAGGCCACGCGCCGCAGCGGCGTGCCAGTGGGATGTGCCTGAGTTTCTGTTTTGATGATCGTGGCCATGTTTTTTGTTCTTAGTTCAACGGAGTTGGTCGACGGTACGGAGAACTTCTTGTTGTGCGGCGAGAATGTCGCTAATTCGTGTTGGACCCATGTCGCGGAGTTGTTGGCGGAACTGTTTCGCCTCGTGGCGATTCAGCCCACGCAAAACCCGCTTAAGCAGTTTCTCGCTCACTCCCAACAAGGCGAGCGACACAACCTGGGCTTCGCAGTGGGTGAGCGCGGCCAGCAAAGTGCTATCCGTTAACTTTTCCAGGCGAGCCAAACATTCACTTGATGTGAGGTCGGCGAACGGATTCGGCGGAGAAGTATTTTTAGGGGCTGGAGAAACCCGCTCATAGCGAACCTGGGGAAACAGCACTTCGCGTTTCGCTGCTTGGCGATATTCGCTGGCGATGGCCGAAGTCGGCTGAGGTAAACGCGCGGCAATCACGGTGGCTTCGCTCAGCCCTGTGCGCCCTGAAGTACGGCTCATGATCTGCTCGACCATTTCCCGCCCCGCGGTCATCCTCTCCTTGCGACGGCGTTGAGCCGTGAGCCACTGTGCAACCTGTGCTTCGACCACGCGGACCGACTGCTCATCGGTCGAGTCGAGTTCTCCCAAGCGTTCGAGAATGTCGGCTTGTTGCGCGGGAGCAAAATGACTCAACAGTTCAGCGGCACGGTCGGCATCCAATCGCGACAATACCACTGCCACGGTTTGCGAGCTTTCACCTTGCAGCATTTCCACCAAATAGGCGGCTTCGCCCGCCGAAACCGCTTCTAACGGGACATGCCGTTTCATTCTGGCGGGCGCATAATCGTCGTGATCGATCCGCTCTTGCAGCGAGGCGTCGAGTTCGACCCCCGTTGAATTTTGTTCTCGGGGCTGCACCAAACTTTGCCGAAACTCGGCCACGATCTCACGCTGCTCGTCGGGATCGACATCCGTGAGTTGATCCACCTGTTGACGTACGCTTCGCGCCTGCTGGGGGGGCAAGCTCGCGAGAATCCGTTCGCTCCAAGTCTCATCGAGACTGGCGACCAGAATGGCAACTTTACGCAAGCTTTTGTCGTGTGTCGTGTTCATGATGCTTGTTTCAATCATTAACCGGCGTTAGAAATCCAGGTTCGCAAGATGGCTGCGGCGGAATCGGGATCTTCCTTGACGATGGCCGTGAGCTCGTCGCGGAGATTCGTGCCCTTTTTCAATTTCAAGCGCGGCCGCCCTGCATTTTCGCTCTCTGCTTCCTCATTGGTCTCAATGTTGCTCTCACCAGCCGAACCACCCCCCACGAGCGCGAGTGCCGGTGCAGACGGCGCGGCGAGCGGATCGGGAGTGGGGATGCCTTTCACCAGCGAACGCAACATCACCAAACCAAACAACGCCACGCCGGCCATCGTCAGCGTGTTGAAATTCTGGCTGGCCCAGACCATCGCATTGTTCCCCAGCGAGGGAACTTCAATCGGCTCGGGGGTGAGCGTTTCAAAGAAGGAGACGGCCACGTCCGAAAAATTGTTCTGCGCGAGTTCCTTGGGCAAGAGTGGCACGACAACGCCCTTCACATCGTCAACAACTTGCTTGCGAAAACCTTCCAAGGTCGAGCTAATATCCGCTGGTAAGGGTTGGTTGGGATCCTCTCCCTTGCGTCGTTGCTGTTCGCGGTACATCGAGATGAGATAACTCGTGGGCACCGACACGGCGGCCCGCACATGTTCGGGCACCAGTCCTGCTTGCGTTTGCAACTCATCCTTGGTCGGAACAAAATAGTTTTGTTCCGACTGTGTGTCCGACTCGGTATTCTTGACCGTGACTTCGTTCACGGGCTCGTTACCCCGGCCGGGGCCTTGGGCAATCAAACCGGGCCGACCACCGTTGTTCAGATGTTGCGTATCGATAATCTTTTCTTGGTTCGATTCACGCAGGGCCGTCGCCTCGCCTTCCGACGCCACGGTGCGAGTTTCCGAGGTCAACGTCGGACTCAATTCCGCCGTGACTTGCACCTGCACACCTGGGATGTGAGCGAGCAGTTGCTCGATTTTGCTCTGGATTTGCCGTTCAAAGGCGACCCGATGTTGGAAGTAAGGCGTGTCAAAAGATTCGGGCGAGATATCATCACCAATCGTCGTGCCGTCGCCCAAGTTGATGACCACCACGTCTTCCAGGCTGAGATTAGCGATCGCGCCGGCCACGGCCTTGCGAATGAGTTTCGAGCGTTGGGGGTCGAGGGGTTGGCCCGATTGAGGGCGGATGCTTACCGTCGCGCTAGCTTTACTCGTGCGCGAGAGGCCACTCGCTTGGGTGACATCGTAAATCACCTTCGCGTCTTCAATGCCGTCCATCGAACGAATAATCATCGAAAGCTGCTGTTCCCGAGCGGCCTTCAAGCGTTCACGGCGGGTTTTGTCATCCACAAACGGCCCCAAGTCGAGGGCTTCGTTGATGATGGAATCGTGATTGGGTGGCAGCGCCCCGGCATCGGCCACCGCGCCCAAGTATTCCGCCATCTGACCCCGCGGCACCTTGATGCGATTGCCGTCACGCTGCCAGCCATTGAGGCCCGCTTGGGCAATCGCGGCTTCCACGCGATCAGCATCCGCCGGTCGCAGCGATTCGCCATTGAACAAATAGTCGTCCGGCCCGGCACCGTTTTGCTGCACGAGGAACCCCAGACTCACGCCGATCACGCCCACCAACAGCGCGGAAGTCACCCGCGCCGCGGGGGTCATCGACAAAAACAGATCACGGATCTGGGCAAATGCTTGATTCAAGAAATCCATCCATGGACCTCAAAAGTTTTCGTTCTTTATCTACTCACCACTAACTACCCACCACTCACACTAAACCCTTATATCCCGCACCTCTTGGTACACCTGCATCAGCTTGTTGCGCATCTGCATCATCAATCGAAACGCGAGGTCCGCCTTTTGTACTGCGGTTAAAACTTCCGCCGGGTCCGCCTCTCCGCCGGTCATCATCGTTTCGACGGCCTGATCAGCCTGCTGCTGCATCGAATTCACATCGCGAATCGAATCGACCAACATGTCCTTAAACGACGGGGTATCTCCGGCGGGTTTGCTCGCCATCGCTGGCGCGCTTGTCGCCTGTTGGGCAAACAGTTGTGCGGGGGTAATGGCACTCATGGCTCGGTAGTTGTCGGCGTTGGCCCCCCAACGTGCGATCCTACGTCAACTCGTCAGACAACAATTCCTTTCTTGCTATTCGTCATTCCCACGCAGGCGGGAATCTAGTCTGATGCATCAGTTCTGGGTTCCCGCCTGCGCGGGAATGACGCATATTTTTAAGCCAAAATCTGCAACGTCCGATTACTTATATCTTTGGAAACTTCAATCACGCCGATGTTCGCCTCGTAAGCCCGCGTAGCTCCCAGAGCGTCGACGAATTCCGTTGTCATGTCGATGTTCGGGTAAGCCACGTAGCCCTCGGCGTTCGCGTCGGGGTGGCCCGGTTCGTATTTCATGTTGGGTTCGACCTTGGAATATTCCACGCGATCGACCTTCACGCCTTGTCCGCCACCATTTGTTTGGATGTCTTCGTCGGTCTGGAAAATGACAAAGCGCGGCGTATAGGGTTGCACTTCTCCGGCTTCGTTGCGCGTCGTCGAGATGTTGGCCAAGTTCGACGAGATCGCATCCAGCCGTGTCCGCTGCGCGACCAAACCACTCGTGCTGACATCGAATGCTGTGTACATAATTGTTTGATTCCTTCCGGTATCCAAGATTTTTACCCCCTTGGAACTGGAAAACGTCATTCTCTAAAACTGTCTACACCCGTTCCGTAACTGCTGCTCGCAGCAGCCGGAACTGGGCGTTCATAATCGTCAAAGCCAAGTTGTGTTGTGATTGGTTCTTGGTGATCTCGGTCACTTGCGTTTCTAAACTCACGTTGTGATCGTCGTGAAATAAAATGTCGTCCGCAACTTCGCGGACCTGTCCCCAATTCTCGCTGCCGGTGCCAGTCGGTTTGCCGGCGAGTTCCGCGTTGATCTCATAGGTCGGCGATTCGGCAGCGCGCTGACGCGCCTCAACTGCTTCCTTGAGCCGCGACTGAAACGTGTCGACCGACAAATCCCGGGACTTGTAGCCGGGCGTGTCTATGTTCGCAATGTTGCCTGCCAGCACGCCGTGCCGAGCTTGCGTGAAGTTCACGACTTGCTCGAGCACCGGCAGCGACGACGAATCAAACATGTTCGACAGCATTGTTTCCTCGTGGGCACCCAAACGCCCCATTCATTCCATTATGAGGCACGCAAGCAACCGGCGTGCCGTGAACAACCTAAGTTCCGATTCGCAGATTTTCCGTTGTTACTAACTATCCCTGTTTCCGTCCAATTCAGTTGTTTTCTGTTCTGCTCACTCTTTGTTTCCTGCGCACTTTACGCCGACTGCCTCACTTGTAATCCGGCAACCATTGCCGAAGGAATCGGCAGATTTTGCCGATTGCTGGTCGGCTCACTAAAATCCTTCGCGTGCGGTGCGTAACCATACGAACGCAGCTTGCCGCTCAAGGTGCGCAGACCGATTCCCAAGGCTTCTGCCGTGCGTGCCCGATGTCCTTGGAAGTGTTCGAGGGTTGCCACGATCATCTGCCGTTCCATGTCTTCGAGGGTCGTTCCCACCGGCAAAGTCGCTGGGCGACGATAATCAACGGTTTCCGGTTGTTCTAGCCAGGGCCGCAGTTCGACTGCGCTAATCGGTCGTCCATCGTTGAGCACGCAGGCCCGCGTGACGATGTTTTCCAACTCACGCACGTTGCCGGGCCAGTGGTAGGCCGCAAAAAGATCCCGCACGTCATCGGTGAGTGTGCAGATTGTGCGTTCCAACCGCTTGGCGGCACGTTCCAGAAAAAAGTCGGTGAGTAGATGCACATCGTCATCACGCTCCCGTAGCGGCGGCAAGACCAACGGCACCACCGCCAGACGGTAATACAAATCTTGGCGAAAACGACCGTTAGCCACTTCCTTGGCCAAGTCGCGGTTGGTGCTGGCGAGCACCCGCACATTCGCTGCCCGGGTTTTGCTGCACCCCACGCGCTCGAAATTCCGCTCCTGCAACACACGCAACAATTTGGCTTGTAACCCCAGATCAATTTCCGTGATTTCGTCCAGCAGGATCGTGCCGTTCTCGGCCATTTCAAAGCGGCCGATCCGATCATCGTCGGCCCCCGTGAACGCTCCGCGGCGATGGCCGAACAGCTCGCTCTCGGTGAGTTGCGGCGAGAGGGCAGGGCAGTTGAGGCTCACCAGCGGACCCTTGGTCCGTTTGCTTAAGCGATGAATCCCCCGCGCGACCAATTCCTTACCCGTTCCGCTTTCCCCGCAGATCAGCACCGTTTCGTCAGTGGGCGCGACTTGAGCAAGCCGAGTGCGCAACTGCTGCATCGCTCGGCTGGTGCCAACCAGTCCCGGGATTTCGCCGTCGGCGAGCTGTGATTCCGCGTGTTGCTCTTCGGGCAGCAACAACTGGCCCCGTTCGAGCGCTCGACCCACGGTGGCCTCGAGCTGCGTGGCATTGAACGGTTTTTCCAGATAATCGAATGCCCCGTAACGCATCGCTTCCACGGCCGAAGCAATCGTCGCGTGGGCCGTGACCATGATGACTTGCGCCATCAACCCGCGATGATGGATTTGGCGAATGAACTCGAGCCCATCCATGCCGGGCATTTGCAGGTCGGTGATAATCACTTGAAACTCTTGCCGGCTCAGCAGGCCCAGGGCTTCACTTGCACTCGACGAGCCGGTGACTTCGTAGCCCACGTGGCGCAGCACGTCGGCGACCGATTCTCGCGCTGCCGCGTGATCGTCGACCACCAACACCCGTCGCTTTGTTTTGGCCTTTGCGTGCGCCATTATGCCGCCATCCGCTTGGTTTGAAAGTGAACCTGACTTTGGGGCAACTCAATCGTGAACGCCGCGCCACCTTCGGGGCAATTGCACGCCGTCACGCGACCACCGTGGGCCTCGGCAATCCTCTGTACGATGGCCAATCCCAACCCCGTGCCATTGCTCTTGGTGGTGAAAAACGGCTCGAACACTTTTCCCAAATGATTTTGGCTCAGTCCCTGTCCGCTGTCGGCAACTTCCATGACGAAGCCACGCGGTCCGTCGAACGCGGTGATCACCAATTCGCCGCCGTCGCTCATCGCGTCCAAGGCATTGAGCGCGAGATTCAACACGGCCCGTCGGAGCATTTCACGGTCGGCATTGACTCGCACCGACGGCGAAACCTCCAGGTCCACGCGAATCGCCTGAGCCTTGAGTTGCGGACCCAACGCGTCGCACACTTCGCGGACCAAATCCAATGCGGCGAATGACTGCCAACGCGGCTCGCGATGCGAGGTGAAATTCAAGAGATCGTTCACGGTAACATCCAGGGCGATAAACCCTGCCTCGATTTTGGTCAGGATGTCCATGCTCTCACCGTCGGTGGTGAGTCGGCGTTTGAGCAAGTCCATGTACAGGGTGACGGGAACCAAACTGTTGCGAACTTCATGGGCGACGTGTGAGGCCATCCGTCCCAGGTCGGCCAGGCGATTTTGCAATGCCAGTTGCTTGTTTTTGACTTCGAGTTCATCCGTGAGCCGCCGTACTTCACCTTGGAGCAACTCATGCGTTTCTTGCAGACGCACGGTCGCTTCGTGCCACGCGGCCAGCACAGTTTCCAAACTGCAACCTTCGGCCAACTCCGGCAGATCGTCGCTGGCAAAGTCGTCTGCTAGGACAAGTCGCAGGCTTGGCTTTTCATCGATTTGGGAATTCATGGTTTAACCGGGTCTCGGGATTTTAGACTTCGGATTGCAAGTCGAGTTGGGTCGTCAGGGAATGATCCGTGTCGTAGGCCAGTGGCTTGGATGATTGTCGTTGATGGACTTGGTAAGCCCGTCGCGCGGTGCTGGCCGATTGCGCGGCTTGCAATTGACTGGCCACGAGGTCGCGGCGCTCCGTCATTTTCAGTTCGTTGTGGCGTTCCATGTCCATAATCTCAGCGAGCATCGTTTGACATTCGGCAGCTTGCCGAGCACAGCGCTCACGCTCAGCTTGACTCGACCACGTTCGCCGCTCTGGATCTTGTTCGTGAAAGGGAGCCAACTGTTGTTCCGTCGCTTGTAACGCCGCGATCAATTGATTCTTCACCGACAGCAACCGCAACAGCGCGCCCATCTCACCCATAGTCACCAGCTCTGCTTGCTTTACGCCCAACTTGTGCATCTGCACCAAGCACGTATGCCGTTGGGCGATTAGCTCAGCCAGTTTGTTAGTGGTCAGGTTGGACACGGTATTCACAGTCTTAGCAGGGGGAAAACACAATTCACCATTTCGCCATTTCGTCGAGCAGTAGCGCCCATTGCTGCCGACTGAAGTTGGTTGATTCCTCGAACTTCGCGTCGGTCGGCAAACGTTCTAAAACCAGCTTCGCCTGGGCGATTGTCTGCCGGGCGTTTAATTCTTGATTCAAACGATGCCAACAATTGGCGATATGCACGAAACTTTCGAGTACAAACGGCTCGTGTTGATACAGCGTTGACACATTCGCGTAAGCCTTACGAGCTTCTTCATAACGACGTAGTTGAAACAGCACCGAACCTTGCATCATGTAACAATTGCGCAGCAGAGTCTTCGTGAGCGCCGACTCCACATTGCGGCCTTCAAGCGTGATCCGCCGCTGCACGTCCAGGTAGGTTCTGAGGGCCGCTTCGTAATTCTGATCACGTAGCTTGCGATTCTTTTGGCGTTCGTTTTCGGTCTTGGCCTCGCGTGCTTTTTGCGCTGGCTCTTCGGCGGCGCTGTGAAACGCTCGGGCGATCGTATACCGAGCCAGGAGTGCCTGTGGTGCTTCGGGGTAACGCGCGACGGCTTCTTCCAGCTTGACGATGGCTTCCGTGTATTTGCCGTCTTCGTGCAACTGGTCCCCCAACAAGAACAGCGAATCGCGCCATTCCGTACTGGCCGGGGTCAGCGTTTCGCCAGTGAGGTTGGCGATCAGCAGTTGTTCCGCCTGTTTGGGTTTGCTGGCCAGAAGATAAGCCTTGGCACATTCCACGCGCGCGGCGTAAATGTTGGGATCGCGAGGATGCATTTCAATGCACTCCTCCAGGGCGGCTATCGCTTCTTGAGTTTTGCCGGTCGCAAGTTTCGATTGACCGTAACGCAGCAAGGCCAGGGCCCGCCTCGTGGTGGCTTCATTATGCAGGTAGTCGTCGAGCACCAAACCGGTGTGTGTGTAGCTCTGGCCACGAAAATAGTTCTCCACCGTTGCCCACAAATCGTCGGTGTAGTGCTTCGTCGCGAAACGCAATTCAGCCAGGGTTTGGAAAGCCCGCCCAGCGGCACGAAAATGATAGCGGCCTTCGGTTTTTTGCGATTCTATGGAATGATATCGTTGGGCATCGGCGGCCTTGGCTAGACACGACTCACCCCAGGCTACATGCGTTTTGGCTTTCAGTTCTGTGACGGTCGTCGGACCGAACAGGGCGGGCAAATGTTCCACCAGTCCCATCGCTTCTTCAAACTGGCGGCTCTTCAGAAAAAGGGCATGCGCCGCGAGGAATTGCGAGCGCAATTGTGCCAAGCTCAGGAGCGGATTCATGTAGGTAGTGGGATCGCCAATCGATTCCAAAACCGCGCGATAACCCACGAGCGCTTTTTCGGTATTATTTGCTACCTGGGCCAGTCGAGCCTTAGTGAGTGTGGCGACGATACTCTCTGGCGTATCGCCGTACCGGTTGCCGACCGCTTCGTATTGCTCGATGGCCGAGTAGGGATCGTTACGCATTTCATAGCACTGGCCAATCAAGACCATCGCCTGTCGCGAGATTTCCCCCTTCTTATTGTCGAGTCGTTCCGCCTCTCGCAGTTGAACCAGTGCGTTTTCGACGAGTGCCGTCTGCTCGTAGGAAGCTTCCTCGAGAGTCCTCGCGCCGGCAAGCGTGATCTGGCCCGAGAGCAATTCCTTGCGAGCCTGCAGCGGGCCGTCGTCACTGATCGTGTCCACGAGTTCTTGGGCTTCGGTGAGCCGACCCAGCCGAGTGAAAATCGAAATGCGGGTCAGCACGGCCTCCGAGCGCAATTCAGGCGTCACTGTGTTGTTCGCGAGCAAGGCCTCATTGTTCTCTAGGGCCAAATTCAAATTCGGATTAGGCAAATTCAAATAGGCTTCCGTGAGCAGTCGATGCACCTCAGCCGGGGGCTGTTCATTGCCGGCCAGCGATTCGCGCAATATCGCAATGCCTTGCCTGGATTGATTGCCATAAATCAAGCTGCGGCCCAAGAGGTACAGCAGTTCCTTTTCACGCTTGGGAGGTACGCCGATCTCGCGCGCTTTCTGCAGATAGCGCGCCGCGACAAGATGTGTTGCCCGCTGGCGTTCGACCGACCATTCCTCATCGGCTTGATGGGACTTAACTGCCCCCAGCACGAAGAGCGAGGTACCTATATCGGCGTCATTTGACTGTCGTTGTAAACGATTGATGAGCAGGCGGGCTTCTTCGTATTTCTTTTGGTTGAGTGCTTCAAAGGCCATCGCGAGCGAGATCGGGTTTTCGTCCAGCACGGCGACATGGCCCACGTAACTCCACAACCCAAAAGTACCGACAAGCACAAATAAGGCCAATGTGCCCATGAGCGTCGCGCGCAGCTTGCCGGTCTTACGTTGCGGAGCAACGTCATTGCCGGCAGTGTTGGGGAGTTGCTTACTATCCATCGTTGATCCGACAACTCACGGGGTGTATTCATGCGCACGCGCTTGCGCAGCCTCTCACGAGAGAAACGCGGGGTGCTTGTACTGAAATACGGGAACGGCTGTCAATCCACGTTGAACTGATAGCGATTCGTACGTCATTCCCGCGCAGGCGGGAACCTAGAAGGGCGACCACCAAGACTGGATTCCCGCCTACGCAGGAATGAAATTTCGCTGGGAATGACAAGCTTGCTCAGCAAAACAAAGAAATCACCGAACTCCGCGCTCTAGCTAGCGGACACCACGGTGGGGCAGAATGACTCCATCAGCCAGACGTTCATGTCCGCGAACATGGTATCTGTGAGAGTTTGCCCTTCAGGATAGAGTCGCAGAGAGAGTGAAAAGCCGCCACAGTGCAGCAGCCGCAAGTCATCCATCACTTGCTGAGTCGTGAATTCTTGCGCGGTGGGTGATACCGAGAGCATCAAGGGGAGTCGGCGTGCGGCGTTAATCCGTCGGAAGGCATTGCCGCCACGTGGCACGCGACCGCCGAGCGAAATCGCGCCCGCGAACAGTTCCGGGTGTTCCATCCCGACGCGTAAGGCCATCGTCCCCCCGTCGCACCGTCCGGCGACGAAGATCCGCTCCGGATGGACATGAAATCGGTTCCGTGCAATGTCGAGGCACTCACGCACTTGTTGGCAGGCGTCGGCCACTTCACCGGCTGTGTGCCGCCAACCAAAGACACGCCGATTCTTGCTCGTCCGGCGGGTTCCGCGGGGCGCGATGCCGACAAAATTCCGCACGCTCACCAACGGCATCACCTGCTGTAATTCAAGTTCGCTGCTGTCGGAGCCGTGCAGCCAGACGATCAGCGGGTAGGCGTAACCGGGTTCGTAGCTGATCGGCGCGAAGACGCTGTGCGGAAAAGATTCCATCCGTCGCGTGGTGGTTTGTGCGGCTCTGCGCTTCTCCGTCCAGTTGCTAACAATCGTTGAAGAACCGGGAGCAACCAAGGTCTGGGTCAGCGACGGCGTGCGGTGCATGGTATTGAACTGCAGGTGGGTGTTGAGGAAGAGACCAGAACCAATGCTACGTCATCGCTATCAATCCATGACCAACACCCGTGTCGTCAGCAAATCGCCGCTCTTGCTAGCTGCTCGGACACGCTTTATCCATCGTGCCCGGTCCGGCACGTTTATCAGTCGTCGCATGACGTAACGTTCGGGTTTGTAATCCACCTGGGAATGAATGTCAACGTCACGGCAAAAAAAGCCGCTGGAGAGGAGTGCTAGCACTCCTAGTTTTGCTGCATGATTCCGCCATTGGGGGTCGATTTCGCGCAAGCCTACGCGATGTGCGATCACCCCATTATGGGCAAACCCAACGATGTGAAAAAATGCGCAAGCTCTTGCTTATGCTAATTTTTCCATCGCGCCGACGAGCTCTTTCACGGCATCGACACTCTTTTGGAACGCGGCTTTTTCTTCCGCCGTGAGCTTGAGTTCAACAATTTTTTCCACGCCCGCGGCACCCAGAATCACCGGCACGCCCACGTAATAACCACCGACCCCGTATTCCTTGTCGCAGTAGGCAGCACAAGGGATCAACCGTTTCTTGTCGCGCACGACTGCTTCAACCATTTGCGTGGTGGCCGCGGCGGGGGCGTAATACGCGCTGCCTGTCTTGAGATAGCTCACGATCTCCGCGCCGCCATTGCGGGTGCGGGTCACGATTTCCTCGAGCCGCTTCGGATCGATCAACTGCTGCACGGGAATACCGCCGACCGAGGTGCAACTAGGAATCGGCACCATCGTGTCGCCGTGCCCACCCATTAAGAGCGCCGAAATATCTTCGACGCTCACTCCCAGTTCCATCGCCAGAAACGTGCGATAGCGGGCCGTATCCAACACACCGGCCTGGCCCAACACGCGGCTTGGCTCGAACCCAGTGACTTGCAATGCTTTTTGCACCATCGCGTCGAGCGGGTTGCTTACCACAATCACGACGGCATGTTCGCTGGTCTTTTTGATTTGCTCGCACACGCTCGCCATGATCTTGGCGTTGGTGGAGAGCAAATCATCGCGGCTCATGCCCGGCTTGCGCGGAATGCCTGCCGTGATGACCACCACGTCGCTCCCTTTGGTGTCGTCGTAGTTGGTCGTACCGATGATGTTGCTATCAAACCCCATCACGGGCGAAGCTTGCATGAGATCGAGCGCTTTGCCTTTGGGCATTTCCTCGGTTTGAGGAATGTCCAGCAGCACGATGTCCCCCAATTCCGCTGCCGCGCACCAATGGGCCGTAGTGGCACCGACATTTCCCGCTCCGATAATGCTAATCTTGGCACGCCGCATCAAACCTCTCCCTATATGTTTGCCAGAAGAAACTCACATCGATGTCGTGAGTATCGCGCCAAAGAGTGGCTCTGACAAGTGGCTCAATATCCGTAGGAGCGAGCCTAGGGTCGAACCCAGAGAAAACCGCGGGCTTGCGCCAGCGGCTATTTTAGAAGTTACCGTAATTGCGAGTCGCTTAACCAAGCAAACCGCCCCAGCGCCGCCTGCATCCCCGCGACAAGATTCGCGGGCGATTGCTGTCCTACAAGTCGATGCAGCGATTGACCCTGTGGCGAGACGAATTCGACGGTGGGATACCCGGTCACTGAGAAGTAGGCACACAAATCTCGTTCGCTGTCGGCGTCGACCATCACGCAGACAAAATTTTGCCCCAACGCACCGACGCTGGAGTCAGCAAACGCCGTGTCCGCCATGCGATGGCAAAACGTACACCACTCGGCCGTGAAGAAAAACAGGCAGGGCAGTCCGCGCTGCTTGGCGAGTTGGCAACCCGTTTGTACGTCGTTCAAAAAATAGAGTTGGCCGTGGCGTTGAACGAGCTTCGGATCCAACCCCGCGAGAAAATCGGGTTTTGTTTCCACCCCCGCTTGTCCGCATCCCACACATAGTGCCGTTAGCAGCATGACAACTAACGTGCCGGCCGGGAATTTGCGTGGCAGCTTCATATAGTGCATGGGCCCCTGGCCCGTGTCCGTACGTAGATCAGTGAAACACGGCCCAAGGGGCCATGCTACCAAAGAGTCCTGGCGATCTTAGTTCTTATCGCCCCCATTGCTAGCAGGACTTCACATGAAGAATTCTGGCCGTAAGAGCGATCTGGACAGCACAACCCGCAATTCTTAACATCCGCCCCTCTCTTCTACCAAATCTCTTCAAAACTTATTCGATCGCGGAGTCCTCGGATGGCTTCAGAGCTGTCTGGCGCTGCGGGCATTGTCCGTCGTGGCCAGGATCTCGTTCTGCCGATTGGCATCGTCACCAGTGTGCTGGTGATTTTGGTGCCGTTGCCGACTGCGCTGTTGGATGTGCTACTCGCTGGCAACATTACGGTCGCCGTGATTGTGTTGCTCACGACTATTTACGTCAAAACGCCGCTCGAATTCAGCATCTTTCCCTCGATGCTACTTGCCACGACACTCGCCCGCTTGGTGCTGAACGTCGCCACCACGCGCTTGATTCTCACCCGCGCTGCCATTGATGGCGAAGAAGCGGCTGGTGGCGTGGTTACGGCCTTTGCGAATTTCGTGGCCGGCGAAGGCAACATCGTTGTCGGTTCGATTATCTTCATCATTATCATCGTGATTCAGTTCGTCGTGATTACCAAAGGTGCCACTCGCATCAGCGAAGTGGCCGCCCGTTTTGCCTTGGATGGCATGCCGGGCAAGCAAATGGCGATCGACGCCGACCTTAACGCCGGCATTATCGACGAACGGGAAGCCCAACGCCGTCGTGGCGAAGTCTCTCAGCAGGCCGACTTCTTCGGAGCGATGGACGGTGCCAGCAAGTTCGTCCGCGGCGATGCCATTGCCGGCATTATCATCACGGTGATCAACGTGATCGGCGGCTTGGTGATTGGCGTCGTCCAGTTCAACATGCCAATTGCCGACGCCGCCGCGATGTACACTCGGCTATCCATCGGCGATGGTTTGGTGAGCCAGGTGCCGGCGTTTTTGATTTCGCTGGCTGCGGGCTTGCTTGTCACGCGCTCCAGCAAAAGCAGCAACCTGCCGCAAGAATTCATGCAGCAACTTTTCTCGCGTCCCCAGGCACTGGCCGTCGCTGCGGGGTTTTTGGCGGTGCTGGTCACAACTGATTTGCCGCGCACGCCGCTCTTAGTAATGTGCGCCGCTTGCTTGGGCATGGCTCGCATGTTGACGCAATCCGAAGCCCGCAAGCTCACCCAAGACGCCGCCGAGGAACAACAGAAAAAACCGCTCTCTGAAGAGCGCATCGAAGATTATCTCACGGTCGATCCGATGGAAGTGGAAGTCGGCGTGGGTTTGATTCGACTGGCCGATCCCAAGCGTGGGGGTGACTTGCTCGAACGTATCCAGCGCGTGCGGCAAAGCGTCGCCGCCGAGGTCGGCATCATCATGCCCAAGGTCCGCATCCGCGACAACATGCGTCTTGATCCCAACGAGTATCGCATCAAGATCGCCGACATGCCCGTGGCGCAAGATCGGCTCGAACCGAGTTATTTGCTTGCCATCGACTCCGGCATGACCACCGGCAAGATCGACGGCATGGCCACCAAAGATCCTGCGTTCGGCACTGAAGCTCTCTGGATTCTACCCGGCTTGCAAGATCAGGCCGAACTGATGGGTTACACGGTCGTGGAACCGGGGGCTGTGCTTGCCACTCATCTCACCGAAGTTTGCCGCCGCCACGCCGACGAGATTCTCACGCGTGATTCCACCAAGCATCTGGTTAACGAACTCAAGCAAACCCAACCTGCGGTGGTCGATGAACTGATTCCCAGCAGCATGTCGCTGGCGGAAGTGCAGGGCGTGTTGCAACTCTTGCTGCGCGAACAGGTGCCGATTCGGCAACTCGCGACCATTTTGGAAACACTCGGCGATTATTCGCATCGCACCAAAGACCCGATTTTGCTCGCCGAATATGTTCGCCATCGCCTGGCGCGGCAGATTTGCACACGGTATCGTAACGAAGCAGGTCAGTTGCATGTGATCGCCCTCGATCCCGCGATGGAAGACCGCATCCGTGCTGGCTTCGAGCATAACGAGCGCGGCCTGTTCATCCGTATGTCGCCGCAAGCGATTGAAGCCACCTGTCAGTCGATAGCCAAGGAACTGTCGAAACTCACGACCGCCCACCACACGCCGATTGTGTTGGTGAGCCCGCAAATTCGCGCGGCACTCAAGCAAATCACCGAGAATCACTTGAGCCAACTCGTTGTGCTCAGCTTTAACGAAATCACCCGTGACACGCAGATCATGACTTTTGGTTTAGCATCTGATAACTAGCAGTAGCGAAAAATGAAAATCCAAACTTTCAAAGCAAAATCGATGCAACAAGCGATCGACATGGTCCGCCATGAGTTGGGGCCCGAGGCCACAGTGCTGCATACGCGCGAGTTGCACGCCGGTCTACTGGGCCGGTTGTTCTTTGGTAAGGAATACGAAATCGCCGCGTCCTGCGAAGCGAACGTACCGTCGCGACTAACGCCGGCCGTGAGTTTTGAACCGATTCATGCCACTCCCACGTCAGAAATCGACTATCGCCAGAAATATCGCGACGACTTCCGCCGCCAACTCGGCACGGAGCTTGATGAACTGGGGTTTATGTCGGCGGAGCTCAACCATCGCGTTAGCGATTCGACCGTGCAACATCTGCCGGCGGCTTTGTTTGAAATCTACACCGACCTGATCGAAGCCGATCTCGAAGACCGCATCGCCCAAGAATTCATCGAACATTTGCGCTCCGAGACGACCGTTGATTTGGATGACTCCTGTAGCATGCGCGCCGAGTTGACGCGACTTGTGGAAAACGAGATTCATGTCTCTGGGCCGTTGCAGACTTCCGCGGGGCAAGGTCGCGTGGTCGCCTTGGTGGGTCCGACGGGGGTGGGCAAGACAACCACCATCGCCAAGCTCGCCGCCAACTATCGTCTCCGCGAAAACAAAACCGTCGGTCTCATCACCGTCGATACTTACCGCATCGCCGCGGTCGAGCAACTCCGCACCTACGCGGAGATCATCGATCTTCCCATGGAAGTGGTGAGCACCCCTCGCGAGATGCGCGAAGCGATTGCCCGCATGAAGTCGCTCGATTTGGTGCTGATGGACACCGCTGGCCGCAGTCCCCGCGACGAAGTGCGGATTCAAGAACTCAAAGCGATGCTCACCGAAGCGAACCCCGCCGAGGTGCATTTGGTGCTTAGCGCGACGGGAGGTGCCAAAAGTCTCACGACCACGGCCAATCGCTTTGCCACGGTTGGCACCACGTCGATGATCGTCACGAAACTTGACGAAGCCACGGGCCTCGGCAACTTGCTCTCGGTCATACGCGGCTGTGGCCTCCCCATCAGCTACGTCACCGATGGCCAAAACGTCCCCGACGACATCCAAGTCGCGCAAAAACATTCACTCGCCCAACAAATTCTAAGTTTTAACTAGCCTCTAACTTCTAGCCACTAACCACTTCCTCCCATGTTCGACCAAGCCGACAAATTGCGACAACTGGTCCGCGAAACCGTCAAGGAACACGCGGCCCTCGAGCCGGGTGTCCCGTTGATCACGGTGAGCGGTGCGCGAACTGGCGTCGGCACCAGCACCGTGGCCCTTCGGTTGGCGGAAGAGCTGGCCCAACTTGGCAAGCGAGTCGTGTTGGTCGATGGCAACCTGCTGCATCCCACGCTGGCCAGCATGTTGGAAACGGAAGTTCATGCTGGTATTACCGAAGTGCTCAGTGGTGCCCGCTCGGCAGTGGAAGTCCTCGAACCGATCACCAGTGGGTTGCACTTGCTACCAGCCACGCACTCGCCAAGCGCGCTCCCCGAAATGAACATTCGCTCCCTGCGGCGGTTAGTTACCGAGTTGCGCACCTTACAAAATTATGCGGATATCGTCGTGCTTGATGCTGGCCCTGGCATGTCCCCCTGGGTCGAGCGGATGTGGACCGCCGCGATGCAAATCTTGCTGGTCACGACCACCGACTCGGCAGCGATCCGCGATGCCTACACCGCTGTGAAGATGGCCCCCTGGGGCGATGTCGATGGCAAGCTACGCTTGATCGTGAATCAATGCGACGACGCGGCCATCGCCACTCGTGTTGGCGATGGTTTCAGCTCCACCTGCCGCCAATTCCTCGGGATGAAACTCGTGGGCAGCGCAGCACAGATCACCAACTCAACCACTCCCGGCCATCGCCAGTCGTTGCGACTGCTAGCGGCGGACGTCCTCTCGCAGACATGCGTGTATTCGCATCGTCTGTCAGGCACGTCAGCCATCCGTTTTGCAACCCACTCCCAAGCGGCTGCGCTCGTCGCACGGAATCATCACGAACAACTTTGAAAAATATGTTTCCAATTTTCCAAACAAACTCATCACGAGATGCCATGTTGTCGATAACTTATGAAAGTCTGATGGCCTGCAATCAAGCGTTAAGATGGCGGGATTGCAGAAAGTTTGAGGCCGTTGGGGACTTATCACGTGGCTCGCACCTATGCCGGCATCTTAGCCCTGGTCGGAATGCTCTTCGTGCTCTTCCGCGCCATCAAAGACGGTGCGGGGTTCGACGGGACGATGATCCAAGCCCTGGCCGCGATGGGATTGCTGGCTGCCGTGGGATTGATTGTCGGGACGATTGCCGAGGCAACGATCGACGAATCCGTGCGACAGCGGATGCAAGCCGAAATCGACGCCCAATTAGGTGCCGAACAAACATCCACGACAAATTAATCGCCGCCGACCAATACCGTTAGCCACTAGGGCCATAAGTAAACCAATCGAGAATGGATTCTCGTATTAGACCGCCGCTATTGTGACGGTCTTAGGAAGCATCACGGAGGATTGCATGGTATCAACGACCGTCGCGCCAGAAGAAGCCGTCACAAAACCACATGATGAGATGGCTGAAGTTTGGCAGCAGTTCAAGAAAAATCCCAGCAGCCGCGACTTGCGCAACCGACTCGTCGAGCGTTATCTGCCGCTGGTCAAATATAATGGTGAACGTATTTGGTCACGTCTTCCCGACGGTGTGGAACTCGACGACCTTATCTCGGCCGGTGTCTTCGGACTGATGGACGCGATCAAAGCCTTCGACATGGGCCGCGGCGTCAAGTTCGAGACCTATTGCGTGCCGCGAATTCGTGGGGCCATGCTCGACGAGCTCCGCAGCATGGACTGGGTACCGCGCTTGGTTCGTTCGAAGGCGAGCAAGCTCAACGAAGGAATCAAGCAACTCGAAGCTTCGCTCGGTCGCTCACCCACCGAGATCGAACTGGCCGAGAAGATGGAAATCTCGGTGCAAGAACTCGAAAAGATGATGTCCGACGCGAACGCGGTGGGCCTCATCAGTCTGAACAAGAAGTGGTACGAAACCGACAGCTACAAAGACGTCCGCGAGATCGACATTCTTGAAGACAAGAAGGGCGAGGATCCCACACGGCGGATTCAAAAATCCGACCTCATGCGGCTCGTCACCAAGGGCCTCAATCGCAACGAACGGCTGATCATCATTCTCTACTACTACGAAGAGATGACGATGAAGGAAATCGGCTCGACGCTCGATCTGAGCGAAAGCCGGGTGAGCCAAATGCACAGCGCGATCGTGCAGCGGTTGCAAAATCAACTCGGCCGCCGCCGTCCCGAATTTGGCACCTAGCCGCGACTCAACGAGTCGCACGGCATGAAACAGCAAGCCGCGGGCAGAAATTCTGCCCGCGGCTTTTTTCGAGCTAATAGCAGACTGCTAACAGCTTTTTAACGCTAAACCGCGCTCATTTTTTTCCGACCGGGTGGGAAACACAAGATGTTGTGGCACCCCTCGGCCCAGGGGTGCGGCGGCGACCGAAAATGTCTACTGGCAGTAGGTGATCTGGCCAGACCCACTAGATGATGTGTTTTGGGGAGAAAAAGCGTGCGATTTTTTTGTCGTTGGGACGAGGCATACAACATGTAGTATGCCATTCTAACCAAATTTCAAGGAACCGGTGCCTAAACCTAGTTTGGCGCGTTGCTGATTTTAACACAAACGGGTGGCCAATTTTAGCCGCTAGTTTTGGCCGCGCGGTTCATGATTTTGATGCCACACCGAGGCGCGAATTTCTCGCGATAGGAGGATGGCCACGAAAAACCCAGCGCGGCCTTTGGCCGCAACCAAAATTCATTGAACAGGAGGGAGCAGAGGTAATTAATGTTTCTTCAGGAGATTTCGTGGGTTGATCCATGGATC
>JAWXAV010000140.1:0-31627 GCA_034439695.1 Bythopirellula sp. | reverse complement strand
TGGTCGACATCCAGCGCACTCCTTTGCGTGAGAGGAAAACGCCAACCATCGCCGAAATCAGGAATTACGACCAGATCAGTTTCCGGATAGACTCTAAGTGCTCCTGGTATGCCTAAGTGTATGCCTTTTCAGGACTTAGGCTGTTTCAGCGAGATTATCATCTTCTTCCTCGGACTCGTCCTCCCAGAGGTCTTCGTCGTCGGATTCTTCCTCGTCCTCGTCCTCTTCTGCATCGGATTCTTCTTCGTACTCGTATTCTTCTTCATCGTTATCGTCAGTGTCTGCGTCACCGCCCGCTGAAGCGGGCTCGCCTTTGGCTTCGTCCTCGATTTCGTATTCGAGATCGGAGGGGTCTTCGGCGGTCTCCTCTTCAAAATGGTCAGTTTCTTCGATGTCGCTCGGCTCGTCCGTGCCGGGGAGGACTTTGTTGATGCGGCGCGGTTTGGGGGGAGCGGCGGCTTCCGCTGCGGAGGCGCTGCCGGATTGCATGGCTTCCCAATCTTCAATCGAGATCGCCACCTCGCGTGCTTGCGAGCCATTATACTCGCCGACGATGCCGTCTTCGGCCATGAAGTCGATCAGTCGGGCCGCGCGGCCGTAGCCGATCCCCAGGCAGCGTTGGAGCAGCGACACACTGCCGCGGCGTTCGCGGACCACGATGTCGACGGCTGCTTCGTAAAGCTCGTCGCGGTTCTTGAGTTGGCCTGGTTCCAGGACTTCGTCTTCGTCCTTTGTCTTGAGCTCGATCAATTCCTTGGCGAATTGCGGTGCGTCGGTCCCCACGAAGTCGACCACGCGCGTGATTTCGTCATCGGAAAGATACGTTCCCTGGCCACGGAGCAACTGGCTCGTGCCCGGCGAGAGGAAAAGCATATCGCCGTTCCCAAGCAGCTTGTCGGCACCCATTTCATCCAGCACGACGCGGCTGTCGGTGCGGCTGGCGACTTGGAAGGCGATCCGCGCGGGGAGATTTGATTTTATGAGGCCCGTGATGACGTCCACCGTTGGTTTCTGCGTGGCGAGGATGAGATGGATGCCCACGGCCCGGCTCTTTTGCGCGAGGCGGATAATGTGCTGTTCCACGTCCTTGCCGGCGGTCATCATGAGGTCCGCGATTTCGTCGGCCACAATCACGATGAACGGCAATTGCTTGGGAATGGTTTCCCACTCGGCTTCGCTCGTCGGATCAATCCGTTCGCGTAGCTCCTCGTCGCTGAGTTGGTTGAACACGGTGATGTGTCGCACACCAGCGCGAGCTAAAAGCGCGTAGCGTTCTTCCATTTTGTCGACGGCCCAGGAAAGAATCGCCTCGGCCTTTTTCATGTCGGTGACGACCGGGTGCATCAAGTGGGGCAGCTTGCGATAGCCGCTGAGCTCCACCATCTTGGGGTCGATCATCAACATGCGGACTTCATCAGGACCGCGGCTCATCAACATCGAGAGAATAATCGAGTTGAGACACACGCTTTTGCCGGTGCCGGTGCGGCCCGCGATCAAGAGGTGCGGGAGCGTCGTGAGGTCCACGACCAGCGGATTGCCCGACACGTCTTTGCCGAGGTAAATGGGGATCTTCATCCGGCGAGCGTGGCCGTTGGATTCCTCGATCACTTCGCGCAAACGCACCAGTTGGCGGTGTTCATTAGGAACTTCGATGCCGACGGTGTTCTTGCCGGGAATGGGAGCGACGATCCGCACGCTGGGGACGCGGAGCGCGATGGCCAAGTCGTCGGCCAAGTTGGTGATTTTCGCCAGCCGCAAGCCCGCTTCGAGTTGCACCTCGTACTGCGCGATCACGGGGCCAGTTTCGATCTCGACGACCTTCACATTAAAGCCGAAGTTCTTGAACGTCTTTTCAAGAATCCGCGCCTTGCGACGGACCTCTTTTTCATGCTCTTCATAGCTGACATTCTCGGGTTCGAGCAGCAAATCGAGCGGTGGGAGTTCGTAGTCGAAACCAGACTCGGGCTGCCGTTGTTCGGCGGCTTCGAGTTGGCTGATGACCTCCTCGCGCTCACTCTTTTTGAGCAGCTTTTTCCCTTTGCCCAAGCCGAGGGCGGTGGTGAGCTTTTCCTTGAGCGGCGAGGCTTCGGCTTCTTCGTCATCACCGCCCGCTAAAGCGGGCTCGCCGACTTGATCTTGAGCGCCTGCTTCTTGCTTGGTCGCGGGGGTACGGACGGTCAGTTCGGCGGCAGCTTCCTCAGAGGCTTCTTCGCCGGTTTCTTCCTCGTCTTCGTACTCGTATTCCCATTCGTCGTCGTCGGCTTCCTCGTCCTCGTATTCCTCGCCGCCCGCTTCTGAGTTTTTTGATACTGGGGGCTCGCCGTCGTCGATGCCGTTCTCGACATCGGTGGCGGGACGCTTCTTACTTGTGGGTTTGGGCTTGAGTGTGTGGCTCATGTGGCCGAGCGTGGCGATGCCACGGCTGGAAGCGACGGTCGTTACGGCAGCCACGCGGAAAAGGAAATAGTCCGTACACAACAACCAACCGGCCAGCAACACGCTGAGCGAGAGGATGTAGGCCCCCGCGGTGGCGAAGTGCGATTCCAACAGCGCGCGGCCCATGGCCCCCAGGAATCCGCCGGGGCCGATTTCGGGGCCGGGGGTGGAGTTCGGCATCAACATATTGGCTAGCGTGCTCAGGGCCACGAGCGACAATGCCCAACCGACGGCTCGCACGATGGGTTGATCGATTTCGCGGCGGAGCAGCAACACGACGGAAAGTGCCGCCAGCGAGCCGACGAAATAGTAGGCACCTACGCCGATGCTTTCGAGCAGATAGTGCGACACGTAGGCCCCGATGGGGCCGACGGCGTTTTGATACTCGGTGCGGGGAGGCTGTACCAACGTGCTCGGCGGATCAGCCGGATCGTAGGTGGCGAGCGAACCGCCCAAGAGCGCGGTCACGGCCAACAGCGCCAGCGTGAACAGGTCGATTCGTAAGCTGCGATTTTCGAACATGGAGGTAAAACGATCCGTTGTGCAGTTCGCGCTGTCGTCATGACAGTTACGAACCGATCGCGGGGCCCATCCGTGCCCGAAGTTGTTTTCCCTAGTTGTCCATCCTGGTGGCCATCATTCTGGAGTAGGGCAACACGCGCACCTTGAGCGCACGTAGCTGACCCTCTCCATCATCGACTGGTCACGTGGTTGGTGTTCAGCTTGCCTAGTCTCGCTGCTAGGGCTTTCCTCATGAGAAAGGCTCGCGGAACGGGGCTTGGCAAGCACAATCGGCATTAATCCCCCTCCCTTGCGGGAGGGGCTAGGGGAGGGGATTGGGCGTCACCAATTATTCACGCCAAAGGTGCCTACGCGATTCGCTGATTGCCGACCAAATGAAAAGACTTGCCAATTGCCGACAGGAAAATAACGGTCATGCCGACGGGGCAAAATTGATGTGCGGTTTGAGCAGGCCCGGCGATTTTTCTTCAAGCAGGGCGATCAAGTTTCCCTGCTCGTCATGGGCGGCACAGATGGCGTGAGTCCAACCAGCGGGAGCGGCAATCGCACGACCAAAACGCAACTCGATGAGTTGGTCGGGTTTTATGGTGAGTGACGGCAAATGGCTAACTGCCGTCGCGGGGGGGTGCAAGTGCGCGTGAATCTGGTCGAGATTCAAATCCAAGATCGCCAGGGAATTTGCAACGTCGAACGAACCGATGCTAGTCCGCGTGAGTTCGCTCATCACGGCACCGGTACCTAATCTATGCGCGAAGTCGCGACCAAGACTGCGGATATACGTGCCACTGCCGCAGCGGATCGTGAGTTCTAGTCGGGGGTAAATGTAGGCCGTAACGTCGATGTCGTAAATCTCAACGGGACGTGGCGTGATCGTCACCTCTTTGCCTCGTCGCGCTAGAGCATAGGCCCGTTGGCCGGCGATTTTCACGGCGGAATAGGCCGGTGGGACTTGGTCGATGCGACCCACGAATTGGGGTAGTGCGAACTCAATCTCCGCAAGCGAGGGCACATGATTGTTGGTAAGTTCCGTAACTTCGGTTTCGATGTCATCGCTGGCGCTGGTGCGACCCAATAAAAAGGTCGCTTGATACGCTTTGGGCATCTGCTGGATGTATGGAATCAACCGCGTCGCGCGGCCGAGGCAGACGACGAGAACACCTGTAGCGAGTGGGTCGAGCGTCCCCGCATGGCCCACCTTGTGCGGGCGGACGAGCCGCTGCACGCGATTCACGGCATCGCGTGAAGTCCAGCCCGGGGGTTTGTTGATGTTGAGGATGCCGAACATTTTTCGATGATCAACACGGTGCAAGCACCGTGGCTAAATGAGATTTATTTAGCCGCGGTGCTTGCACCGCGCTCGGGGACGTACGGCACGACACAACGCCAAGTTTGCTGTTGCTTGCCTTCTCTTACGGGATTCTGTTCCACATAGTTTATTGCGCGAAGGACATCTGCTTCGGTGTTCAAATAAACGTTCCAGCCGTGCTCGGTCCAAGGTGTTCCCTCAAGAAACCAGCCTTTGGACCGCAACGAACGAGTTGCTTCGGATTTCAGGTGTGAGACAACTTTTCGAATGTGTCGTGGCGTGTAGCCAATCACAAGATGCACATGTTCCGGCATAACAGCGCAAGCGTACAATTTGTAAGGGGTTTGCGAGAAACCGCGGACGACCTCCCGGGCTTGCTCGCCAGTTAAGGTGACAGATGGCCGTGAGAGAACGGCCTGCATTTGTGACTTTATGCCGCGATGATAAGGGTTTCTCGCCATCGAACGGCGTGTATCGACTTTGGTCGCGGGGCCGAACTTCAAGAGTTCCCAGGAAGCAACAAAGCTCGACCACGAGCCACGCGGCTCATTGGGGAGCCAGAAACCGTAGGCCGTCAAGATCGAGTGGAAGGCGTGGATCATGTGGATAGTATACATGTGTACAAACACGGTGCAAGCACCGTGGCTAAATAATATACTGTTCTTATGACCGACGACTCCACAGCTTCTGAGTATACAACCGATCTGGCGACCGCCTTGCGTGAGTCGGGGATTGAACTTGCCGACGAGCAGATCGAGCTGCTCGATCAGTACCGCGATTTGTTATGGAAATGGAACGAGCAACTCAATCTCACACGACACACAACGCTCGAAAAATTTGTGACACGTGACATGGTGGATAGTTGGGAACTCGCCAAGTTGCTCGGCAAGCGTGAGCGGATCCTGGACATTGGTACCGGCGGCGGCGTGCCGGGGTTGGTGCTGGCGATTTGTCGGCCCGACTTGCGGGTGAGCGTGTGCGAATCGGTGCTCAAAAAAGCCAAAGTGGTCGAAGCGATCGTGGTGGAGTTGGGCCTGAGTGTTTCGGTGTATGCTTGCCGGGCCGAGGAAGTGCTGGAACTGCAAACCTTCGATACGTTGGTGGCGCGGGGCGTGGCGGCGCTCGCCAAGATTTTGCGCTGGCTGGAGCCGCATTGGAATGCGTTTGATCGACTGCTCTTGATCAAGGGCCGCAAATGGGTCGAGGAACGTGGCGAAGCGAGGCATGTGGGATTGCTCAAAAAACTGGAACTGCGCAAGGCTGCAACTTATCTCACTCCTCGCACCGATGCGGAAAGCGTGATTCTCAGCATTACGCATGTTAAGAAATGAGATTTCCTGGGGATGGATTTTCTCGTGGAACTGCTCTAAACTCGATGCTTGAGTTTACCCAAACTTTTCATAGGTCATTTCAACCTATTTCCCATTTGTGAACGGAGAACTTCTCGTGGCAGACGAAAAACAACCAGCGGCGAATTCCGAACAACAACAGCAACAACGGGTGCAAGTCGACGACGCCCATGCTTCGACTTCCTATGCAAACTTTTGCCGTGTCACCGGCACGCCCGAAGAGTTGATCATCGACTTTGGCCTGAACGCGCAGCCGTTTGGCGTGCCGACCGAGCCGGTGGTGATCACGCAGAGGTTGGTGACCAATTACTACACAGCTAAGCGGTTGCTGCATGCCTTGCACCTCTCCGTGCAGCGGCACGAACAAGCCTTTGGCGTGTTGGAAGTCGACGTGCAAAAGCGCGTGGTCGCGAAACCGCAAGCGTAAATAGACGCTAGGCGCTAGCAGCTAGGCGCTAGTTGTTAGGCGCTGGGTAAGTAACTAGCGCCTAGCGCCTCTCAACTAGCGCCTTTGACTTAATTGCCGGCTGCGTTCCATGGCGTCTTCCGCGAGGCGGATGTATTCCATGTTGTTGGTGCCGGCATAGGCGCGTTGGAAGGTGACGCTCAGCGCGGTGAAGCTGAATGGGTCCATGGGCTCGAGTTCGGCGACGCGCTTGGCGTGGGCGAGCGCTTCTTCGTGTTTGCCCATTTTCTGGAGCACGACCGCCAAGGCCGAGTGGCCGAGCGCGAATTGATCGTTCAGGGCAAGCGCTGCCTCCAGCTTGGCGGCCGCTTGATCCAATTCCCCCGCAGCCTTGTGCTTATCCGCTTCGTCGTAAAGTTTGTTTTGATCGCTCATGGCGTAGTCCTCAAATAGCCCTGGCCGCAAGGCGAGGGTTTCAGCGTTATCGAAAGCGTTGAGTTTAACGCGCGATAGCACTCTTCGCCCAGGGGGCCAAATGGCGGTAAGTCGTTGAGGGAACAAACTTTCACGCACTTGCTAGCTTTGTGAGTCGATGTTGTTGCGGAGTAGCGAAACGGCGACCAAATCTTAACCCGCTATAACCCGTGCATCCGATATTACCAGCAAGCGAGCGACTCGCTGTCAATCAGAACCAACCCGCCGGACCTGATTGACCCCGCCAAGATTTTCCACACGAGGACCCATCGTGATGATCCATCCCAGCGCGATTGTGAGCGACGCGGCACAAATCGGTGCCCATGTCGAAATCGGACCCTTCTGCATCGTTGAGCCAGGCGTCACGATTGGTGACGGCACGCGGTTGGTCGCTCAGGTGACGATCAAAAGCGGCGTGATCCTGGGCTCTGAGAATATAATCTGTGAAGGGGCCGTCATCGGCGGTCTGCCTCAACACACGCGGGCCCCGGAAAAAATCGGTGGGGTACGGATTGGCAACCGCAACACGATTCGCGAGCATGTCACGATTCACCGTGCCATGCACGAAGGACACGACACGATCATCGGCGATGATTGCCTGATCATGGTGGCCGCTCACATTGCTCACGACGGCAGTATTGGCAATCGCGTGATTCTCACGAACGGCGTGATGCTGGGCGGGCATGTGCAGGTGGGGGATCGGGCGGTCCTGGGTGGCAATGCCGCCGTGCATCAATTCTGCCGCATCGGTCGCCTGGCGATGGTCGGCGGCTGCACGAAGGTCGTGCAAGATTTGCCACCGTTTGTGCTCACCGATGGCGGCACGGCGCTCATTGTCGGCCTCAACCGCGTGGGCCTGCAACGGGCCGGTTTGAGTCGGAGCGAAATTCTGGAACTGAAAGCGGCCTACCGCGTGATTTATCGCGAAGGGCTGACTTTCAATGAAATGGTCGAGACTTTGGAGCAACGCTTTACCCAAGGAGTCGCCGCGGAATTTGCCGAGTTCTTCCGCAGCGGAAGCCGTGGGTTCATCCAAGAACGCCGCAGCCCGCCGAAAGTGGCCTTGCGGATTCATTCCGCCGTGGACGACTTGGAAGCCGACGTGCCCGCGACCACGCCCTTCCGCAAAGCGGCGTAGGCATTTTTTTGTTGCAATATTGCCGAGGCCCAGGGAGTGCCATCCCTGGGCTTTATTTTTTTGAAAAAACTGCTTGCACGGCGAGAAACTGTCGCTAAGATATTCGCTATGTGTACATTTGTGCATTATTTCAGCGGAGAACTTTGCCATGCTCGCTTCGCCTCCAGTTCGTCAGCGGACTTCGATGGAACCTGCCCACGAAAAATTGGCCCAGGTTTTTGGCTTTGATGACTACCGTCCCGGCCAACAGGAAGTCATCACGCATCTGCTGGCAGGGGATTCAGCCGTCGCGATTTTCCCCACGGGGAGCGGCAAAAGTCTGTGTTACCAGTTGCCGGCGCTCTTGCTCGACGGGCTGACAGTGGTGATCTCGCCGCTGATCGCGCTGATGAAGGATCAGATTGATTTTCTGCTGGAACGCAAGATTCCAGCGGCACGACTGGATTCCAGCATGGAACGCGAGGAAGCGCTCAAAGTCTATGATGACCTGCGACGCGGTCGTACGCGGTTGCTCTACGTGTCGCCCGAACGCTTGGGGAATGAGCGATTCTTGCAACTTTTGGAACATCAAAAGATCGCCTTGCTGGCGGTGGATGAGGCGCACTGCATCAGCGAATGGGGCCACAACTTTCGGCCTGACTATCTGCGGATCGCGGCTTTAGCCAAGCGGCTGAAAGTGCAGAGGGTGTTGGCCCTCACGGCCACTGCCACCCCCGACGTGGTCTGTGATATTGCCAAGGCGTTTGACGTCCCCGTGCACCATGTCGTGCAAACCGGCTTTTACCGGCCCAACTTGGAATTGCGCGTGACGGCTTGCCCGGAGCGCGATCGCAAGAATCTCTTGCTCAAGAAAATGGCGGAGCGGCCGGGTGGACCGGCAATTGTTTATGTCACCCTGCAGCGCACCGCTGAGTTAATCGCGGGGTTGTTGGCGAGTCAGGGCCACTCGGCGCGGGCCTATCACGCCGGCATGAAGACCGAAGATCGCACCGAAGTGCAAGACGCCTTCATGGCGGCGGACGACATGATTGTGGTGGCGACGATCGCGTTTGGCATGGGGATCGACAAGTCGAACATCCGCGGGGTGTATCACTACAATCTCCCCAAAAGCTTGGAAAGTTACATGCAGGAGATTGGCCGCGCGGGTCGGGACGGCAAGCCAGCGGTTTGCGAGTTGTTGGCTTGCCGGGATGATTTGGTGACGCTCGAAAATTTCAGCTATGGCGACACGCCGACTGCCGCGGCGATTGAGTCGCTCACCCGGGAGTTGCTTGAAGGCGAGGAGACGCTGGAAGTGTCGGTCTACGACCTGTCGGCTCGGCACGATGTCCGCGATCTGGTGGTCAAGACGTTGCTTACGTATCTGGAACTCGAAAAAATTCTGCAACCGACGGGGCCCGTCTATACGGAGTTCAAATTCCAGCCTCAGAAACCTTCGGCGGAGATCCTGAAAAATTTGATGCCCCGCGTGCCGAGTTCTTGAAAAATATCTTTCAGAGCACACGCAAGAAGGGTAAGACATGGCTCACGATTGACGTGATCGAAGTTGCCAGAAAATTGGGCGAAACTCGGGAGCGGATTGTGGCCGCGCTCGACTATTTGGATCAAACGGGTGACATCGACTTGCAAACGGCTGGCTTGCGCTACGGCTACAAAGTCACGAAACGACCGACGGATTTGGCACCATTGCTGGTGCATCTCAACGAGCGCTTTGCGCGGCGGGAAGAGCACGACATCGCCCGCTTGCGGAAAGTGGTGGCGCTCATTGAAAGTGGCGGTTGCTACACGCGGTTCCTGCTCGAATATTTTGGTGAACATCGGGAGAATTGCCAGCATTGCAGCCGGTGCGCGGGAGCCGTCAAGCAGATTCTGCCTCCAGCTCAGGGCGCGCAAATCACCGACGCGGATCGCGCCACCGTGAAGCAACTTGTGGCTGAGCGTCACGCGGCGTTGAAAGTGCCGCGACAATTAGCGCGATTTCTCTGTGGGATCGCATCGCCGGCAACGACGAAAGCGAAGCTGCGCTCGCATCGCGACTTCGGCTGTCTGGATCGCGTTCAGTTTGCCGAGGTTTTGAGCTTGGCCGAGAGCGCGGCCGGTATTCGCTAGTCCTTGCGTCTCCACCGGCCGCGGAACGGTCAAAGTAATATTTACTCGCGCAACACCAGCACCGGGCAATGGGCTAGGCGAACCACGCGCTCGGCGACCGAGCCGATCATCAACCGAGCCAATCCTTGCCTGCCATGTGAGGGAAGCATAATCAGATCGGCATGATCTTTTTCAGCGAACTTGACAATCTCGGTCGCGGGTGTGCCAAAAAGAACTTGGAAATGCACGTCGGCGTATTTTTTGTCGGGGAACTTTGCGCGTAACATTTCGAGCAGGCGCTGTTCGCGATTTTCTTGGCTTTCAAAGTTCCAACCGACGACCAGATCTTCTTCCGAGGGAACAGCCTGCGGGGCAACATGCACGACCGTGAGCTGATTGGGATTGTCAACGAGGTTGAGTCCATCGTCGACCGCTTTAGTGGCTTCGTCCGAAAAATCGGTGGGTACCAAGACTCGTTTAGGATTTAGGGCAACCATGACTAGCTCCTTTCATTCTTCCACAACCGCGATCAAGGTGGCAACCAGATCGAGGCTTGTGAGGATTCCGACGGGTCGGGCCGACTCATCCACGACAATCAGTCGGTGAATATGTTCGTGGCACATGCAACGCGCAGCTTGCAGTAGCGCGGTCGACTCCTGGATGGTTTTCACGCTGGGGGTCATGTGGTTGCGGACAAGATCGTGTTGTACTTCCTCGATACAAAAGGCACCGTAAGGTGAGCCTCCCACCAGCATGTGGCGGGTTCTAGAACCATCCAGCTCTTCAGCCTTGCAGTGAATAAAGTCCGAGCCGCTGATGATCCCGACGCATTTGCCACGCTCGTCGACGACGGGAGCACCTGTGATGCGGTGTTCGCACAGAACGTCTGCGGCCTCGCTCATGGTGCTGTTGGCGCTGACGGTAATGAGGCTGTGCGCCATCGCGTCATACACCTTAAGGCTTTTCAAGCGATCTGCTGTAGCGATCATAGCCAAATCTCCTAAGCTTGAATGGTTTCACTGCTAAGTCCGCGTGAGGAAACGACGTCGACTCGGTTCTCGATGCGTTTCACTCCGGGCACGTTTTTCATGGCGGTCTGTAATATCTGCTTGAGATAAAACGAAGGGAGGCGACCGGTGAAAATGAGGGTGTCTTCAATAATCTCAAAAGTCACCGAATCCAAATAACCCCTGAAAAAATTGTGTCTCATGAGCCGGTCGCAAACCTCGGCCTCGATTGCATCTCTGCGAGTGTCACCAAGCCTTTTCGTGCAGGGTTTCTGACTGCACCAGGCATCGCCGCAAATCATCGACATGACCGATTCCTCCCTCGTTAAGCTCGGGTCACCGAGCTAGGACACATAAGGTGCAATTTCCAGGCCAAGCGAGGGTCACTCGTTTTCTTCTAGAAGCGATGAATCAAATCCAGGAGGTCGCGTGCCGACCGTGCTATTCCGCACGTTCCATAGCGCGGAAGGCACAGTTGGAGGACCAAGCGAGACATGTTAGAACGGAAGAAATTCCCCGGAGCTTACACATGACAATCGCTGCCTTTGACAAATACTGCGAACTGCAACGCTACGTCGGCTGGGATGCCGTGGATTACCGGCGGATCACGGTCGTCCGCGACGTTCTGCTGGCAAGGTCCGACGAGATCGTCGACGATTTTTACAACCAGATTCGCCTGCATCCTCACGCTGTTGAAGTGATCACGGGGGGCGAAGCACAAATTTTGCAGCTCAAGTCGACCTTGCGTTTGTGGCTGCGGCAGTTGTTGACGGGGCCGTATGACAACGACTATGTCGTGCTACGGACCAAAGTGGGTCAGCGGCATGTGGCCATTGGGCTCGACCAAGTTTATACCAACGCCGCTCTTTCGCGGATGCGTCAGGCGTTGTGTCGGATCATTTCTGAAACTTGGCGGGGAAGCGTCGAGGAACTCATCGCGACGATTGGTTCGCTCAACAAGTTGCTCGATCTCGACTTGGCGATGATTGAAGATGCCTATCAGACGGAGTATGCCGCGCGGCAACAGCGACTCAGCAAGGAAAACCTGCAATTACGTACGGTGCTCGAGCGCGAACAGCGCACCATACCCATGGTTGGCAATAGCGAACAGATGCAGGAAGTCTATCGACTCGTGGATCGCATGGCGTCGACCGACCAGCCGGTGTTGATTCAAGGAGAAAGCGGGACAGGCAAGGAATTGGTGGCCAAGGCGTTGCACCGCGCAAGCCGCTTTGCCGACAAACCGTTGGTGGTGATCAACTGCGCGGCGTTACCCGAAACGCTGTTGGAAAGCGAGCTTTTTGGCCATGAAAAAGGGGCCTTCACGGGTGCCGTGGCGAGCAAACCTGGGCTTTTTGAAGTCGCCGACGGGGGGACATTGTTCATCGATGAAATCGGTGAACTCGCGGGGGGCTTGCAAGCGAAGTTGCTCCGGGTGCTGGAAGATGGCTCACTGCGTCGGGTGGGTTCCGTGAAAGAGCGGCGGGTGAAAGTGCGATTGTTGGCGGCGACGAATCGTGACTTGGGCGAAGAAATTCAGAAGGGTCGTTTCCGCGAGGATTTGTACTATAGGATTAACGTGCTGACGATCATGCTACCTCCGCTGCGTGAGCGTCAGGGTGATATCACGCAGCTTGTGCAGCATTTTGCGGGACGCGAGTGGCAGTGGGATCAAGATTTTCAGCATGTACTTGAGAACTACGGTTGGCCTGGCAATGTCCGCCAACTGCGGAACGCCATCGAGCGGGCTAAAATCCTCGCGGAGGAAAACCAACTGTTGGCCGAAAACCTACCGCCGGAAATTGTGCGTAGTGGCATGGCGGCGGCTGTGGAGCGTCCTGGCCCGGAAGCTGATTTAGAAACACTCAATCGGCATCACATTGCCGACACGTTTCGGCGTTACCAAGGGAACAAGACTCGTACGGCTCGCGCGTTGGGAATCAGCCGGCGCACGCTCTATCGATTGCTCGAGAAACATGACATTGATGCCAATCGCCTGACAGACTGAGTGGCGCGCTCACTGTGCCGTTCTCCCGTGCGTCTAGGCACCGTTTGGTTCGGAGTCTGGAAAATCCATTGTGTCTGTAGGCAATTCTGGGATTTGGCACTTCATTTGCGGGCTACCGATTTCATTTGATTGCTTATCGACAGCTCACTCCGGAGAGATACACCATGTACGCGAGGCCCTGCTGGGATGTTGATAAAATCACGCATAAGCAGAAGCATACGCACTTGAATTCTTTGATCGAGGCGCTGGAGACGCGGTTGAAATCTAGCGAGCCGGCCAATCGAAGTTTAGTTTCGTTGTTGAATTCTTTGGCGGCGCACCTGGAAATGCACTTCGAACTGGAAAAGCCTGACAAGAATTTTACGACCACCGCCCTGGGAAATTCACGCTTCGTCTATGAGATTCAACGGCTGGAGCGAGAGCGCGAAGCCATCTTGTGCGACGTGGACGATATGATCGACATGGCACGGTTGGCATTCAAGGAGAAGCGTGATATTCAACCTCTCGCGAAGCGTTACTTCGCTTTCCAAGGTCGGTTTGCCGAGCACGAGGCGGCAGAGAAGAAGCTATTGCAGGAGGTATTTAGCGCACATCCTGTGCTCGATAATTGAGGCGAAGTCACCGCGCAAACAAAGACCCGGGGAGTGCCATCCCCGGGCTTTGTGTTAATGACAGACTTTCATCACTTGCCGACTTTGCCGAGGGCGGCTTGGGCGGCTGCGAGGCGTGCGATGGGGACGCGGTAAGGGCTACACGACACGTAATCCAACCCCACCTTGTGGCAGAACAGGATCGAATCGGGATCACCGCCGTGCTCGCCGCAGATGCCGCACTTGAGGCCCTTCTTGGCCGAGCGACCCTTGGTGACGCCCATCTCGACCAACTGACCCACGCCGGTGACGTCGAGCGATTGGAATGGATCGCGGGGCAAGATTTCTTCGCTCAAGTAATCGGGCAGGAAGGTGTTGATGTCGTCGCGGCTGTAGCCGAACGTCATCTGCGTGAGGTCGTTCGTGCCGAAGCTAAAGAAGTCGGCAAGCTCACCGATCTTGTCAGCGGTGAGCGCGGCACGAGGAATTTCGATCATCGTGCCGATGAGGATATCGAGCTTGCCGGAGTACTTCTTCTCGGCTTTGACATCTTCGATCACTTTCCTCGTGCGGTCGCCGAGGAGTTTGAGTTCGGCAGCGGTGCCGACGAGTGGGATCATGATCTCGGCTTGCGCGTCGATGTTCTTTTGCTTGCAGGCGATGACCGCTTCGGTAATTGCCGTAACTTGCATGTCGAGGATCTCAGGATATGTGACCGCCAAACGGCAACCACGGTGCCCGAGCATCGGGTTTTGTTCGTGCAGGGCAAGCACGCGGTTCTTCACATCGGCCCGCTTCACACCCAATCGCGAAGCCATTTCGGCTTGGCTCTTGTCATCGTGCGGCAGGAATTCGTGCAGCGGCGGATCGAGCAGACGAATCGTCACTGGCAAACCCTTCATCGCGGTGAAAATACCGATGAAATCTTTGCGTTGGACTGGCAGCAACTTTTTGAGGGCAGCTATGCGGTCGCCTTCGGTGGAAGCCAGAATCATTTCCCGCATCGCCATAATGCGGTCCCCCTCGAAGAACATGTGCTCGGTGCGGCAGAGGCCAATGCCTTGGGCACCGAAATCACGCGCCTTTTTGGCGTCCTCGGGCGTATCGGCGTTGGTGCGGACTTTCATCGTACGGTACTTGTCGGCCCAGCCCATGACCGTGGAAAAATCGCCCGACATCTTCGGCGTTTGTGTGGCTATTTCGCCGGCCATGACTTCGCCGGTGGAACCGTCGATTGAGATGACATCTTTGTGGGTGTAAACCTTATTGCCGATCTTGATCTTGCGGGCCTTTTCGTCGATGTGAATTTCACCGGCACCGGCAACGCAGCAACGACCCCACCCCCGAGCGACCACCGCGGCGTGGCTGGTCATGCCGCCCGTGCTGGTAAGAATACCGGCGGCGGAGTGCATGCCGTCGATGTCTTCGGGATTGGTTTCCTTGCGAACGAGCAACACATGCTCGCCTTCGAGTGTGCGGTCCACGGCTTCGGCGGCGGTGAAGGCAGGCTTACCAACGGCGGCACCCGGCGAGGCGGGGAGACCGACCGTGAGAAGGCGGCCTTCCTTCTTCGCGGCTTGCTTGGCGGCGGGGCTGAAACTGGGGAGCAACAATTGCGTGAGGTCACCAGCCGGAATACGCATGACGGCTTCTTGCTCGGTGATCAGCTTTTCCTTGACCATGTCGCAAGCGATTTTCACCGCGGCGGCACCGGTCCGTTTGCCGTTGCGAGTTTGCAGCATGAAGAGCGTGTTGTTCTCGATGGTGAACTCGATGTCTTGCACATCGCGGTAGTGCTTTTCGAGTTGATTCTTGATGCCCATCAATTGATCGAAGACCTTTTTATTCCACTTGGCCATCTTCTCGACCGGCTCGGGGGTGCGAATGCCGGCGACGACGTCTTCACCCTGGGCGTTGACGAGAAATTCGCCATAAAACTTGTTCTCGCCAGTGGACGGATTGCGGGTGAAAGCCACGCCAGTGCCCGATTCGTCACCCATGTTGCCGAAGACCATCGACTGGCAATTGACGGCGGTGCCCAACAGGCCGGTGATGTTTTCCACCTGGCGATACTTGACCGCGCGAGGTTGCATCCAGCTTTTGAATACGGCCTCGATGGCGAGTTCCAACTGCTTGAGCGGTTCTTGGGGGAATGGCTTGCCGAAGTGTTTCTTGAACACGTTCTTGTATTCTTCGCACAGCTCGACCATGCCTTCTAATGGCACATCGTTGTCGACGGTCGCCTTGTAGCGGCGCTTGATTTTCTCGAAAGCAATTTCAAAATGCTCGTGATCGACGCCGCAGACCACGTCGCCATACATGTTGATAAGTCGACGGTAAGCATCGTAAGCGAATCGCTTCTGGCCGGTGGCGTTGGCGAGGCCGACGACGGCTTCGTCGTTGAGGCCGAGGTTGAGAATCGTGTTCATCATGCCCGGCATCGACGAAGCGGCACCGGAACGCACGGAGAGCAAAAGCGGCATTTTGTTGTCGCCGAATTTCTTGCCGAGTTCTTTCTCCAAGATGGCGACGTTCTTTTTGACTTCATCCATCAAGCCGTCCGGCAACTTACGGCCGCTCTTGTAGTAGAGGTCGCAAACTTCGGTGGTGATGGTGAAACCCGGGGGCACCGGCAAGCCGATGCTGGTCATCTCGGCGAGGTTGGCACCTTTGCCACCCAAAAGGGTTTTTTGGGTGACTTTGCCCTCGGTCTTGGTCTTGCCGAAGTAGTAAATCATCTTGGTCGAATTCTTTGACATCTCGTAATGATCCTCTTAGCCAGGCGGCGTCACGACTCTCCGCGTGACTTGTACTGTTTAGTTTGAGTTGTAGGGCGATTGATTCGGTCGATGGGTCTCGCTAGAGTCGAGTGGGGGACACCGCTCAAGAGATGCGCTGCGTTGGTCAGCCTCGAAAGACCCAAGCAGACGTGCATTCGGCAGTTACCCCCAGCCGAATCACAGTGCCCCTCACTTAAGGGGGGCTTGATCTGGCGAGAAAAATCGAACCGCTCAATCTAATTGGGCCTTGCGGGGGCGTCAAGAGTTTGGCGTCCCTTGGGCCTCAAAGCAGGACTCCATGGCTGGATTACCGATGAATGGCCGCAAAGCTCAAACGGTCGCTTTGGCCATGCTGTTTGAGACCGGTTTGGGCTTTGTGGGCGTGCTGATTGCCTGGGCTGCCGGGATCAGTTTGGCCAGTCAATTGACGGTTTCCCAGGATGCCGTACTGCGGGGGCTGTTGGCCAGCTTGCCGATGATTGTGCTGCTGGTGGCTTGCTACGAAAGCCGCTGGGATCCGCTCGTGAATTTGCGCCGCGAAGTGGAAAAGGTGGTGCAAGAAATGTTTGCCGGCTGCCGCTGGTATGAGTTTGCACTCGTGAGCATCGCGGCGGGGATCGGCGAGGAGGTGTTGTTTCGCGGGGTATTACAGCCACTGGTCATTCAATGGACCGTGCCGTGGATTGGCGTGGTGGTGGTGGCGCTGCTGTTTGGTTTAGCCCACGCTTTGACGCCCACGTATTTCGCCGCCGCCACGGTGATCGGCATTTACTTTGGTTGGCTGGCGCTGGCGTATGATGATTTGGTCGCGCCGATTGTGGCCCACGCGGTATATGATTTCTTTGCGCTGATGTTCATTCAATTTCGCGCCGGCGAGGATACCACATTGCCGCCGGCCAGTTGATGGGCGTAGCGAGTGGGTTCCGGCAAGCGATACCCTCGGCAACACGCGAGTACCAATTCGATGGCGGTGGGTAGCTCGATCCTGTGGCCGATGGAAATGTAAAGCGGGCGGACTTTGTTCTTGGTCCTCAGCACCACGCCGATCAACTCATCGCGATCCCAGAGGTCAGCGTAGGAACCGGCGGCGAGCGCGGGCTCCTCATGTTTGCCAATTAAGCGAGACTTCGCACAGCCGATGGTCGGCTTGTCGAACAGCACCCCCAAATGCGCGGCGATGCCGAACCGACGGGGGTGGGCGATGCCTTGGCCATCAACCAGGATAAGATCGGGCTCAACGCGGAGCTTATCCGCGGCGGCGAGAATTGACGGACATTCGCGGAACGACAGCAAGCCGGGGACGTAGGGAAATGGCACCGCGTCTTCATGGGTGGCAAAGTCGACGATTTGCAAAGTGGCAAAATCGAGCACGACGATGGCGGCGATGGCGCGATTGTCTCGGATGCTGATGTCGATGCCGGCGACGTGTTTGATGCGGCGTAAACTTGGGGCGTTTTTCTGGCGGACTTTGTAGCGGAGTTGTTCTTGGATTTCGCGTGCCGCGGCGGGGGTGACGTTCCAAGGATGATGGGGTTTGGGGCGCATGTACGTTATGGTAGCGCGGGATGTTTGTTAATACAAACCGCGAAGACGCAAGCGTGATCGCTTGCGTCTTCGCGGTGCGACATTACAAGAGAAGAAAAATCAGCGCATAAAAAAAGGTGACCCGGCTGATTGCCGGGCCACCTATTCTAGGTTGACCAAACCCGATTTCCGCGTTGCGAACTAGTCACAGCAGGGGGCTCCGCAGGAAGGCTCCGCACAGCCGCACGAAGGTTCGCACGGGCAGTGGACACAAACCGGCACCTGCTTGCATACTACTCGCGGCACGCACCGTGTGACGGTGTAGGGCACCTGACGGGGCACGCAGCGAGTGACCTGGATGGTCTTCTGCTCGCACACCGGCACACACACGCTGTAGCAGCAAGTCTTGGTCCGAGTCTCAGGCACCATGCGGCACACTTTGTAGCAGCAGGTCTTGGTCTCGGGAACCATGTGGCACACCTTGTAGCAGCAGGTCTTCATGCACTGCTTGGGAACCATGCGGCAGACCTTGTAGCAGCAGGTGCGCGTTTCAGGCACCATGCGGCAAACTTGGTAGCAGCAGGTCTTCATGCACTGCTTGGGGACCATGCGGCACACTTTATAGCAGCAGGTCTTGGTCTCGGGCACCATGTGGCACACCTTGTAGCAGCAAGTCTTGGTCTCGGGAACCATGTGGCAGACTTGGTAGCAGCAAGTACGCGTGTGTTGGCAAGGGACCATGCGGCAGACTTTGTAGCAGCAAGTGCGGGTCTCGGGAACCATGTGACAAACCTTGTAGCAGCAGGTTTTCACGCGAGGTTCGCACACGAACTTGGTGCAGCAAATTTCCTTCGTGCAGCACTCGGGCACCCAAACCTTCTTGCAGCAAGTGCGAGGAGGGGCTTGGCAGCAGAGTGTCTTGCAAGGACCGGGGCAATACACGCAGCGGCAACGGCAGCAGTCGTAAACAAACGTGCCGGGTTCGCGAACGGTCTTGGTGTAGGTCTTGCCAGGAATCTGATAGGACTCAGTTTCCCAGTGGCCACTGCGGACGGTAATCGTTTTGGTATAGGGAACGGCCTTGCGGACGTAATAGGTTTCTTGACGTTCACGAGTTTCCCACACCGGCTTGCAGACGGTGTAGTTGCGTTGGCGAGTTTCCCACACGGCCTTGCAGGTGGTGTAGGGAACTTCCCGAGTGCGAGTTTCCCAGACAGGCTTGCAGACGGTGTAGCAGCGGGTCTTGGTTTCCCAGACAGGCTTGCACACGGTATAGCAACGGGTCTTGGTTTCCCACACAGGGTGGTACGTCGTGTAGCAGACGTTGCGGGTCTTGGTTTCCCAGACAGGCTTGCACACGGTATAGCAGCGCGTTTTGGTTTCCCACACCGGGTGATACGTGGTGTAGCAGACGTTGCGGGTCTTGGTTTCCCAAACGGGCTTGCAGACGGTGTAGCAGCGGGTCTTGGTTTCCCAGACCGGGCAGCAAACGGTGTAACAAACTTGTTTTTGGCGTTGTTCACGCACGTAGCGGGTGCAATTGATCACCCGATCCTCGCACACACGGTCGTAGACCGTTTTGCAGCACTGCACTTCTTCCTTGTGCCATTCAACACACCGCACGGTCTTCATAACCGTGTGGCAATGTTGCTGATAGCAACAAGGCGTGCAACCGTTGTAACGTGCGACCCCGCAATACCCCGCCCATGCTGCTGATGGCAACATTGCCAAGGCGATGGCAGCGAGAGCCCGCACTACAGACTTGGCTCTCATGGTGTTGGTCTCCTTCGGAACTGAATGTGGAAATAGATGGTTTGGTCAAAATGGGATAATTCCCACCCATTGATGTTTTCGGAACTAACAAACCACCCGCCTTAGCCAGATGTTGCGTTTTTCCTACATGACGAAGTCGACCCGCCATCCCCATTCGATACGACCGAAACCAACCAATTTGCCGGACCCCGAGAGTCATGAGAATTTGCAAGGATTTGGGGAATTTTTCCGTATAACTGCATCGCCTGGGGTGCAATCGCTAAGCCGCAAGCGGTTGTCGCCGCAACTTGTTGCTGGGCTTGATGATCGAGCTGATTTCGCTTGCCCGCGCCGGAGTGTTATGGTTAAAGTGATAGGGGAGAGGGAGGCGGCTTTTCACCTTGTTTTCTCCTGAAACGATCCCCAGTCTCAACATTTCCAACGCCGGGCCCCCCGCTTTGCCGCAAGAGAATAACGAACTTCGACCAGATCCCAGCGCTATCCCGGAAGCGGTGGTTAGCCGGCTGAGCCTCTATTTGCGGGAGCTACAGCACCTGATTGCCGACGGCAAGGAGACGATCAGCAGTAGCCAACTGGGCCGCCAACTCGGGTTTACCGATGCCCAAGTTCGCAAGGATTTAGCCCATTTCGGCCATTTTGGGCATCCGGGGATTGGTTACCGCTGTCAGGAACTCATTGGCCAAATCCGCAAGATTTTGGGCACCGACCGCGAATGGCGGGTGGCCCTAATCGGCGTGGGCAACTTGGGCCGAGCGCTGTTGGGTTACCGCGGTTTCGCGCAGCAGGGCTTCCGGATTGTGGCGGCCTTCGACACCGATCCGACGAAGGTCGGCTCGCATATTGAGGGCGTGGAAGTGTCGCACCTCGATCAACTGAGCGAGGCGCTCGTCGAGCGGCAAATCGAGTTGGGAATGCTGGCCGTACCAGCGGCTCAAGCGCAAGAAGTCGCCGACCAATTGGTGGCGGCGGGGGTGGGCGGCATTGTGAACTTCGCGCCGGTGACCCTCCGCGTCCCGGAGGGTGTCAGCATTGTGGGTGTCGACTTGGCCCGCGAATTGGAGCAGGTGACCTTTGCGGTGGCGAATCGCATCTTGCACCCGCAATAAATCGCCTGAGACTGGCGGCGAAAACGCTTGGCACTTTCCGTAGCCGCCGAATTTCCGTAGATTATTAAGCGTGTTGCCCCGTAGTGTAATGGTAACACTAGGGATTTTGATTCCCTCATTTCAGGTTCGAGCCCTGACGGGGTAGTTTTTGTGTCGAAGCCCGGGGATGGCCTCCCCGGGTCTTTTTTTTGAGGCTGGAATGTTTTGAGGCTGGTATGAATTCGCCGATTGACTGCTCCAAAGTTCGTTTTGCGATTGCCGCCGTCCGCGAGGCCGCGCTCTTGGTCCGCCGCGTGCAGCGGGAGATGGTCACCTCGGCGATCAGCAAGGAAGACAAATCTCCGGTAACGGTCGCCGACTTTGCCGCTCAAGCGCTTGTCTCAAAGCGGCTCTTGGAGACCTTCCCCGACACGGGTTTCGTGGGCGAGGAAAGCGCGGAGTGGCTCGGCACGGAAGCAGGAGCTGACACGCTGGAGCAAATCACGCACTTCGTCCAACACTTCGAGCCGGCGGCCACATCACACGACGTTTGCCAGTGGATCGAACGCGGGGCCGGAGAACCGACCGGCGAGTTTTGGACGCTGGACCCCGTGGATGGCACGAAAGGATTTTTGCGCGGCGATCAATATGCGGTGGCTTTAGCGTTCATCCGCGACGGCAAGGTGCGTGTCGGCGCGCTGGGTTGCCCAGAATTGGGCACTGGGGTGCAGCCCGACAAAGGTGGCCCTGGTACGGTGGTAATTGCCCGCAGAGAGAGTGGCTGCTTTGCAAGTTTACTCAGTGACAACAACGACGAGTGGACAAAGCTCACCGTTTCGGATCAAAGCGATGTGTCCGCAGCAAGAATGTTGCGTTCGGTGGAAAAAGCTCACACTGATACGGGCGGCATCGGTGAGCTTGTGAAGGTACTTGGCATCACGGCCGATCCCGTGCCGATGGATAGCCAAGCCAAGTACGCCGTGCTCGCAGCAGGCGGTGGCGAGATCAACTTGCGGCTCATTTCACCCTCGCAACCGAACTATGTCGAGCGAATTTGGGACCAAGCCGCAGGGTCAATTTGCGTGGAAGAAGCCGGCGGAAGGGTGAGCGATCTCGACGGCAAGCCGCTCAATTTCTCGCATGGCCGCACGCTCGCCGCCAATCGGGGCGTGTTGGCCACAAATGGCCGCGTCCATGAAGTATTGCTTGCGGGGCTCAAGGAAATTGGTGGGTGAGATGGTCTGCTGATTTTTTATTCGGCTCGGATTTGCATTTGGCAGCCTGTAACTCCTTAGCACAGCTAGAGTTGAAAGACGTGTCCAGGCGTTGACGATGAGCCTCGCAGGCGATAAAATGCAAGGCTCAAATGGCTTGAACGGCCCAAGCCCTTGTGAAGAACTTACACAGGCCGAGTATTGCCCTAACGTCGGACGGTCGCCGCGGCGACACATAGCCGGTGTGCCTTTGGAGAATCGATTTTGTCTACTACTCTCGTGAAAGAGTTGGTTGAGTCCGGCGTGCATTTCGGACATCGTTCGAGCCGCTGGAATCCCAAGATGCGGCCGTATATTTACGCTCGCCGCAACCTGATCCATATCATCGACGTCCGCGAAACGATTCGCGGTCTGTTACGAGCCAAGAAATATCTCGCCGATGTTTCGACGCACGGCAGCCTCATCTTGTTTGTCGGCACCAAGCGTCAAGCCGGCGACACGATTCAAAAGGCCGCCGAGCGCTGTGGCATGCCTTACATCAACGATCGTTGGCTGGGCGGCACGCTGACCAATTTCCGCACGATTCGCAGCCGGCTTTCGCGTTTGGAAGAACTTGAGCGCATTCGCGAGTCCGAGGAAATCAATACCTACTCGAAGAAAATGCAGTCTTCGCTGAATCGCGAATACGCCAAAATGTTCCAGAACCTCAACGGCATGCGGACGATGAGCCGGTTGCCGGAGTGCATGATTATCGTCGATCCCAAAAAGGAAAAGAACGCCGTCAAGGAAGCTCGCAAGATGGGCATCACGACGGTCGCCTTGATCGACACCGATTGCGATCCCGACACAATTGATCTGCCGATTCCAGGCAACGACGACAGCATGCGTTCGATCGACTTGATCATCAACGTGTTGGCGGATGCGATTGCCGAAGGAAAAGTCAAAAGCGCGATCCAATCGCAACAGCAAGCCGAGGGTGCCGATTCCAAGGCAGCAGAGCCCAAGGCAGTTGAGCCTAAGGCAACCGAGTCCAAGGACTAATCCCGGCGATTGTTTGGCGGCTGTCCTGGTGACTCCGCTTTCACCGACGCTCAGCCCCCCGGCATTTCTACACAGTCACAATAAAAGTTAGTAACCGAGGAGTATTTTACCATGCCAGAAATCACCGCAGCCATGGTTAAGAAGCTGCGCGATGAAACGCAGCTACCGATGATGGAGTGCAAGGCCGCTCTCGCCGAGACGAACGGCGACATGGAAGCCGCCAAGCGCAATCTGCGCGAGGCCGGCAAGAAGTTCATGGGCAAGCGTCAGGATCGCACGACCGAAGAAGGCCGTATTGGCGTTTACGCCAGCATAAGCGGCGGCGTGGGCGCGATGGTTGAGTTGCAATGCGAGTCGGCCCCCGTCGCGGCAAACGACGAGTTCATCAAGCTGGCCGAAGACTTGGCCAAGCAATTGGCGACCGGCAAGGGTGCCAAAACCGCCGACGAGTTGTGGGCACAAACTTCGCCGAGCCGCAAAGGGATGACGCTCGAAGATCAGCGTGACGAACTGCAGAACAAGATTCGCGAAGTATTTCGGGTCGCGCGCATGGAGCGATTTGACGCCCCCAGTGGTGGCTTCGTTCACATGGCGAAGATCGGCGTGCTTTTGGAAGTCGAAGGTGGCACCGACGAATTGGCCAAGGACGTGAGCTTGCACATCGCGGCGATGAGCCCCAAGGCAACATCCACCAAAGACCTTGATCCGGAAATCGTGAACAAGGAGCGTGAACTGCAAAAGGATCGCGCTCGCCAGGAAGGTAAGCCGGAAAACATCATCGACAAGATGATCGAAGGTCGGATGCGCAATTTTTATGCCGAGCACGTGCTCGAAGAGCAGCCTTATGTGAAAGACGAAAGCCAAACCGTGGGCAATGTCGCCAAATCGGGCGGCATGAAGCTCAAACGCTTCATTCGCTGGCAGTTGGGCGAAACGACCGCCGCTGCCGACAGTCCGGCGTGACCTATTTAATTTCAAGCCCAGGGGTTGTAACAACCTCTGGGCTTTTTTTGTGGCCCAAGTTTTGGCTTGACTCCTAGCCACGCGGGCCTGTTTGCTGGAAAATCGCTCAAGGCAATCCACGATTTCTTAGCCGATTGGTGAACCGATGTCGGAAGCAATGAAAGTCACCGGTGGTCCCTACCGTCGCGTTGTGCTCAAACTCTCGGGCGAGAGTTTTGCCCCGCCCGGCGAACGCGGCATTAGCATGGAAGAAGTCGTGCACATTGCCTCGCAGACCTACCGGGCAATGCAGCAAGGGGTGCAGATCGCTATCGTTATCGGCGGCGGCAATATCTTACGCGGAGCGCAGTTCACGGCCGGCAATTCCAGCATTCAAGAAGCCACGGCCCACTACATGGGTATGTTGGCGACCGTGATTAACGGCTTGGCCCTGCAAGACGCGCTGGAATCGCTGGGTTGCCAAACACGACTCATGAGTGCGGTGAAAATGGACGGCGTTGCCGAACCTTACATTCGCCGTCGTGCGAAGCGTCATCTGGAAAAAGGCCGCATCGTGATCGTCGCCGGCGGTACGGGGGCACCGTTTGTCACCACCGACACGGCCGCCGCGCAAAAAGCGCTGGAGGTCGAAGCCGATATTCTCATGAAAGCGACCCGCGTCGAGGGGGTTTACAGCGAAGACCCCGAAAAGAATCCTCACGCGGTGCTGTTCCGGCACCTCACGTTCCAGGAAGTGCGGAATCAAAATCTGCGGGTGATGGATCCCACGGCGATCGCGCAGTGCATGGAACACGACTTGCCAATCTTGGTGTTCAACTATCGTCACGATGGCAACATCGAACGCGCGGTCCGCGGCGAAAAGATCGGCACATCGGTCACCAGCCGCAAAGAGGTTCTAGCAAGTTAACCACTAACCACTAATCCCCGACCCCCGACCCCAATTCCCTTTCTTACCATGACCAACGACGAAATACTTCTGGACACCGAAGAGCGCATGGAAAAGGCGATCTCGAAACTCAAGGACGATCTCACCGGTATACGAACGGGCCGGGCGAATCCTGGTCTGGTGGACTCGCTGCGCGTGGATGTGTATGGTTCGCCGACGCCAATCAAGCAGATTGCTTCGGTGAGTGCTCCCGAACCGCAACAATTGGTCATTAGGCCGTTTGATCCTTCGACGATCAAGGACATCGAGAAGGGGATCATCGCCAGCGACTTGGGGCTCACGCCGCAGAGCGACGGCAAGGTCGTGCGATTAAACATTCCTGCACTCTCGGGCGAGGTCAGGAAGACGATGGTCGGTCGCACCAAGGAGCTCACCGAGGAAGCGAAGGTCGCCATTCGCAACGTCCGCCGCGACGGCAACAAGCACGCCGATCAGGCTGAGAAGGACAAAGCGATGTCCAAAGATGATTGTGAATCGTTGAAGAAGGAAATTCAGGATCTCACAAAGACTTACGAAGATCAGGCGAACGCGCTGGCGAAAGCAAAAGAAGCCGAAGTCATGGGCGGCTAATCATTATTTAGCCGCGGTGCTTGCACCGCGCGAGAACCCGCTGCAAGCAGCGGGGCTAAATAAACAGCGTGCTAGCTGCTAGCACGCGATTTCTCTTGTTGCTTTTCGCGACTTTGGCCTATACTCCCTGGTCAACACCCGTAATTCACGCGCACCCGACGCGCGTTGACCCGCTTCTATGCCTTCGGTTTATGGAGAAACCGCCATGTCCACTATTTTGGAGACGGTCCGCAAGGATGCTGATGTTCGTCCCTTTTCGACCCGCTTAAAGATTTGGCTCTGGCGAAATCAAATCGCTTGGATCATCGCTGCCGCGGTGATCTTGGTGATCAGTTTGAAATTCCGCCAAGCCGAAGGGACGCAATCCGCGAAGGCCGCCGCTCCCACTGCCACCGCCGCCGCGTCCGCGCAAGCCGATGGCAACTTGCCTCGATCCGAGCCACCACAGCATGACGTGATGGCCATCGTCAACGGCAAAGACATTAGCCGCGTCGATTTGACTAAGGCTTGCGTTGAGCGCCATGGCGAGGACGTGCTCGAGAGTTTGGTCAACAAGCGTTTGATTCTCAATCACTGTGAGAAGCGTGGGATCGCGATTACTAATGAAGACATCGCGGCCGAGATCGACCGCATGGCCAAGCGGTTCCAACTCTCCCGCGAGCAGTGGTTTGAGATGTTGGAGAAAGAACGGGGAATCACGCCGCAAGAATACGCCCGCGATATCGTGTGGCCGACTTTAGCGCTGCGAAAGTTAGCGGCACAAGAAGTGAAGCCCACGCGTGAAGAAATCGATCAAGCGCTGGAACGAGAGTTCGGTGCGAGCGTGAACGCTCGGCTAATCGCCGTGGGGAATCAGGAACTTGCCAACAAGTTGCATCAACAACTCACGGCCAATCCCGAGCTCTTTCCGCGGCTGGCGATTGAGCATTCGATCGACATCAACTCGGCGAGCGTGGGTGGCTTGATTCAGCCGATTCGCCGTCATCTTGGTGATCCTGGCATCGAACAAGCGGCGTTTGCGCTTCAGCCAGGCCAGGTCTCGCAGGTGCTTCCCGTGGCGGGGCAGTTTGTGATTCTCAAGTGTGAGTCGCACAACCCGCCGCGAACCGTGGATCGGGTCAAAGTGGAACAGGAACTTGCCGAGAAGATCACCGATGAGAAGCTACGTGAAGCCTCGCATACGCTGTTTGCACAGTTGCAATCGGCGGCGACGCTGGTGAACGTTTACAACAATCCCGAGCTGCGCCAAACGATGCCGGGTGTGGTGGCGACGGTCAACGGCGACCGCGTGACGATGAAGGAATTGGGCGACGAATGTTTGCTCCGCCACGGCGAGGCTATCCTCGAAGGAGAAATCTCGCAGATGCTGCTCGAACAATCGCTGAAAAAAGAGAGTGTCACGGTGACGGATGCCGACTTGGACGCCGAGGTTCGCCATGCGGCGGAACTGGCCGGCGTGGTCGATGCGCAAGGTAAGGCTGATCTCGCCAAATGGTTTAAGGCCGTCACCGAAGAGCAGGGAATCGAAAAAGACGAGTACCTGCGCGATGCTGTCTGGCCTTCCGCGGCACTCAAAAAGCTCACGGCTTCGACGGTCGCCGTGACCGAGGAAGATATCAACAAGGGCTTCGAGGCCAACTATGGCCAACGGGTGCGTTGCCGCGCGATTGTGTTGGGAACGATGCGGCGTGCTCAGGAAGTGTGGGACAAGGCCCGGCGGAATCCGTCGATAGAATACTTCGGCGATCTCGCCGAGGAATACTCCATCGAGCCAACAAGCAAGAATCTGCGCGGCGAGGTGCCCCCGATTCAGCGATTTGGTGGACAGCAGCAACTGGAAGAAGCGGCGTTTGCCCTGCAAGAAGGCGAACTCTCAGGCATCGTCCAAGTGGGCGACAAATTTCTGATTCTGCGCTGCGAAGGCCGCACCGAGCCGATGAACATCAACCAAGACGAAGTCCGCGAGATTCTCAGCCGCGACATCTACGAGAAAAAACTGCGGCTGGCGATGAGCGAGAAGTACGAATCGATCCGCGAGAATTCTCGCATCGACAACTATCTGGCCAGCACGTCGCAAGCTCCCCCCGAACGCACCGCCAAGAGCAGGGGAAACGGCATGCTCCAAGACCCCGCGGTGCGCCCAACGGCGGGGATGACGCGGTAGAAGTTTTTGACACTCCGGCGTGTGAGTTGCTATCATACAAGAGTGTGTTTGCAAAACTTGCATTGCGTGAGGTGACCATGAGTTTTCGAGTTTCCGCTGAGAATGAGCAATTCTTACAACAGCAAGTTGAGACAGGTTTTTATTCGACGACAGACGCGGCGCTGGACGCGGCGATTGACCTGTTGAAGAGAACTGCCTCGTTACGCGCTCAAATCGATCGCGGTAGTAGCCAGCTCGAGAGCGGCGACTTTCTCGAATTCGATGAAAATGCGCTTGATGGTTACTTCGACCAATTGCTTGCCGTGGCAACCGGTGCGGAACCTCAACAGTGAGCAGCGAGGCGAGGAAGTATCGGCTTTCCCGCCAGGCCCAAGAAGATCTCTTAGGCATCGCCAGATACATTTCGAGAGAAAGGCCACAGGCCGTCGTGAGGGTCATACACGCGCTTCGTGAATCTTTCCGGCTGATCGCGTCGAATCCGCTTATCGGGTCAAATTGCAACCAATTGCGGCCGAGGTTGAGTATGTTCGTGGCGAGTCGACCGGCAAATCGCTATGCGATCTTCTTCCGTCCCTCAGAAGCCAATGATCTGTTGGAGATTGTCGCGGTGGTGGATTCAGCACGGGACTGGGAAACGCTGTTAGGCAAGAAATAGTCGCAAACTGCCGCTGGCGGCTTAACGGCGTTCATGTGTTGGGCAGTGAACCGGAATCGGCTATATTTGGTCTGGTAGGAAACATTTCCCTCCGATACCAGGATGCTGATTTTCTAGGATTTAAGTATGTCCAGCGATGCAGCCCCCAGTGGCGAAGCCTTTCGCGTGCAAGTAGCCGACCGTGTGAAGCGGTTGCCGCCCTATTTGTTTGGGCGGATCAACACCATGCTCTACAACAAGCGTCGCAACGGCGACGACGTGATCGATTTGGGCATGGGCAACCCTTCCGACCCGCCACAAGATTTGGTGATCGAGAAGCTGGCCGAGGCCGCCCGCGATCCCGATAACCACGGATATAGTAAGTCGAACGGCATCGTCAATCTGCGTCGTGAGGTAGCCGCCAAGTACAACAAGAAGTACGGCGTGCGGCTCGACCCCGACAAGGAAATCATCGTCTGCCTGGGCTCGAAGGAAGGTTTCAGCCACATGTGTTTGGCGATGATGGGCCCCGGCGACACGGCCATCGTGCCAGCCCCGTTCTTTCCGATTCACGTCTATTCGGTGGCCTTGGCCTCGGGGAATGTCATTGCCCTCGAAGTCGCCAATAGCGAGAAGTTTCTGGCCGACATCGCCTACACCTGCGAAACGCTCTATCCCCGGCCCAAGCTCGTCATTCTCAACTATCCGCACAATCCGTCGAGCGTGGTGATCGAGCAAGCGTTCTTTGATGAAGTGGTAAAGCTCGCCAAGAAATACCATTTTGCCGTGATCAGTGATTTTGCTTATGCCGACGTGGCCTTTGACGGTTACAAGCCGCCGAGTTTTTTGGCTTCTCCCGGTGCGGCGGAAGTGGGGGTTGAGTTCACCACGATGAGCAAGGGCTACAACATGGCCGGCTGGCGGGTCGGCTTTTGCGCCGGAAATGCCGACATGATCGCCGCGCTCGCCACGATCAAGGGCTACTACGATTACGGCATGTTCCAAGCGGTGCAAATCGCCGCGATTCTCGCCTTGCGGCACACTGACGCGGCGGTGGAAGAGCAGTCGCTGATTTATCAAAGCCGTCGCAATGCACTCTGCGAATCGCTGGCCCGCTTGGGCTGGGAAGTGAAGCCGCCCAAAGCGGGGATGTTTGTCTGGCAGGCGATTCCCGAGCCGTGGAAGTCGCGGATGAGCACGATGGATTTCGCGATGATGCTGTTGGAGAAGGGGAACGTGGCGGTCAGCCCCGGCAGCGGCTTTGGCCCAGCGGGCGAAGGCTACTTGCGGATGTCGCTCGTGGAAAACGAGGAACGATTGCGCCAGGCCGTGCGGCAGATTAAGGCGTGTCTCAAGGATGCCGAGGGGGCGTTTTCGTCGGCACCGCCGGTACCGGTGACGGTGTAATTTCGGTTAACTTTTCAACTCTGCTTCGCCGCGAAACCGCAAGCGATCGCTTGCGGTTTCGCGGCGTCTCTTTTTTTCACTTTGGAGATAAAAACTGCTTGATTCCCTGAGAGCAGTGTTATATAACTGTAGTCAGTTGGTCCTCGGTAAGGGTGAATCATGCTCATTCGCATTGAAAAAGGCTCAGCCGTCCCGATCTCCTCGCAAATTGCAGAGCAGATTGCGACGCTCTGCGCCTCGGGCAAGCTTGTTTCTGGTGATCGCCTGCCCTCGGTCCGCGAATTGGCTCGGGAACTCGCGGTGAATCAGAACACCATCTTGCGTGTTTATGAGCGTATGGTCCGCGAGGGGCTGCTCGAGATGCGGCATGGCCAAGGCACTTTTGTTGCCGAAGATGTAGGAGGTTTGACGCGGACCGCGCATCGCAAACGGCTCACCGAGGAACTCCGCCAAGTGGCACGGCAGGGGGTTGGCTTGGGACTCGACGCCGACGATCTGCATGAACTTCTTTCCGCGGCACTGGAGCAAGTGCAACGCCTATCTAAAAGCAAAATTGAGGTGACGAAATGAGCGCGTTCGCCATCGAGTTTCAGGGGGTGTGCAAATCGTTTCGTCGGCAGGAAGTGCTACGCGGCACGACGATGCAGGTGGAGAAGGGCAAGACGTTCGCCTTTCTTGGCCGCAATGGTGCCGGCAAGACAACCGCCATCGGACTTATGATGGGGCTGTTAAAGCGAGATGCCGGGGAGATTCGGGTGTTGAATCTCGATCCCGCGACGCAGGCCATCGAAGTGCGGCGACGGGTCGGTTACCTCGCCGAAGATCAAACGATGTACGGCTGGATGCGCTGCGAGGAAATCCTGCGGTTCATGGCCCCGTTCTATCCGACGTGGGACCACCAACTCGCGCTCAAGTACGCCAAGGATTTTGAAGTGCCGTTGGCGACAAGAATCAAACATCTTTCCAAGGGGCAAAATGTGCGACTCGGGTTGGTGCTCGCGCTCGCGCATCGGCCGGAGTTGGTGATCCTCGACGATCCCGCGCTCGGGCTCGATCCGATCATGCGCAAGCAGTTTAACCGCGATCTCATTACCCATCTCCAAGGTGAGGGCCGCACCGTGTTTTACAGTTCGCACCTGTTGTACGAAGTCGAGCCGGTGGCCGACGAGGTGGCGATTCTCGACCATGGCCAGATCGTGCGCCACGCTGAGACCGAGGATTTGCGGCGGGAAGTGAAGCAGATCTCGCTCAGCCGCGAAGCGGCTGGGATGTTGGCGCAACAGGCAAAAATTCTCGACGAGCGGCCTGACGGCAACGACGTGGCGATCATTGTCGAGGAAGCGCCTGCGGTGATTCAGGCTTTGGAGCAGGAAGGAGTCGAGCACCGGGTGGTGAATCTCAATCTTGATGAGATTTTCGAAGCGTATGTGGCAGGCAACAAATCCGACCTAGCCGCGATGCAACGCATCGCAGGGCCTTGCGAGGTCACATCATGAACTCGATTTGGCTCAGCTTGTTGTGGAAAGAATGGTGTGAACATCGCTGGAAAATGGCGGCGCTGACGGGGATTTTATTAGCCACACCGGCACTTAGCCTATTTGTTGTGGCGCGGGCTAGTCGGACCGATCTCATTGAAAGTGCGCTTAGCATTTCGACAACAGTGTTGTATCCCTATGCGCTGCTCGCGGGAATGTTTATCGGGATGTCGGTGGCAGCGGGAGAGAATTCTCGACGCACTTCGCGCTTTTTGTCTGCAATGCCGGAGGCTGCATGGAAAGCAGGGGCCGCGAAAATCCTTGTTGCAATGTTAGTTGTTTCGCTGCCCGTCGTAATACTTTGGTCTCTGACATGGCTCTTCGTGTCTAATCAAGCTTCCGATTCCTTCGAGCAAGCGATAGTGCAAAATAGCCAGGAATTCAAGCTGCCTTGGAGCATTTCGAACGTATTCTTCGCAAGATGCGTGGGAGGAGCACTAGGCGTTGTTAGTGTGCTGTTGTGGTGTGTCGTGTGCGGAATGAATCGTGCCGACGAAGTTCGTGCAGGTGCACTGGCTTTCCTAGGTGGCTCAGTAGCGTGGCTCGTGTTTGCCGGGCTAGTGGCTATTGGGAGAATGTCCCTCCGTTAGTTGAAAAGCCGGTTCCACCGACGTTCACAATATCACGCGGACTTCTGCTCGGCGTCAATGGTCTTCGTATCGAGCAC
>JAWXAV010000139.1:0-31682 GCA_034439695.1 Bythopirellula sp. | reverse complement strand
GTTGGTTCCTCCAATAAAGGGAAAATGGTTCTTCCCAGAAGGTATCTTCTGGGCGGAGGAACCGCCATGCTTTTCAACTACACGGGGGACATTCTCGATACCTTCTGCTATCATGTTAAGTCCTATTTGCTGCTACCGACCGCCAAGGATTTTCGGGCATAGCAGGCAGTTTCTTCAGAAAAGTTTGGGAACTGAGGCAGCATTACCGCGCTAAAACCGCGACAAGCCAAGAAATCCCACGGCAAGATCGGTTCCCCCGTTGAGCGCCATTTCGGCCAGCGCCTTCCCCAGCACGGGCGCAAACTTGAATCCATGCCCCGACAACCCGGCGGCGAACACGATGTTCTTATCTTGCGGATGAAAATCCAACACAAAATGCTCGTCCGGAGACATCGTGTACAGACAAGTTTGATGCTCCGCCAAACCATCCACCACATTCGGCAAGCACTCGCCGAGGAAGCCCATAATTCGTTCGGCGTCGTAGGCATCAATCTCCCGATTGTATTGCAGCGGATTCTCAACGCGCTCCCCGCCTGAATGTTCGGCAACTTTAACGCGGCCACCAATCTCCGGAAATCCATAAAACACGCCTTGCGGCAATTCATACAAATAGCACGGCACTTTGTTGAAAGCTTGCTTCGCGGCGTACCAAAAAACACTTTTGCGCCGGACTTCAAGTTTCAGTTTCAAATCGGCAAGCAGTAAATCGGCCCAAGCCCCCGCCGTGATGATAAGTTTCTCGGTCGTGATCGTCCCATTCGTGGTGCGAACACGAATCGGCATCCCTGCTTCCCAACCAAGCACTTCACAAGGAGCCTCAATTTCCGCGCCCGCCGCTTGCGCCGCCGCCAAATGACTCGCCACGCACTCTTCCACCAACAAATAACCTGCCCTCGGTTCAAGCACTCCTAACAATCCTGCTGGCACGCGCAGCGCCGGCCAGCGCGTTTCGATTTCTTGAGCCGAAAGTTGCTCGACATTAAGTCGATGCTCTGACGCGGCTCGCAGAACACCGGGCACTACCACACCTTCAGGCGGCCCCAACTGCAAAACGCCCGTTTCAAAATAAAGCTGTTTCTGCGCCTGTTCCGCGAGTTCGCTCCAGAGTCGGTAGCTTTCCAAGAGCAGCGGCACATACTCCGGGTGCTCGAAATACGCCTGCCGAATGATGCGGGTTTGGCCGTGCGAGCTTCCCCGATTATGAGGCGCGATAAAGCGGTCGAGTCCGATTGTGCGGGCGCCGGCGGCAGCCGCATGCAATAGCGCGGCACTCCCCACGCCACCGGTCCCAAGAACGATCACTTCATAATCAGCCATGCCTAGCCTATCGATTCTTTAACCACGATGAAATTGCTCCAATCCGCAGCTTTTTCCAGGGCTTTGCCCCCACTGTTGTGACATAGACTTGTAGGGAAGCAACTCGTCACTTTTCCAATCAATTGCGTCCCGAACAAGCAGCCCTCACGCAACCTATAGGTTTTTCCTTCCATGGAAATTGTGATCGACAGCAAGGATGTCAGCTCGTTGCCGCAGATTGAATGCGTCAATTGCGTGAAAACTTTGCCGCTGCGTATCTCACGCGATCTCGAGCAATCGTCGGTATGGATTTGCGTAGGCTGCGGGGTTTCGTTTGTCGGCGTGGCTCATCCCGAATTGTTGGAGCATCAAGGCCGGTTGGTGCGGCTGCACGACCAGTATTTCGACAATAGCCAAGCCCACGACATTCCCGTGCATATCCGTCGACACATCGCTTCGCAAGCCAGCCGATCCTCGCTGCCTGCTCACCTCGAGAAGCGTCGCTCGGAACGCGTTTACAATTCCATGGTCATTCAAGGCGTCGAACTGGATCGCGATTTCCGGTTGCAAGGCCAGGGCATGAAAATCATTCTCACCGATATTTCCCGCGAAGGCGTGGGGCTGGCCATTCCCCATGCCATCACTCATGATTTCCTCGCTCTCAAAATCCCCGTTAACAGTGGAAGTGCCATCCAGACCATCGCGCGCGTCCGTCGCCAACGCGAATTGTCTGCACCCTTCTTTGAAATCGGTTGCGAATTTATCACCCGTCTGGGAAACTAAACACGCTCAGCCAACGGCACGGACTTCCGTGGCGCGGGACCAATGTACTCGGCCAGCGGACGTACCAACCGATTGTCGGCCAATTGCTCTGAAACATGCGCCACCCATCCTGCCGTGCGCGCCATAACAAAGATCGGCGTAAACAAGTCGATTTCAAAGCCCATCAGAAAATAGGCGGGGCCCGCGGGAAAATCCAAGTTGGGATAGATCTTCTTCTGAGCCACCATTTGCTCCTCGAGAATGTTTGAAATCTCGACCCACTTCTGGCCCCCCTTGAGCTCGGCCATCTGATCGCGATACTTCGTCATCGTCGGCACGCGCGAATCACCAAAACGATAAATACGGTGCCCAAAGCCCATGATTTTCTGTTTCGTGGCCAGCTTTTCATCGAGCCACGCCTTGGCCTTTTCGGGCGTGCCAACTTCTTGCAGCATGTACATGACTTCCTCATTCGCACCGCCATGCAGCGGGCCCTTGAGCGAGGCAATCGCACCCGTCACCGCCCCGCATAAATCCGCGAGTGTCGACACTACCACCCGCGCGGTAAATGTCGAGGCATTAAAACTATGTTCGGCATACATCGTGAGCGAACCGTCAAACGCTTTCACGATCACGGGATCAGGCACTTCGCCAAAACACATGTGAAAGAAGTTGGCCGCGATCGAGAGGTCTTTTCGCGGAACGATGGCTGGTTTGCCGCGACGAATCCGTTGGAACGCCGCAATCGCCGTGGGGATTTTTGCCAACAGTAGCAAGCCTTTCGCGAGCGCCGATTCCGCCGTTTCATCACCAGCAAACTCCGGTTCCATGCCGAGATAACTCACCACGGTACGAATCGAGTCCATGGGATGCCCCTTACGCGGAAAGCGCTCTATCACCTCCAACAACGCAGGACTCAATTCCCGCGAGGCCCGCTCTGTTTGGGAAAATCTTTCGAGTTGCGAAACAGTAGGCAGTTCACCATGCATCAACAGATACGCGGTTTCTTCATAGCTGCAATTCTCAGCCAAGTCTTGCACGAGATAGCCACGGTAGTACAAGGCCTTATCCGCAGCTTGCACGTTGGAAATGGCCGAAGTATCGAAGACAATTCCCTCGAGTCCCTTTTTTGCCACGAACTTATCGTAATCGCTCATAAAGTTGTTCCGTCTTTGAGTTTGAAGTTGAATAGCGCCTCATCAATCGCCGCGTACTTTTCGTAACCAAGAAGTTCATAAAGCCGCTGGCGGGTTTGCATGTCCTTGACGACCGACTCTTGCGTCCCCTCGGCTGCCAGAGTGCGAAAACCATCTTCGATAGCCTTCATCGCCAACCTCAAGGCGGTCACGGGGTAAATAACCAGATTGTAACCCAAATTGGTAAGTTGCTTCGTGGTGAGCAGCGGTGACTTACCGAACTCAGTCATGTTCGCCATGAGTGGCACATCCATCGCTTTTCGGAAGGCCGCGAATTCCTGCTCATTGGAGAGCGCCTCGGGAAAGACCATTTCCGCACCAGCATCGACATAGCGCTTGGCTCGCTCAATCGCGGCATCCAAACCGTCAACACCTCGGGCATCGGTTCGAGCAATAATCAGAAAACTCTGATCCGCTTTGGCATCCACGGCCGCTTTCACCTTGCGCACCATGTCCTCAACGCTTACCAATTGCTTGCCATCGAGATGGCCGCAGCGCTTGGGAAAAAGCTGGTCTTCCAAGTGACAACCCGCCAGCCCCGCCTGTTCCATGGCGCAAATGGTGCGGGCCACATTCGCCGGCTCACCGAAACCCGTGTCAATATCGACAATCGTTGGCAGGTTGACCGAACGAGTGATCGCTTCCGCGCGGCCCGCCACCTCGGAGAGGGTCGTGAGACCAATATCCGGCAGTCCCAAGTCAGCGGAGAGTGCTGCCCCAGAGATATAAACTCCCTCAAATTTCAACTCCGCGATCAACATCGCTACCAGCGGAGAAAACGCCCCTGGAAAACGCAGCAGCCTCCCACTCGCCAACTCCCGGCGAAATTCCTGGCGAAACTCAGCGGCGGATTTCTTTTCGGAAAGCATCAGAAAATCCCCGCGTTGTTACGTTCAGTGGAATCCACCTTGCCGACAGCAAGTTGCACGTTGAGCGTGCCAATCTCAGCGGGCGACAATGCCGTCAAGCGCTCGCACAATGCGAAGAAGCGTTCTTGTTCCATCGGTTCCACCATTCCCGCGGTAATGGTCGTGAACTTAGCCTTGTAATCCGCACGGGCAAAAGGCCGCGCGCCGTAGGAATGCGCATTCGCCACGGCCAGCTCATCCGTAATTTTTTCGCCGTTCATAAGTTCAATCACCACCCGACCACCAAACGCTTTCTTCGCCGGATCAGCCGCATGATAGCGCTCCGTCCAATCAGGATCTTCAACCGTTTGAATCTTGCGCCATAAGGCCACCGTCGCCGGTCGGCCCGCTCGCTCTGGCTTGTAGCTATCGACATGATGCCAGCGACCATCTTCGAGCGCCATGGCAAAGATATACATGATGCTGTGATCGAGCGTTTCGCGCGAAGCCATGGGATCAAACTTCTGCGGGTCGCCCGAACCCGTGCCGATCACATAGTGCGTGTGATAACTGGTATAAATCGTGATCCGCTCGACATCGTCCCAATTTCTCACCTTGTTTCGCATCTGGAACGCTAAGTCAATGAGCGCCTGCGATTGGTACTCGGCTGAATGTTCCTTGGTATACGATTGCAAAATCGCGCGGCGCGGTTCGCCAGCTTCGGGCAGTGGCACCTGATATTCACTCTGCGGGCCGTCAAGCATGTAAGCCAGCACACTGTCTTCCCCCTCGTAAATTGGCGAAGGGCTCCGTTCGCCACGCATCGCCCGATCGACCGCTTCAATGGCCAACTTTCCAGCATGGGCCGGTGCGTAGGCTTTCCAACTCGAGATTTCCCCCTTGCGCGATTGCCGCGTCGTGAACGACACATGCACCGCTTGTTGAATCGCTTGATAAACGATCGGCGTCGGCAACTTCAACATCGCCCCAATCCCCGCGGCTTGGGCCGGGCAGAGATGGGCGATGTGATCTTTCTTGTGCTTGTGCAAACAGATGCCGGTGACGAGGGCGATTTGAATTTCGTATGCTGCCACGACCCCTCGTACAAAATCAGCTCCCGAGCAACCGAGTTGTTGCGCTACCGCCAGGATCGGCGGGATATTATCGGCAGGGTGCGAATAATCGGCTGCCAGAAACGTGTCGTGCATGTCGAGCTCACGCACCGCCGTACCGTTGGCCCAGGCAGCCCACTCGGCCGAGAAGCGCTTTTCATTCTTGATGCCAAAAAGAGTGGCACCAGCTTCCCTGGGATGCGAGAGAGCTTGCTCACGAGCCGTGCGAACTGGGCCGCGATTGATCGCCGCAATCGCCACCGCCGCATTATCGATCACTCGATTCGCTACCATCTCGGCCACATCTGCTGGCACCGGCACAGGATCGGTGGCAAGCTCGGCCAGCTTCCAGGCGAGTTGCTCCTCGCGGGGGGGCGTGGCGGCGGACGGGTAAACGCGGACGGTATGCTGTTTCATATGTTATTCGGCTGGATGCCCAAAACTAGGAATTTCTATTTTGCACAACCTGCCCACTCTATGCGAGGGCCAGCTATCACGAGTTGCCGAAAGCAAACCCATGTTGTGGTAATCTCGGTAATTCGGTAATTTGCCAGCCACTCTAGCACTCGCTCGGCTGGCCGACGAAAAAACTCCGCCGCCGAGGCTGGCAACGCACGACCACCAAGGTCCGCGTGGATTGCTCATTTCAAGGAAGAACCCATGAGAATCGCCCAGTTAAGCCTCGCAGGACGGGGGGCCTGGCCCGACCTGCATATCGAACAACTCCACCCAAACATCAACGTCTTCTTTGGCAAGCCGGGGGCCGGCAAGAGCACGGTCGCACAGCTTGCCAATCATTTGCTCTACGGCAAATCTCAAAGTCCCTGGCGGCAGCAGTTTGGTCAAACCGTGCCACTCACCGAAGGCCGGTTGGTCGTCGATAGCGCTCGCGGCAGTTTCGTTCTGCGTAGGCATTTGGATACAGATCGTACCAGCCGACTCACGGTGGCCCCCGTTGGAGAAGGCACGGTCGATAGCCGCACCGTGCAAAAGCTGCTGGCCGATCTTTCACCGCAAGTGATCGCCCAGCTCATGGCCGTGGATTTTGCCGAAGCGCCGTCCGTCGATTGGCTGCTGAGCAAGGACTTCACCCGCGAGCTGGCTAAGAATCGCGGCAAGGAAGTCGACACCCGCTCCACAAATTACTGCACCATTGGGCCAGAGAGCGCTACCACCACGTACCTCGATCGCCGTCGTATTGATGAACTGATACGCCAACGCGACGCGATTGCCGAGTCGATTGAGAAGCAGCTTACGATGCGCCGCCAGGAAGGGGGCGTGCTCACCAGCGAACTCGCCACAGTGGAAAGCCAACTCGCAGCCCAGCGCCAACAACTCGAAGCGGTACAAGCCGACCTGCGCGTGGTTGCCGGTGAAATCGCCGCGTGCGAAACTCGGTTGCGGTATGTTTCGCTGGAAACCGTCGTCACGCGGCAAGCTCGCCAGCAAAATCTCGAAACCAAGCGAGAAGAACTCAAGCAACTCGAAAGCGAAATCACCCGTTGCCGCAAGGCACTGGGCGATTTGCAAGCCCGCGAAGCCGTGGTTCGCGCGGAACTCGCACAGCTCACCCCCGACGGTACCGCCGATCGCGTCAGTTATCTGAGCGATAGCCGCACGACGCTGGGCGTGCTCGAAAAATTGGTCGACGATCTCGACGCCGAGGTTTCCCTTTTGGCTCGCGCCCATGAACCGGGCCGCTGCGTGGGCCATGATTCCCACACGAAACTTTCGCCCGTGGCGGCCATGTTGCGGCAACAAGTTTACACCCTGTGCGGTTTGGTCACCGAGCAAGAACGCATGACACGCCGCCAGCAACTCACCACCGAGTCGCGGCAGATTACACGGTCACAACTCGATTTGAGCGAACGTTTGGAACATTTGCTTGAACGCCGCGAATCGTTGATCAGTGAGCTCAACGTCGCGAGACAACCTCTGCTGCTGCGCCCTCAATCACCGGCGGTGGAACATTGCCAGTGCGAGCATCATGCCGAGTTTTTCAGTCACGCTGATCCGCTGTTGGTCGGCTACGCCGCCAGACATCCCCAAGAAATAGAATTGCGCAGCCACTACGAAGCTTTGCTACTACGCCAAGGCGAACTGCACAGTGAAGCCGATGCACTCACGCGGCAACTTGCGGAGTTGGAAGCTCGTTGGCAAGACATCCAGCGTGAACGCGCTAGCTTGGTCGGCAACACGAGTCTCGAAGAGCAACGCTTTGAGCTCGAACGGCTTGAAATCACGATCCGCGAAGCACTCAAACCAGCCACACAAAACCCTCCAACGCCACAAGCCACCTGGCGCGCTTCCGACATCCTAGCGCAACTCACCGATGGCAAGCTGGTGCAGATTCGCCTGGAACGCGATGGCCGTCATCCGCTGGTGGTAGACCATTTGGGGCATCCCTTGGAGCTCGGCTCACTCAGCACGGCGGCTCACGATCAACTTTACTTGTCGCTCACACTGGCGCTGATTGGTTCGTTCTCCCGACGGGGAATTCACTTGCCGCTCATTCTCGACGAACCGTTCCTGCGCCAAGACGCCGCCGGTAGCGGTGCGATGGCGGGCGTACTGGCGGAGTTCGCCCGTACGGGTCATCAGATTCTCGTTTTCACGGAGGACTTGGACGCGCTCAGACGCTTTGAGTCGCTCAACTCCCAGGTGTTCGACCTCGCCCGCTTGCGTCGCCAGGTCGCTCCCGAGCCCATTCGTGATACTCCCGCGACCAAAACAACCGTGACCCGCGTGGTTCGCGAAACCGAAGATGGCCAGCTCGCACCGGTTTTGCAATTTCGCGCGGGAACGGTCACTCGCGAGTCACTTTTTTATCTCACCGAAGCCAGCTCGCTCGCTCAGTTCCCCGTCCTAGGGAGTGGCACAGCGGAAGCCTTTGCGAAAATTCAGATCATAAATGTCGGTCAATTGCTCGCTGCCGATCCCGCGCAAATCGCAACTCAATTGAATCGCAAGACGATCACCACCGAGACGGTCGCCCTCTGGCAATCCCACATGCGGCTCATGTGCGGCGTACCGGGACTTACACTCAACGATGCCCAAGTGCTCACGGCATGTGGCATTCGCAGCTTTGCCGAGCTACGCCAAGCCGTCCCGATTGAACTCGAAGCCACGACTCGTGATTTTCTCCGCAGTGACCGCGGCCAACGTTTCGCTGGTTCCCTGAATCGATTCAACGCCTCGCAAATTCGCGAGTGGGTTCACCTGGGAACGCACGGCAAGAAAGCGGTTGCCCCGACCAATCGCGTTGTCACGAAGCAATCACAATCGACCCCCAAGTTAAAGACGGTCACTCCTCGCCAACATGTGCCACAATTCTATTTGAATCGCGGCAGCAATGTCGCCGACGCTCCCTCGATTGGCCCGCAATCGGCAAAGAATTTAATAGCGGTGGGAATTCGCACGGTGGCCGATTTGTTGAACGCCAACCCCACTTCCGTCGCGGCTGAGTTGGGCTTGAGCCATGTTTCCACGCAAACGATTGCTGATTGGCAGTTGCAGGCCCGCTTGGTCTGCCAGATACCTGAACTACGAGGTTACGGAGCACAACTACTCGTCGCCTGCGGTTTCACCAGTCCCGAACAAATCGCCAACACGCGGACTGGCGATTTGGTTCGCAAAATGCAAGCCTTCTGCCAGTCGAAGCAAGGCCAACGCATCTTGCGCACCAACGAAGCGCCCTCCCCAGCCAAGATTAAACGCTGGGCACAAAACGCCGCCCAACGCCGTCCCCTGGAAGCCGCGTAAAGCTTACGGTAGAACCGGTGCAATCGTGATCTGGTGCGTGACGGGAACCATCGCCGACTCAATCGCATCGGCCAGCGGTGTCCTTTCCGCTTCGGTCTCGACAGCAGCTTGCTCAAGATTAGCCTTGCCTGCGGCGCCGTGGAAAATCTCTTTGATTTGCTTGGTTTCGTATTTCTGCTTGGCGGCCACGGCCTCATCGACGCGATCAAAAGCGGCGCTGAAGGGATTCTCGGCGAACGCCTCCGCCAAATTGATTCCCTTGGCCAACTCGTCGGCAGAGAATTCTTGGGAGGCCTCTCCCCACGTCAGTAGATAGTTCCCCGCACTCAACCCCGTGACCTGTAACATGAAGCGATTCAAGTCCTCGGTAAATGGCACGAGGGTCATCCCCGAACGGATGGAATTGTCTTCATTAAGCGCACCGCGAGCACAGTAGGGATAGCGCGAGCTGACAAGCTGAAATTTCCCTTCACCGAGCGGCTTAATCTCGTGCCCCTCGGAGGCCTTCGCCTCACCAGATTTCATGTCGATGTTGAAATCAGCAATTTGCCCGTCCAGCCCCATGCCACGCAAAAAGGCGTAGGCCATCACCACGTGTCCTGCCCAATCCGGGTGGATGCCATCCTTGCCCGCCACATTGTAGGGCTTTTCAGCAGTCGCGCCATGTTGCCCCGGCGCGAACACTTGGGCTTGATACATGGGCCAAAAGACATCGGCAAAGGCCACTCCTTCCGTCTCAGCAATATCCAAGGCAATATCACGCAGCGCGCAAAGATTCTCGTTATGCTCATCGAGAGTGCCGCTTCGCGAATCCACCCAAGCCGCCGTTTTGCCAGCGCAACCGGGCGAACCAACCACCACCCGCGCACCCGCCTCTTTGAACTTACGCACAATCGCTCGGTAATGATCCTCGTACCACATGCCATTGGTCACGTCGAACGGCCGGTAGCGCGAATCGTTCATGCCGTAGCACAGCGTCGCCACGGTTGGCTCGAACCGCAGACAATCCTGCTCCATGCGCTTCAAAAAGCCGCCGGTCTTTTCACCGCTCCAGCCGTACTGCCGCGCCGTGATTTCCAATTGCGGCACACAGGCCGTGAGATAGGTCTCGATGATCCGCGAGTACATTTTTTGCTCGGTAATCGAATCGCCGCAGATCGCCAGCCGATCCCCCTGCTTGAGCAACAACTCCCCTGGCTGGGGAGCCTTACGAGGATTGAATTTGCGAAACGCTTCGTCGTCGGGTTTGACTTCGTAAGCGTAGCTACGAAACTCGGTCGTTGGCTCGGCAGTTTGAGTTGCTTGACCTAAAACGGCGTTTTGGCCAATGTACGAGAAAACCATGATCATTAACGTGCAGCGCAAGCCACAAGACAGAACCATTCTTGAGTACCTCATGACGAGAGAGAATTGCAACGACGAGCGAATGGTTACTTTAGCGGGTACGACGACGGTATCCAAGTAGCGTCACGCCACTGGCGAGCAAGAGCAGGAATGCGCTCGGCTCGGGGACCGCGACGGTGGCCGTGAATGGCAAAGAGCCCGTGTATTCACGCTGCCACAACAGAAAATCCCGACCATCGCTGTCGCCATCGTTGTTGGTATCACCATTGGCGTTCAGCCCGTAGGCGGTTTGCCATGTCGCAAGGTCGCCACTATCGACGTCGGCATCCTCATTAAAGTCGGCTGGTGAAAAGCTGGGCGTCGGAATGATAGTCGCATAACCGATATCGCGTAGGAAAGCGAGATCGAGGGCCGTGAGGCGTTTACGGGTTCCTTGAGTGATTGAGGGGTCCATGACCACTTCTTGGGGAGAGCCGTCGAGAATGCTCGTGCTCATAATCCCAGAAGCAATGTGATCTCCCGCGGGGTTAATCAAACCATTCCCACTTCCGTAAAGCGTGCTCGCATTCGAGCCATCCCAAGTTGTGCCCGAGACTAGATCATCCCACGAATCGGAAGCACCAATGCCTAGCGCGTGTAGCATCTCATGCAAGGCCACCGAGTAAAGATCGTTCTTTCCAGCACCCACGCTCGTGGTGTGGTTGAAATGCCAGTAGTTATTGAGATCCGTATCGTTGTCTTTCGCACCGTTATTGTTGCCGTCCCAATCCAGCGAAAGGCTGCCATAAGCAATGCCGAAATCGATCGAGTAAGTCCCCACAAAACCTTCGGCAACCGAAGTTCCCTCTAAAGTTCCGATGACTGGCCCCCCACCGCGCTTGTAGGCAAGCTCGGATTGCGATTCGCCGATATCCACCGCACCCGGCCACTGGTTGGGTGTAGAATAAGTGCCTGACAGGCTAAACCCGGCTCCCCCCGGTCCACCCACTCCCAACGTGGAGCCCAAAATCGAGCGCGCGCCAACGTACATCGTGACAGTATTGGCAGGTATTGTTGCTGTATCGATGGTGACGGAACCTCCTGTCAGGGGATTGCTATAGCTATATGACCAATTAAAAGTGGCTGTCGCATTACCATTGATCCCTGAGTAGAGATCAGTATTGATAGCGCTCAAATTCGAGGTAATCGCCGCCGAGATATCCGCGGCTGCCTCGTCGATTGCGTCCCTGGCCGCGGGATCGTGCATAGCCGAAAAGAGAAACCCGGGCGGATACTGCAAATTGATATTGATCGCCGAGGCCAGCGAGCAGAACAGGCAACCCAAAATAAAGACAACGCCTGAAATCTGACGTGAAAGTATTCGCACCGCCTCGGTCCTTATTAGAAATGAACGTTACTGCTGATCGCGAAAGCGTTGCTGCGATTCGACGATTTCTTGTTCGATTTGATTTACGATTTTCTTGATTTCGTCCAAGTCGCTCGGCAGCACGTGTAACGAGAGTTCTTTAAGCAGTGGGGCCGTCGCGGGGTGGTATCCTGCAACAAGATCAGCAATATCTTTCTGGTAAGTACGCACCCGATCAAAACGGGCCTGCCGATACAAAGAGGGTAAGGCAAACAGCTTTAAGAGCAACAACCCCTCGACCGTCGCGCAAGGAATGTCACGGCCTGCAAACGGTTTGTTGAGGGAAAAGTCTTTGCGTACTCGCTCGAACAGCTTATTCCTGGGAAACAGAAAATCGACACGCAGGTCTTCCAGCCAGCCGCGCGCGAATTCGGGATTCTCTTCCTCAATACGAATCTCTGGCAACTTGGCCAAATCTTTGCGGGCAACGATCAAATCGATGTCTTGGGTATTGCGGCCCTCAACATACACCAGCATCGCAATCCCACCGACAAGCACGTATTCAACTTGCCGTTCTTCCAAGAGATCGAACAACCGTGGGATTGATTCGAGGAGCTTGTTAAGGTCCATCGTCCGCAGCCGCTCCCCATTTTTGGGATCGAAGATGATCCCATTGACAATTACTTCGCCGATGTTGACCAGGTTGTCGACCATGAATGCATTTTACCTGAACACCTCAGGAATTGCAGCGCTAGCTTATCCGAAATCCCCCTCCCAGTACTCTGGGAGGGGCTAGGGGAGGGTCTTCTGAGTATTGAGTAATCAATGTGTTACCATGGCCTGAGATTGCCGTTCCAACTCCAGCAGCTTACGCTTCATGGCCAACCCTTGCGGCGCGGAATAGCCCCCCAGATTACCCCCGGAGGCCAACACACGATGGCAAGGCACAACCAGTGGCACGCGATTCTTGCTCATGACAGTGCCAACCGCGCGGGCCGCCCCCGGATGCCCCACCTGCGCGGCGAGCTCGCCATAGCTAACTGTCTCGCCCCAAGGGATCGCCCGACAGGCCGCAATGACCTGTGTTTGAAATTCCGTCATGCCGTCCAGGGAAACTACCACGTCGTCAAATTCCACCGCTTCGCCGTCAGCAAAGCGCGTGAGGCTCTCGATCAAGCGGTCATTGAACAATGTGCTCTCCGTGGAGCTTTCGAGCATCGACTGTTTAAGCAACTTGCCACCCGATTGGGTGTAAAACCGTTCGAGGGATTGCCTGGCGGCACGCTCCGACGGATGCCCAAAGGACAGCCCAATAAGTTCCCCATCCAATGTGGCCAGGGCCATGTATCCCAACTGGGTCGCAAAGGCGGAAATCATCTGTTTGTCTCCTTGGAAAGGTCCAAAAGCTTACCCACTATGATAGCGATTTTCTCAGCATTGTCGCGGCAATTTAGCCACTTGGCAAATTCTGCTCGCGGAACTTGCGAGCGGCCGATTTCCACGGGGTTTCTCACTTGCCACTCCCCATCTATACTTAAATTATTAATTCTCGGAGAAGCTCACTGCCAAAAAGTGCCAACATTTAGGCCCTTCATCAAGCTCGTGCGGCCCTCACCAACTTGGATATTTCCCCACGATGAACTCGTATCAATCGCTCGCCGACGACTATTACGTCAACATGAATCTCAGCACCGAGATGGAACTGCCCAGCAATCGGGAAACGGTGCTGCACTTCTTTGAACAATTGCAAAAAGTCTATCCCGAGATGCGGAATTTCTACGCCCGGGAAAATCGCGATTTCATCCTGGAAGAAGACAAGGATCGGGCCAGCCACCGCTGGTGTACCGTCGAGCCGCGCCGGATTTCCTCGGGCTTCGTAAATCCCGAACAGTTCGAGACGGCCCTCGACCAACATCGACACGCACTCGAAATCGCCCCTTACGCTCTATCGGTCAGCCCACTCGATTGCGAAGCGCTCGACTTGCTAATGGGTTTCGATTTCAACTATCGCGGCAACCAAAACCAGTTGGTCGCCGAAGCGCTCGGCATTTGCCCCGCGGTGGAAGGCTTGGCTTCGCTCCCCGGTGCGACAATCATCAACCACGAACCGAACATCACGATCGCGCTTGATAACGATTGTCGGCTGCAATGCCGATTGAGTGTAGAGTCACGCACCAACGCCTTCCAAATTCGCACCGGCGAATTTCAAGAAGATCAACTCAGCGTGTACATTACGGCCCGCCACTACGGCAGCTTGCAGCCAGGACAAACTTACATCGAAGTGCTTAATCGTCTACAAGAAGTCTGCTTGAAAGTCGTCGACAACTATGCCGTCGAGGCCATCCTGCACCCACTCGCGCGGGCGATTGCGATGGGGTAGAGTTAGGGCTATTTCGCTAACCCATACTGATCCAACTTCCGCTTAAGCGTCGTGCGGTGCAAACCCAGAGCTCGTGCCGCCGGTGCGCATTCGTTCGAGAAGCGATCCATCGCACTTTCCAAGAGGGCCGGCTCCACCTCTTCGAGAAACTTTTCGTACACGAAACCGTCTGCTTGCGGATCGCCAAGCAGGTCCGCGGCCCGTTGCTTGGCCAATTCTCCGAGTGCTCCCTGACCGTCGAACGCGTCTGACTCCGACTGCAAAGCGGGTAATGGGGTGGGTAAATGCTCCGGCATAATCAGGCCGGCCCGGGAAACTACCAAGGCATGTTCGATCGCATTTCGTAGTTCGCGGACATTCCCCTGCCAGGCTCTGGACATCATCTCGTTGATGGTTTCCTCGGCGAAGTTGACGGAACTGCCGCGTCGTTGCGAAGCAAAATGTCGCGCCAAAATCGGGATGTCTGCCTGTCGTTCCCGCAGCGGCGGAATAGAAATTTCAAACGCCGCCAGCCGATAGTAAAGATCCTGGCGAAACTCGCCGCTTTGCACCTTTTTCAACAAGTTTTGATCCGTCGCGGAAATCACCCGAAAATTGCATTTCACGGGTTGATCTCCACCAACGGGCATCACTTCTTCTTGTTCAAGGGCTCGTAAGAGTTTCACTTGCACGGCCAGCGGGATTTGCGTGATGTCCTCCAGAAACAGCGTGCCACCATCGGCCTCGACCAGCAACCCAGGGCGCGACGCAGAGGAACCTCCAAGCACTCCCGCCACTTGGCCAAACAATTCCAACTCGGCCTGTGTTGCATCCAGGGCCGCCAAATTCGCCGTTATGAACGGTCCCGCACCACGCGAACTATGCCGATGGATGGCATGCGCTGCGGTGGCTTTACCGACACCGCTTTCTCCTTGCAAAAGCACCGTGACTTCCGCATTGGCCGCCAGGGCAATGCGTTTGAACACGGCTTGCATCACCGGTGTTTTGCCCAACATTCCGTCGACCGGCAAATCCGTTTCCGTGCCGAGTGGGCTTTGTGTCGCGAAAAATGCTCGGCGAATCGTGCCGCGAATTTCATCGAGATCGAAAGGTTTCAGCACATATTCAAACGCACCGTTTTGCACGGCCTTCACGGCCGTCGCCAAATCGCCAAAGGCGGTGATTACGACAATTGGTGCCACGCCCAGGTGCCGACGAAATTCTTGCATCGCGCTGAGCCCATCCATGCCGGGAAGCCGCACGTCGAGGATCAACAAATCGGGTTGAGATTCAGCGGCAAGTCGCAAGCCTTGCTCCGCCGAGGAGGCGACAAAAACTTGGTGCCCGAGCGAATGGCCAAGTTTTTCTAGGCCCCAGCAAATTGCCTGCTCGTCATCAACCACTAGGATTTTCGACATGCGCTCCATTCCTCTCTGCAACGGACGAACCGGGCATCAGTGGCAACCGCAGCCAAAAATGCGTGCGTTCAACTTGGCGACTCCAGCCAATCTCGCCCCCATGGGCGTGAGCCACTTGTTGGGCGACGGCCAGCCCTAATCCTACTCCCTCGGCCTTGGTGGTGACAAACGGTTGAAACAGCTTTTCGGCAACAGCCACCGGCAGGCCCGGCCCCGAATCACTGACTTCCAGTACCGCTTGGGCCGCGATATTTTTGGACAAGCTCACGCGAACTTGTGGGGTTACTTGTGACGACTGCTTCTGGGCCGCTTCGATGGCGTTGAGCAACAGATTCACCACAACCATTCCTAGAGAATCCGTGTTGGCAAGGACAGTCATCTTTTTGTCGGGCGGCTGCCAATCGACACTCACTCCGACATGCCGCGCCGCAGGCAAGACCAGCGGCAACAGCTCTTCCACCAATTCGACAAAATCGACTGGCCGCTTAACCGAAGCAGGGTTTTCGTGGCCCAATTGCAAGAAACTCTGCAACCGACTTTCCATAAGCTGCAACTGGCTCTTCGCGACCCCCAGCGTGTCGTCGTCCATGATAGGGCAATTTTCGGCGTGCAGATCAACAGCCAACCGACAACCCGTGGCGGCGTTGCGCATCTCATGCGCAAGTCCCGCTCCCAACATGGCCACGGTTCGCACTTGCTCGGTCTGGCGGATATGTTGCTCGTATTCACTGAGCCGCGCGGCTGTTTGATTCACGGCCACCGCCAAGTCGCGAACCTCATCATCGCGAGTGGGCAATTCCAACGCGGCGAAGTTACCCCCGGCCAGACGCTGCACGCCCGAACCTAAGCGAGCCAAATTCCGGCTGATTCGATTAGCGATCCACTGCGTCACGACTGCCATGGCGATGACGGCGGCAATTCCGACCACCAACGGCGGCAGAAACGCACTCCGCCAAGCAGCGTTATACCTCTCGCGTGGAAACAAGACATGTAACACACCGCTTTCCAAGGTTCCCAGTGGCCGCTCAAGCTCAATGGCTGAATGAAAATAAGCTCGCTCGGCAACCGTGATTTGTGGTCCCAACACGACTTCTTCACTCGTGCTGACCAGGTGCGTCGTTGGCAGTTTCTCGGCAACCGCTGGCAGACTCGCCGAGATGAGTCGGCCGTCATCATCCACCAACACAAACTCTGCCCCCGACAGACTGGTCATTTGCCGCAGCACGGCGTCGGTGAGCGGGAAGTTCGAAGCTTCCAGCACGCGGACCACCCCCTGCAATTGACGATCAATGGAGGCTTGTGTCTCTTTGGTCGCCAGTCGTGCATTGATCGCTCCTACCGCGAGCAAGCTCACAACGGCCACCGCAGCTAGCGGCAACATGATCTGATATTGCAAGGGAATCCGCACTTGGGAAATGCTTTCAAGTTAAGATTGTCAGTGTCGCAGAAACCGACAAGGCCGGTGAATCTTCCAACAGCCTGATTTTAGACCCCTCAGCCGCGGTTACAATCCGCGAGGCCTGCGAATACAAGGAACATCAGCCGGGACATGCCGAAACAGAGAGAGCGAATACTAGGAATATCAGACATGGAAAGAACACAAAAGAGCCACCAGCGACGAGGTTTTACTCTGGTGGAATTATTGGTGGTGATTGCCATCATCGGCGTGTTGGTCGCGCTGTTGTTGCCGGCTATTCAAGCCGCCCGCGAGGCAGCCCGACGAAATCAATGCTCCAACAACTTGAAGCAACTCGGCCTGGGAATTCTTAATTATGAGAGTGCTCGTAAGAAACTTCCGCCGAGCGCGAATGTTGACTTGAGTGCTACGGCCACCCCAAATAACGGCTCCTGGGGCGTGCATGGCCGCATCATGGATTACCTCGAACAAAACAATCTGCGGAATCTCGTTAACCTTGAAACTGCTTGGGATAATCAGCAAGCCCTCAGCGGCGTGAAAATCGATATCTTTCAATGTCCCTCGGATAGCAAGAGCCTCGAAATCCGCGACGCGGGTGGCGGAAGAGCCTTGCTCTATCCGCTCAATTACGGGTTCAACATGGGAACCTGGTTCGTCTTTAATCCCCTAACATTAGCAACGGGCGACGGTGCGTTTTTTCCCAACAGCAACTTACCGCTCGCCCAGTTCACCGATGGCACAAGCAACACCTTGCTGGCCGCCGAAGTGAAAGCCTGGACCCCCTACACACGTAACGGCGGTTCACCTCCCGTGGAAGCTCCCGACACGACTCAAGAAGCAGCGACCATCGTCGCTTCGGGGCCGGATATCAAAGACACGGGGCACACGGAATGGCCTGATGGCCGCGTGCATCACACGGGCTTCACCGCGACGCTCACTCCCAATACCTTCGTATCGTTCACGCTCAACGGCCAAATCGTCGATGCCGATTACAACTCTTGGCAAGAAGGTAAGAACGGCAATGCGGGATCGCCGACCTATGCGATTGTCACCTCGCGGAGTTTCCATCCCGGTCAGGTGCAAGTGGCACTTGTCGACGGCTCGGTCCAAGGCATGCGCGACGACATCGACCTCGTCATTTGGCGCGCACTTGCCACCAGGGCAGGAGGTGAAGTCACCAGCGGGATTTCCAACTGAGGGGTGACGTGGAATCTGGTACGCAGATTCGCCTGAGAAGCCTGATTCGCCTAAGAAACAACCGCAGAATTTATTTCTGCAAGCCAAGCATTCTGCTGGCATCAGCCAACTGCTTCTTTTCTTTTTTCTGAGCAGCGAGAACGACCTGCCGAGGAGCGTCAGCCTGTTGCACGGCGCACTGAGGATGAATCCCAGCAGCTGAGTAAGATTTCTTGCCGCAAACGGGGCAGACCGTCCCATGCGTGGGAGATTCGAAGAGCGGGGCCGGTTTGCTGCTATCCATTGTGATGTTGCTTTCTTCGCACAAGGCCGCTGGATTTGCTCGGCAGCCAAACCTTGCGAGATTCCTATGAGCTTGGCTCGCAGGAAAAAAATGTTACCGCCCGCCGACCAAGGGGCCGACGGGCGGAATTCAGGGTAAGGGGTGTACTAAGACACAACCTTAACATTCTCGGCACAGGGCCCCTTGGGACCACGTGCTTCGTTGTATTCGACCAACTGGCCTTCACGGAGAGAATTAAATCCTCCACCTTCGACTGCCGAAGAATGGAAGAAAATATCTCCGCGTTCTCCTTCGATGAATCCAAAACCCTTGTCAGTAACCTTCTTAATGGTACCTTGCGACACGTCAAAACTCCTTGCACGCAACTAATGTCAAAAACGGCCAGGGCGTCGTGCATTACGCTCGTGGCCAATCCACGCACGCTCCACTCTGGAGCGAAATCTCTAAACTAACAATGCGAAATCTGAAAGATCACGCAAATCAAACAGCGCTTCAATGAGACTCAGCGGACCGGCGAAAGAATGAAAAGAATAATTGCCGGTGATCGAATATTGGCCCAAATCAGCTAGGGAACGCTCTCTATTATAGCGGCAAAGCCTGCCAAATGGGGTTCCATCTTGCCGTTCTGGCAAGATTGTGGCTTTTATTTACGGAAATCGTGTCGGTGACTGCGATTCTAGGGCTGATTTGGCTAACAAATGTCGTTTCGGAGAGGCGTTGCCATTGGCACGTCTCCAGAGCGATTTCAATCGCGTATGAAGATATCTTGATATTTCCGTGCTTCATTCCGCCATTCATAAAGCACTTCCTTGGAAAGCGGAATTGTCGTGGCAAAAGTTTCTCCCAAGACTTCGATAGTATTACTGTTGATCGTCGGGGCCTTGTCCGGTTTCAAAAAGTTGATTTCTAACCCGCTGAGTTTATGCACGTCGTGATGTCGCCGGTCGCGCTCCACCAACAAGTATTCGCCCAAATAGGTGGCGATCAATTGAACATTCTTCCCGCGCATGTTCGTGCAAAGTTTTCGCCAACGCATGTTTGGGAATGTCGCGGAAACTAACTCGGGCTGCTTATAGGAAACCGGCGTCGCCCCGGTCAATAAGTCGACGCTCGTGCCATCGACAAACTGGGCATGGAAGACAAACCAACCCTCGTCGTGCGGATTCAGATCGGTAAACATCTGCCAGCTTTGATTCCAACGAAACGCATATCCGACTTGTCGTAAAACCTCAGGCGGTGTCCAGGTGGGCGTGACGCTGTTCACACACCTCCACAGCGATACTACCAGCGCCAGCAACAAGACAGACAACTCACCCGCGCGGGCCAAGCGCGTCGTGGGCACTGGTGGTTGAAACCCTGCCGCCGACCCCGCAGGCTGTTTCAGCACGCACTCCCAAAACTTGGCGGGCAAGAACGCCAGAAACCCCACGATGCACACATACGGAAACAGTCCGATTGTGAAACAGGCCGCCAGTAACAAGTGAAACAGAATCAGCGCTGCCAGAACAACAACTCTCAGCCAGCCCCGGGAGAGCAAAATCGCCAGCGGCGCGAGCAGTTCCAGATAGAGCGTGGCGCGGGTCAACTCTTGCAGTAATTCGGGATACGCCAAAAACCGCTGCCCCCACTGCGTAACAATAAAATCCTTCGATAACGCCAAGCGAATGGCCTCGCCTGTTTGCCACGCTTCCTGGCCATGCTTCAACAGGGCCGTACTGACGTAGAGTAGCGCGATTTGTAGATAGAGCGCAAAAGTCGCGAGCGAAATGACGGTCATTCCCCGAGCCTTATCCCGGCGTTTCGCATCGAGCGACCAGATTTCTCCAAGCGGCAAGAAGATTCCCCAGAACGTCAGCAGCGCGAGATACTTGTCTCCCGCGTTAAGAATCAGCGGATTGCGTGTGTGCAGCGACACCAACAACAACCAAGAAACGAGCGTGGCAAGCCGTGTCTGATAGCCCACCAGCATCATGACTGCCGCGATCCCCGCCACGAGAAACAAGAGTCCCTGAAACAGGGGCGTGCCATTCATGAAGTGCAACGACCATTGCGCGGGTTGGTTAAACCCCGTCGTCACCACATGCCGCGCGAGCAGGCCCTGATCCGTATAGAAAGCCACCAAATCCCGCGACCGTAGCAAAAGATCAACGAGGATCAGAAAAGCGAGACCAATTCGCAAGCAGGCCAACGAACGCAGATCGAGCGCGAAGAGTGTTTGGCCAAAGCGGCGAAGAGAGGATAAGCGGTCCATCGAATCCACTCGGAGAATAGCCACGGAATTTCACGGATTAAACACGGATGATTGGGAGTGATTCCTGCGTTGGTAGTAGGAGGCTTTGTGACGAACGAGTGAATAGCTTCTTTGCTTTTAAATATCCGTGTTCAATCCGTGTTTCATCAGTGGCCAAATATTCTGGACTTTGTTCTGTAAAACTAAGCCAATAACCGATTCACGCTCTGAATCAGTCGATCCATCGGAAACGGCTTGCGAACGTAATCGTCGACGCCCAGCATTTCGGCGTAGGCCTTATGCCGGGCCCCTTCGTTGGCGGTAATCATAATGATCCGCTGCCGCTTCTCGCCCATCCGTTTCAGGCGCTCCAGCACCAGGAAACCGCTCCGCTTGGGCATCATCATGTCGAGAATAATCAGGTCGGGAGCTTCGCGCTCGATGAGTGCGAGTCCTTGGTTGCCATCCCGCGCGATAAGCACATCATAATCGTGGGCCTCAAGGGCCAGCCGCAAGGATTCGATGATTTCAGCATCATCATCGACCAGAAGAATCCGTTTGTTTCCGCTTGATTCAGCCATGACCAGTCTATTTACATTTCAAGGAAAGCAGCATATTGAGAAAAGCTTGCATTATCAAACCACTCAGCCTAGCATTTCACCGCGAATTGACAAGGGTCAACCCCACGGCGGAATTTACGCCATGGCTGAGCACCGGGGAGAGCACACCGCTAATCTTCGCTGATAGATGCTAATACGTATGCTATTTTCAAAGATTAGCGTAAATCACCGGTTAATATCTATATGGCACAGACGGCCACCGGACGGACGAATTGAACAGCGCGAACTTGTACGCTATCGGCATGTATTGGAACAAATGCAAGAACTTCGAGACCTTCTTCACGCGTATCTGACCTGCCGCAACTAATTATGTAGTAACGAGTCCTATCACCACCTCGCATAAGTCAGCGCCATCCCCGCTAGAAACATCACAGCTCCCAAATAAGCCGGCGCTAGGTGTATGAAGCTTGTGTAGCCAATCGGATAGTGGACGCCAATCGCCGTACCGAAGCCGGCTAGGCCTGTGACCGCCAGTACCTGCCACAAACTGCGCGACGGCCCGTTGCAATACACGCAAAAAAACATCGTCAACCCGCAGCAGCACACACCTCCACCAAAACCCGCGCGATCGTGAGCAATCAGCGGAACCAGCCGCGGATTGATCGCTTCCAAGTCGCCAACACACAACTTCATGAACTCCAAATCTTGCGGGACGAAAACAGTCGTCATTCCCACTGTCATTATGATTAGTCCACCCATCACCAAACACAATGATGTCACCAATAATAAGCTGCGGCCGAGGCCATAGGGCGTCAAACACGCACCTCGCCAGCCAGGACGAAACAATACGCGGATCGATTGCTCGTTTGGTAAGAGTCTGATGGACTTGTACATACCCAAGCTGAAAATCGGCAGTAGTACGAGTGTCGCAACACCGTGCCACGAATCGAGGTAGCCGTAACCCAAATAGGCTGTAAAGCTCGCAAAACCGAGCGTTCCGCTCAACAGCAACGCCCACCACGCCCATACTTCTCCAGCTCGCAGCGGAAACTCGGCCAGCCACAAATAGAGAGCGCCGACGCCCAGGATCGCCCCGCCAAACGACACCCGGTCGTGAATCATGAAATGCACCAGCCTCGCATCAGCGATCAAATACAAGGCTTCAGCCGTCACACCGAGGAATTTAATATCGTGAGGCAGAAAATGACCAGTCGCACCAAGGAAAAATGCAAATAGGCCCGCGCCTATCAGACCGATCCCAGTCAATTTCAACAACTGCCGACCGTCATCGACGAGGGCCTCAAAAAGTCCGCGATGATCGTTGTAACGCTCGCTCATGCTTGTCGCGCTATTTTGTGGTGGATGCGGCATCAAAACCAAAACTTCACAGGCGCGATTCCAGCCGAATCGAAGTACGGGTCCAAGCGTCGAGCTAACTCAGGCCAATGGTGATGTGGCACGGCTGGATACAGATGGTGCTCCAAATGATATAAGTGTTCCAAGGCCACAAGCGAGGCCAGTTTGCCGCGGAATCTGCGAGTTTGGTGCAATTCATCCTGTCCATGGCAAGAATGCGGTAAGTAGGATGTCACGAACGGAATCACCCAACTGCCCATGATCATTAGTGCAACATAAACAAAAAACACAGGGGTCCAGGGTAATATCGCGATGGAGAACAGAACAATCACCACGCAACCTAGACCTTCGAGCGCGATCAATTTACGCTCGTTCCGCGAGTGCTTTAGCGCCCAGAACCAGATACGGAATTGAAAAGGAATGCCTTCCAGCAATGCTCGCACAAGCGTCATCCCCGCCGCCGCGCCCTCGATGTCATCGTCCTGCGGAAAGCGCGCGTGGTGATGTAAGTGAGCTAATCGGTAGGCATGACCACTACGCAAAGCCAATAATTCGATAACCGAGAGCAGAAAGCCGTTTACTCGTTTGCCTAAACCAAGATTTGCATGAACTAGGTCGTGGGAAATTGAGCCGTAAGTTACAAAGCTCAATGAGACCAAACAAAATACTGCGAGTGGCCACAACCTCAATGCGGCAAAGGTGAAGTAAAGCACTATCCATACAAAGGGCAGAGCAATAGTTAAAATGAGCCTCGCTCGGCTGACTTGCGTCAAACCGACGGAAATCTCCGTGAACGGAGGCAATCGAACCTCGTGTAAATGGTGTGAATTTACCATGGCTGTCAATTGGTTTGAATCTTCCACCCAAAAATGTATATCCGTGGAGATAGAGTTATTCTAGACGATTTGATAACTGGTTTCCAACGGAGAAATTAACCTCATGCAGTAGAGTCCAATTTTTCTTCCTAATGCAGAGTCTGAGCCAAGATTTGGGGTGCTCTTTGTTTCCTGGAATCGTTGCTAAAGCTTCTCAAGCGCTAGATAAACGCTGTCATGCCCGCCAGATGACGAGATACTTCCGCTTTGGATTCCGCTCAAGAATTGTTACCCTAGTATCGCGTATAAACGAACTTTATTTCCCACCTTGAAATACATACCATGTCCAAAAAACCCGCCCCCAAAAAGCCCGCGAAGAAACTCGCGTTTCCGCAACTGCCGTACTTGCCGCGCGATTCGAAAAAAGTATTCGCCCGAAATCGACCTGCTCGCCTTGCAACGCGATCCCGACATTGGCGACTTAGCAGATTGGCAGAGCAATTTTGATCCTGGTTCTCTCGGCGCCACGATGGCCGTGCCAGAACCAACTGGTTTGTTGTTGGCCGGTCTGATGACACTCGCCGCTGGCGCTCTGCCTCGCGGTAACATCAGGCAGTGATTGTGAGCCTCTCGCGGCAAGCAGCTGCTACCGTCGATCGAGGCGAAATTTTTCCGTTTCGGAGGCGGGGATGGCGTTGCGGATTTGGTTGCCGTTGCGTTGGGCCACGCCGCCCGCTCCGTCGATTCCCCATTGGGCGAAGGTGACTTTTAGGTCGACCGTTTCCGGCAAGTCGTTCGGCCGGGGCCGAAGGACTGTCAACGTCACCGAGTCGCCGGGCTGATGCTGGGCGATCAGGCCGGTGAGGGTCACGAAATCCTTGACTTCTTGGCCGTTGAACTGGGTGATGATGTCCTTCTCTTTGATTCCCGCTTTATCCGCAGCGCTGCCGGAAACAACTTTGGCCACGTGCGCCTGATTGGCGAAGGTATCCCCTTGCACACCGAGAAACGCGCCACTGCGAACGTCGATGACGGCAGTCACCAGCTTGGTCCGCAATTCTTCTATGGCTGGAGGCGACATTTTTGTCCCGTACAGCTCCACGCGTTTGAGCTGAGTGAGCCGTTCGAGGATCGACAGGGCTTCATCCCCCAAGGGAGGAGAATGAAAACAAACCAGAGCCGCGTGAGGGACTTCTTCCAAGTGTTCGAGACCCTCAAGGCCTCCTTTCCACTCCGCGCCGATCACCACCTGCACGCTGCGCTCGGGCCGCATGTTGATGACGCCACTGATCTGGACCCCCAGTTGAAATGAGCCGCCGAGCTTGACGATCTCTTTCAGGGCCAAGTTTTCCCGCACGTCGGTGAGCAATTCTTTGGCCAAGGAGGCTTCCTTGGGTCGGTTTTCTAGCGTGGCGAGTTGCTCAAGCGCTGCGAACACCAGCTTGGGTTCCTCGGCTTCCGACCAGGCCAAGAGGATATTGAGTGCCCGCGTGGAACCTTCGAGCGTGCCGTTGCGGGCCGCTTGGCTGACGGCCTCAATCGCGGGTTGGCCCGCTTCGGTCAACCGCTTTTGGGCACGTTCGCGCGTGTCAAACAGATCGCTGTCTAGCTCACCGATCCACCAGGAAATTTCTCCGGCGGAGACGCCCTGGGCTGTGGCGGGCGGGACTTCTTCAGCCAGCGAAAGGCTCGACTGGGCGGCTAGAGCGATCAAGAGGAAGCAGGAAAAACGCATGAACTTATTGTACCACTCTTTGCCGATTTGTCCGCGATCAATTATTTCGTTACTCCCCATGCCTTTATTTAGCCCGTCGCTTCGACTACGCTCGCAGATATGAAATTCGCCCTCTTAGGTGCTGATTCCGAAAGCTGCCTGCTGGTCCAAGCGGCCGCGGATTTGGGGCATGAAATCGTGTGGTACGGCGATGTCGCCCAGGTGGACCGGGCCACGCATCCTTGGCTCGCCACCGCCGACCAGGGTGACGACTGGGAAACTCTGTTTGACCGCGACGTGTGCGACTTTGTGATTGTCGGCCAAGGCGACACTCCCGCTACTCGCCGCGTGGAGCAGGTGATTCAGCTCGTGAGAATTGGCCGACCGCTGCTCATCACGTTTCCGCTCGATGAGTCGGTGCTCAGCTATTATGAAATCGACATGGCGCGCCTGGATAGCGGAGCGGTGCTGTACCATTTCAATCCGCTCGTGAGTCAAACGAATCGGATCGAAGAATTCGCCACATGGATTCGTGATGGGCATCCGCAACTCGGCGCGATCGAGCAAGTCATCTGCGAACGTCCGCTCGCCGAACGTTCTCGTGAAAACGATTTGTGGCATTTCGCGCGGGATGTCGAACTCTTGGACAACATCGCCGGTCCGCTGGATCGTTTGGGCGCGCTAGGGTCACCCGATGAGTCAGCCACCTATTCGGGCTTGAGCGTGCAACTGTTGGGCAAGAGCCAAGTCCCCGTCCGTTGGTCGGTCGGCCCGGCGGATCAATCCCCGTTGCCCTCGCTCACGTTCATCGGCCAACAAGGTCGCGCGCGATTTGAGTTTGACGAAAGCGGTGTTTTCCGTTCGTCGGAAGGTTCAGCTCCCGATGATTTGAGCCAAACCACGGCCCCCACCGAGTGCCTCAATCGCTTCATCGCCGCACTCGACACGCCTTCCGTTTCCAAAACCACTTGGCTGGCGGCACTGCGGGCGATGGAGCTGACTGACACGATTGAGATCAGTCTTCGACGGGGTCGCATGATTGACGTGCATCGGCAGCAACTCACCGAGGAGCTGTCGTTTCGTGGCACGATGTCGGCGTGGGGCTGCGGCGTGCTCATGGTGTTGCCGCCACTGTTGTTGCTGGCCGGTTGGTTCGCGGAGTTGCTGGGTTTGCCGATCGCCAACTATTGGGCCCACGGGCTGTTTGCTATTCTCGCGCTGTTTTTGCTGATTCAATTTGCGCCGAAGTTGTTGCTGAGAAAGAAAGTACCTCCAGAAGTTTAGTGGGTGGGTGCCGTGGCCAACGGTGTATTGCTACCGAATATATCCCGTTAGGGATTTCATCTTTCAGCCCAGGGTTAGAAAACAAGAGCCTTAGCGAGTGTTTTCTTACCCTGGGTCATGCAACCCAACAATCTATCGTCCGAGGTGGCAACAATGTGTTCCGACGGCACGCAATCGAGGACGAAAATCAACCGCGGCTGGAATTTCGGCCTCGACAAAATGCCGTCGGTACACAGCGCATATTGCTCGGCCGAGGAATGTTCGTGAATACTCACCCAGGGTAGCAACAAAATTCGTGAAACTCATTTTGCCGCAACCCTGGGCTAAAAGCTTTAATCCCTGACGGGATACCAGAGGCGTCCACCACAGCACAAGCATCTGGTCAGGTCTGTTGTCCCTGGTAGCCACTAATATTCCTGAAGAACCAAAAATCACGGCAACAATTCAAAAATAGCCGTCATTCGACGAGTGCCCCATCTTCCTGCTAGCAGCCAGTTGACGAGTTTAACGATTAGGCAAAAGTTGCCAGTTGGTATCAGCCGATTTTGCTTTTAGGAGCCAATTTTGCTCCTCGGGAAATGTGCTGGCTCGTGACCAACGGGGGGCCGAGCCAGCCGAGTTTCTGAACTTCGCGAAACAGGGGGGGCCGTGTTTCTTCGATTCGTCTATTCGTTGATCTGCGTGATTTCGGCTGTCTCGCTGAGCGGCTGCGCGCCGCTGTGTTGCTGCACCGACCGCTGTGGCTGTGCCATCGAATCGGCATTCGGTTGCGATTCCTATTGCGGCTGTGGCGACCCGGTCTGTTGCGGCGCTAGTTGCTGCAAGTTGGGTTATGGCGGTTGTGGACCGCATGGTTGCGGTGGCTTTGACTGCGGCATTTGTCGAGGTGGGGGGCTTTGCCCGCTAGCACTCCGCCATCGTGAGCTTCGGATCGCAGTAGGCCCACCGGCCGTACGCCATCAGCCCGAGATGCCGCCCGAGTTTCTGCCTGTTCCCACGCAGCCGATCAATGCCAACGTGAACATGAACGCACCGACCGAGGTCCGTGGCGCGGTGGACGCCGGCTGGGGGAGTTATTTCACGGTCCAAGGCCGCGACTAAAACTTTCATGGCGTCGTTTAGCCGCGCGACGGAGCGCCAGCGTAGCCAAGCGCTGCATTTCCCACCACCGGCCAGCTACCGCCCTCGACTTGAGCCCGTTTTCCACGACTGACAATCTAGGCATTCTGTGAGGGAGGCCGGTCGTATCGCTTAAGCGCGTCGTGACGGCAGGCCGATCAACGCTTCTGTCAAACATCGACATTCCCCGCAGATTGTCGGTCCCTGGCTCCTTGGCGCGTCGGCGTGCCAGCACACTCTTTCGGACGACCCTCCATGCACGACCTGCGCTTCCGCGACGCCGCCCTGAAGTTGTTCCCCGCCGGCCTGCGATTGTTAACGATTTTGGGCCTCGCTTGTTCGGTTCAACTTGCCAGTGCGGCCGAGAGCGCACGCCTGACCCCAATCGTCCGGGCCATCCGCAACGCCAGTCCCGCCGTCGTTAACATTCAAGGTCAGAAGTCGGTCGTCGAAACCACCGAAACGGCTCGCCAGGTTTCCAAGCAAGTCAACGGCATGGGCACGGGCGTGATCATCGATCCCCGCGGGTACATTCTCACCAACTTCCATGTGGTCGATGGCGTGAAACGCATCAACGTGACGCTCTCCACGGGTCAAGCATTCGTCGCCAAAATCGTCGCCCGCGATGCCCAAACCGATCTCGCCATTATCCGCATCAACGCCTCGTTTGAGCTGCCGATCATCACCATCGGCACCTCGCAAGGGCTGATGACCGGCGAAACCGTGGTCGCGGTGGGGAATGCGTTTGGCTACGAAAATACGGTCACCACGGGCATCATCAGTGCTCTGCACCGCAATGTGCAGGTGAACGAAACGCAGCAATATCTTGATCTCATTCAAACCGATGCCAGCATCAACCCCGGCAATTCCGGAGGGCCGCTCTTAAACATCGACGGCGAGATGATTGGCGTGAACGTGGCGGTGCGGGCCGGTGCCCAGGGGATCGGCTTTGCGATTCCCGTCGATAACGCCCTGGAAGTCGCCACGAATCTGCTGAGCATCGAGCAGCTCGACAACAACTGGCATGGCATGGCCGCTCTGGCTATGAACGGCACGAATGGACCGGTGACCATCGCCCGCGTGGACCGCAACAGCCCCGCTGATGTTTGTGGCATTGCCCGTGGGGATCTGATCCAGAGCATCGGTACAACAACCATCCGTCGCCCGATAGACATTGAACGCGCTTTGCTTGGTCGTCGAACCGGAGAAAAGATTTCCGTGAGTGTCATGCGGAACAATCAGGAGATGACCGTCGATCTACAACTCGCCAGTCGTGGTGGCGTGCAGCGCCAACAATTCCAGGAACGCCAGGTCGCGAAACAAAGTGAGCCGGAAAGCACTTTTGACATCGCCACTTGGGAAACACTGGGCCTGATTCTTGAAGAAGAACCAGCCGCTTCACTTCGCGAAAAATCCCTGCCCTACGAAGGGGGCATGCGTGTTGTCTCGGTGAAGCCCGAAAGTTCCGCCGCCCGGCAAGGGGTTCGTGAGGGGGACATTTTGGTGCGATTCCATCGGTGGACCACAGTCTCGCAAGCCGACGTGCAATTCCTGGTCGATCACGCCGACACGCTCTCGGAGGCCGGCTCGCTGAAATTCTACATCGTCCGCGGGGACAAGACGCATTTTGCGCAGATGGAAGTCGCGAATCGCGGGACGAGTGTGCGGTAGATTAGTTCCACTCTTGCACATGAAAGACAATAACTTTCATGTCGTCTGGAATAACGTAAAAATACATTGCGATCGGTAGCATAATGACAACCCGCTGATTGACTTCGCGAGATTCGCCAGTGTTGAGAGGATCGCTTCTCAACTGATTGTCAATAAAGTTGGCTGCATCCGACACGACTTGCCGTTCCGGTGAGTCTATCCAGATCGTAGCTAACTCATCTCTGGCGGCTACTGTATAGGTGAGCGTCCACTTCATTTAACGCCCAACTGTTTCCAAATATCTTCCAGCGTGTAGACTCCTGGCTCAGCGGCACGGCGAGCAAGCTCTTCCTCGCTCAAGTCGCACTTAAAGCTGGCGTAGAGCATTCTGATGTATTCCTCTTCGGGCACATAATGCCCCAACACCTGGCCGTTGGAACCGCGCACCGGTACGCGAGAGGTCACCGCGCTGAACTTCACTTCAGTGACAGAATCGAGTTGAATTTCGGTCATTGCCTATTTTCCTGTTGAGGTTAATGTTCCCCACGACTCTATTATACCATGGCGGTACATTGCCCAGAACGCAAAAATGCCGCTGCCGATCAGGGTCGGCAGCGGTCATCGTCGCAAATCTTTGGTTACTGGGCCTTACCCCATCGAAACCGTCACCGTCTTGAGTTCGGTGTATGCCGCGAGGCCGGCTTCGCCGAGTTCGCGGCCGAGGCCGCTTTCCTTGAAGCCGCCGAAGGGGGCCGCGGCATCGAACACGTCGTAGCAGTTGATCCAGACCGTGCCCGCACGAATCTTCGACGCGAGTGTGTGGGCCTTGCCGATGTCGCGGGTCCAGACGGCAGCAGCTAAGCCAAATTGGGTGCTGTTCGCGCGGCGGGCGATTTCGTCCAAATCGCTGAATTTCAAGACACTCAACACGGGTCCGAAGATTTCTTCCTTTGCGATTCGCATGTCGTCGGTGACGTTGGTAAACATCGTCGGCTCGATGAAATAGCCTTCGCTGCCGTGCCGCTTGCCGCCGTTGACCAGCTTCGCGCCATCCTGCTTGCCGTATTCGACATATTGCAGAATTTTGTCGAACTGGGCTTGGTCCACCTGCGGGCCTTGCTCGGTGGTGGGATCAAACGGATCGCCGACCTTGCGTTCTTTATTCTTTTCTTGGAGACGGTCGACGAACTCATCGTGGATGTCATCCTCCACGAACAGCCGACTCCCCGCACAACAGCATTGCCCCTGATTGAAATACAAGGCGAAGTGAGCACCATCGACCGCGGCGTCGATGTCGGCGTCGGAGAAAACAACATTCGGGCTCTTGCCGCCAAGTTCAAATGTGACCCGCTTCATGGTTTCGAGCGCGCTACGTTGAATAATCTTGGCGGTGGTGCCTTCGCCGGTGAAGGCAATTTTATCGACGCCCGGATGCGCGACGAGTGCCGCACCGGCCGTGGGGCCATAACCGGGCACTACGTTAATCACGCCGTCGGGAATCCCCGCCTTCTGCGCAAGCCGAGCCATGCGTAAACAGCTTAGCGGCGTTTGCTCGGCGGGCTTCATTACAATCGTACAACCCGTCGCCAGTGCGGGGCCCCACTTCCAAGCCGTCATTAGCGCGGGAAAGTTCCAGGGAATGATCTGCCCCACCACGCCGACCGGTTCGCGCTTCGTGTAGCAAAAATGATTGCCGCGAATCGGAATCGTCGAGCCATGAATCTTGTCGGCCCAACCGGCGTAGTAACGGATGCAGTCGATCACTAGCGGAATATCGGCGGCGCGCGAATCGCGGATCGGCTTGCCGTTGTCCAAGGTTTCGAGCGCGGCAAGTTCGTCGGCTTCGGCTTCCAATAGGTCGGCGAGCTTGTACATCAACCGGCCCCGATCGCGGGCATCCATCTTGGACCACTCGCCGCCGTCGAATTGCTTGCGGGCCGCCTTCACGGCGAGATCAATGTCGGCCTTGTCTCCCTCGGCCACTTGGGCGATCACTTCTTCGGTCGCCGGGTGGATGGTGTCAAACGTTTTGCCACTCGCGGCGGGAATCCATTTGCCGCCGATGAAGCACTGTGTTTGGTGAACTTCGGGCCGAGGAACTTTTTTGCTGGAAGGTTTTTCGATGACGGTGGCCATGATTGGGTTTCTCCCGCTGGAACAGAGGGCTCGATAAGCGTTGACCTGCGGGTAATTATACGCACGGGTCGTGATTCGCGCATTTTAGCACTGCGGGGTAGCGGTCGCCTAGTAGGATTTTCTGAAACGGAGAACTGCACTGCCAATTTTTGCCTGCCAAATGACCTGCGACAAAAATTAGCTTTTTGTTATCCTTTTGCAGCAATCAAGTTTTTTTGGGAGTTCGTTTATGGCCATATTCCAGTTAATGAGATCGATTTCGATATTGCCACTGTTGTTGGTCACTTGCCAGGTAGCAACATTTGCTGGACAGATCACTTACACTTTGTCAGGCACTATCCATAAACGTCCTGGGGTAGCAGGTGATCCTTGGGAAATCGGTCGAGAATGTCCCTCCGTTAGTTGAAAAGCCGGTTCCACCGACGTTCACAATATCACGCGGACTTCTGCTCGGCGTCAATGGTCTTCGTATCGAGCAC
>JAWXAV010000138.1:0-8907 GCA_034439695.1 Bythopirellula sp. | reverse complement strand
CTCGATACGAAGACCATTGACGCCGAGCAGAAGTCCGCGTGATATTGTGAACGTCGGTGGAACCGGCTTTTCAACTAACGGAGGGACATTCTCCGAAGGGCACGAAGAAGAGAGATAATTTAGAATCAAGATTTGTTGAAGCCGCTTTGAAATAACCACTTGTTATTGTCAATTGAGTGTTTCCCTTTGTGCTCTTTGTGGCTTGGTGGTTTTCAGACTGGGAACTCAATGGAGTGAAAGACTATGAATCGCAAATGTAATTACCCGCTGCGGTTTGAGCCGTTGTTTCGTCGTTATTTGTGGGGGGGGCGTCGGTTGGGCACGATGTTGGGAAAACCGATTGGACCGGGCGAGGATTACGCCGAGAGTTGGGAGATTGTGGATCATGGCGCGGATCAAAGCGTGGTCGCGGCTGGTTCCTTGCAAGGTTTGACGCTCAGCGAGTTGGTCGCTTGCCATGGGGACGAATTGTTTGGTCGTCATGCGGGGCAAGCGCAGTTTCCGTTATTGTTCAAGTTTTTGGATTGCAATCGCACGCTGTCGGTGCAGGTCCACCCGAACGATGAGCAAGGGGCGCGGCTGGAGCCGCCGGACTTGGGGAAGACCGAGGCTTGGGTCGTACTCGCCGCCGAGCCGGGGAGCAAGATTTACGCGGGGCTCAAGCCGGAGGTGACGCGCGAACATTTGGCCACGGCGATTGCGGCTGAAACCTGCGCGGAGTGTTTGCATGAGTTTGAACCGGCGGTGGGTGATTGTGTGTTCATCAAGGCGGGGACCGTGCATGCGCTCGGCGCGGGGTTGGTGATCGCGGAGATTCAGCAGGCGAGCGACACGACGTTTCGGCTGTTCGACTGGAATCGCGTGGATGCCGAGGGGAAGCCCCGTCAGTTGCATGTGGAAGAATCGCTGGCGGTGACCGATTACGAGCGCGGGCCGGTGCTGCCGCAGGAACCTGTGAAGACCGAGTCACCGGGGCGTGAGCGGTTGGTGGAGTGTGATAAGTTTGTGTTGGATCGGTTGACGTTCGCGCGGCTGGGGGACGCTAAGCCGCAAGCGGCGGGGGGGGATGGCAGATTTCATCTCTTGGTGCCGCTGGCGGGTGCTATCACTGTGAGCGGGGATGCGGTGGGTGGGCCGCTTTCGCTGGGGAATACGTGCCTTGTTCCGGCGGCGGCGGGGGCTGTCGAGATTGTGCCGCAAGGGGAGGCGGTGGTGCTGGATATTTACCTTCCGTGAAGTTGGTACGCTGTCTACAATCCGCTCGCTGATTTTTTAAGATCAATCCTGGGTCGGACATGCGGCGCGAATTTCTGAAAGTCGTGATTGTATCATCGCTGTTCGCGCAGCTTGCGGCGTGTTCGCCGACGATTCGCTATCCGCGCCTGGCAAGCCCGGGCACGGCTCCGTTGCAACGCTATAACGCCGAGCAGTTCGATCCGTACCCACAGAGCGACGTGGGGCCGGAGATCGTGGGTGGCCGACCGCTGGATTATGCGGTGCCAATCTCGGAAGTGAGCCGCTCGCGCCAAAGCATGCCGGTGGGCGAATGGCGTCAGGGTTCACGGTATTAAGTGGTTACGATCCTTTGCTAAGTCTATAATGAAGAGACGTGTTAACCGAAAGTGCCTGTTCTTCGGTGTGTATCTTTTGCGGAGTTTATCATGAGCCAACAAGTGGAAGCCATTTTGCAGCAGATTGAAAGCTTGGACGAGACAGATCGTTTGGCTTTAGAGGAACGCTTGCAAGAAATCAGTGAAACGGAGTGGAAACAAGAAACGGAAAGTGCTCGTGTCGTGGCGCGACAGCAAGGTATTGATCAACAGTCGATTGATGAAGCGATTGACAACCTGCGATACGGGGCATGAAGGTTTTCTTCGACACGAACGTCTATGTTGCAGAGGCCTTGTTGGGTGACGCTGCTGAGCGGATGTTGGTGGCTACGATCTTAGCTCGCTGGCGAATTTTCTGTAGTCGCTATGTTCTGGACGAAACCCAACGAGTTTTAACCGAGAAGCTTGGCTTTTCCCAAGCTTTGGGGCGAATAACGCGAGAACGTGCTCGTCGTCGCGCGACATTGGTAGTTCCTCTCACAGGTTCGCGTCACCAGGTTCCTCACGATCCAGCCGACAGCCCGATTCTCCAGGCTGCCCTAGCTGCAGGGGCCGACTATCTTGTGACAAACGATGCCCACTTGCTCGCGCTGAATCCGTATCAGGACTTGAGAATCATCTCCTTGACGGAGTATTTCAATCTGCTGTTCTCAGAGGGTCATATCGTTTCCTAGCTGGCCCCTGGGTTTGTCGCTTCGCGGCGGATATGATGGGTGTGTGCGGCCGTGCGTGAGTCGCTCTCCACTCCGATCACGAGTACCCGATGACTCCTCGCAAAGTTAGTAAGTCCAAGCATTCTCCCCGTGGCGTTGGTAACAAACCCTCCGGTCGTCCCGCGCCGGGCAAACGCCCCATGGGTCGACCTCGGCGTCGTCCCGTGTCGACCCCCCCTTCGGATTTGCCGGGCGAGCGGTTGCAGAAGGTGCTGGCCGCCGCGGGGATTGCGAGTCGCCGGGATGCCGAGGAAATCATCCTCGAAGGGCGCGTGGAAGTGGATGGCCAAGTGGTCACGGAACTGGGTACGCGGGTGGAAGTTGGGAAGCAAGAAATCTTCGTTGATGGCCAGCGGCTTACCAAATCGAAGTTGGTTTATTACGCGGTGAACAAGCCGACGGAGGTGGTCTGCACGGCCCGTGACCCCTCGGGCCGAATGCGGGTGATCGACTTGTTGCCCCCCGATATTGGCCGCGTGTTCAATGTGGGGCGGCTCGACATGAGCAGCGAGGGTCTCATTCTTGTGACCAATGATGGCGAGCTCGCGAACCAGCTCACGCATCCGCGGCATGGCGTGAAAAAGTATTATGAAGTTCACGTGGCTGGCGAACCCGGGCCGGATGTTTTGTCGCAGTTGCGGCGAGGCGTGCATTTGGCGGAAGGCTTTGTGAAGCCCGTGGAAGTGCGCATCAAAAGCAAACGCAAAAACGGCGCGATACTGGAAATGGTACTCGACGAGGGGCGCAACCGCGAAGTACGGCGGCTACTCGCCCGAGTGGGGCACAAGGTGCAGCGGTTGATTCGCATTGCCGTGGGGCCGATTCGTTTGGGTGAAATGCCCAAGGGAGCATCACGCATGCTCACGCCGGAGGAAGTGCGGAAGCTTCATGCGGCTGTGAATGAAAAACCAGTGGCGAGAAAAATAGCCCCCTCCCCTGGCGGACAAGACGATGTGAAGAAATTGGCCGAAGCGGCCCGTGAACGCAAACTGAAGGCGGCGATTGGGAAGGCGAACCAAGGTCGGCCTGATCGCCCCGCGAAGAAGCAAGCTATGGGCAGACCGGGTGACTTCAAAAACAGTAAGACTGGCAAGAAAAGCGGGAAGCATGGCGGGCCGCGAAAGCGAGGATCGCGTTGAGTTCCGCGGGATGCGAAATCGATTCCAACCCCTTGTCCGCCGCTTATTATGCGGATCGTGCGCGGCAATCTCGCGTGACGATCACGCAGAATGAATGTTTAGCACGCAGCACCTATCGGGTGCGGTTTGAATGCCCGGAACTCGCGGCAGCAATCGTGCCGGGGCAGTTTCTGATGCTGCGGTTGCCGCACGATAACGATCCGTTGTTGGGCCGGCCGTTCGCGCTGTACGACACGGTGCTCGACGTTGCGGGAACGCCAATTGGGGTGGATGTCGTTTATTTGGTCGTGGGCAAGATGACGGCGCAACTCGCGGCGTGTCGACCGGGGGATGTGCTGGATGTCTGGGGACCACTCGGCAACGGTTTTTCAGCTCAGTCGGTGGAGCATCTCATCATGGTTGCTGGTGGGATCGGGCAAACGCCATTTCTCGCGCTGGGGCGCGAGTTTCTTGGTGGTCGACAATACGGCCTGGGCGAGCGAATTGTGTCGCCCGCCAAAAAGGTGACGCTCTGTTATGGCGTGCGGACGAAAGATTTCTTGTCCGGGGCGGAAGATTTTTTGGCGAGTGGCATCGATTTGCGAATTGCGAGCGATGACGGCAGCGTTGGGCATCACGGGTTGGTGACGGAAGTTCTGGAGCAAGTGCTCAACGAGAACACGACTGCACAAACTCGCATCGCCTGCTGCGGACCCGAGCGGATGATGGCAGCGGTGGCGGGGATGGCCCGTGTGAAGAATGTGCCGTGCGAGGTGTCGCTCGAAACGCCGATGGCGTGCGGCATCGGCATCTGCTTTAGTTGCGTGGTGAAAACCCAAGAGCCCGGCGGCGATTGGGATTACAAACGCACCTGCGTCGAAGGGCCGGTGTTCGATGCGGGGAAGATTGTTTGGTGAACAAGAATTCTTGTTAGAAGTAAAAAACTCGCCGAGAATCCGGTTCTATGCCGTGGGGTAGGAACACCGATGTCTTCTCGATGACTCCATCAACAATTACAACCAGAACGGCGTGGCATGATGGCAAGCATTCTACTTTGTCTCGCAAGACAACATACTTTGATCCGACGTGGGATAAAGTAAGATCTAGTCCCCCAATGAGAAGGCTCAGCACGACGTTTGATGAGAACTCGGTAAGTTTCATGTCAGAGCTACTCAAAAGGGCCGTGGAATACTGCAATTATAAAGGCACCACGCTCATTGAGGAACCTCAACTTGGAGCGGGAACCGATGGTACAGTATGGCAATCCAGTGTCAGAACTGCAATCAAATCCTTCGAGAGGATACAGAACTATCGTGACGAACTTGAATGTTATCAGCGATTTCAGGCCGCGAAAATCAATCAGCTAAAACAATTTGCCGTCCCAGAGCTGGAAGGATTCAGCGACGAGTTGATGGTGATCGAGATGAGCATCGTTCAGCCACCTTTTTTACTGGATTTTGGCAAGGTTTATCTTGATCAACCTCCGGCATACTTCCAAGACAAGGCCCTCATGAAGAATTGGCTGGAGGAGTGCCGCGGGTTATTCGGGCGCAACTGGCCAGAAGTGCAATCTTTACTTTATCAGCTAAGAAGCTTTGGAATCTACTACGTTGACCCAAAGCCCGCAAATATTCGCTTTGCTAACAAATGAACGCCATCAACCGCGATCTGCACACGCTTGGTCCGCACCTAACGCCCGGTGAGCGTTGCTCACCGGCTGAATCAAGCTAGGCGCTGGCCTTCGCCATCTTGATCTTCTTGATCGCGGCGGAGAGGCGCGACTTGAGCCGGGCGGCTTGGTTGCCGTGGATCACGTTCTTGGCGGCGGCTTGGTCGAGCTTCTTGGTGACGAGGATAAATTCCTTGGTGCTGGTCTCGACGTCGCCCGCTTGGATGGCGGTGCGGACCTTGCGAATCTGGCCGCGGAGGGCCGACTTGGTGGAACGATTGCGGAGACGACGGTCCACGCTTTGACGGAGACGCTTCTTGGCACTAAGTGAATTGGGCATGTTCGCTAACTGACAAACCGGATTGCGGGTGAGTGGTTGGCCACCCTCGGCCAACGGGAATCACCCACTATGACGTAATTTGTTGATTTTGTCCAGCCGGTCTGCCACGTCTCGATAGCTAAAATCGAGGCCCGCTAATTCGGTCAAATGCCGCTCGGCCCGGTCATATTCTCGCATTCCGGTGGCCAAAACTCCGGCCCGATAGAGGGCCAAGCGGCGGATTTCCGAATCGGCTTCTTCCACGGCTGCGATGGCTTGTTCGTAGCTGCCGAGGGCCAACTTGTATTGTTCGATCTTCTGGAAACATTCGCCGAGTTCCACGAGCACCTCGGACTTACGTTGCGGATCGCTGCGGGCGGCTTGGAACAGTGGAATCGCTTCCTTGATTTTTCCGGCCCGTTTAAGCCGCAGGCCGAACTCGAATTTGAGCCGCATGTTGTGCGGATCGCGATCGGCCTTGGCGGCGTAGGTCTCGAGCTCAATTTGGTTAGCCCGGGAGCGCATCTGGGCGGCAAGCAGTTGGCTCTCTTCGCCGGGGTCTTGCTGGTAATTTTGCTCGGCGATGGCTTGCTGCTGCCGTGAACGGCGCATGAGAATTTCTTCCAACCGTTCGCGGACCGCGAGATCGCCCCCCCCCGAGGCTTGCAAAGCACGTTCGAGGACACGCTCGGCTTCATCGTACCGCTGTTGCTGCACGTAAAGATCGGCGAGCTTGAAATAGGCTTGTAGGTCAGCCGGATCGCGCTCGATCGCTTTTTGAAAACGCTCTTCGGGCGGGAGGGAGATTTCTTCGTCGGTGGGTACAACTTGCGGATTATTTTTTGCGCCCCGGGAGTACTGGGCCACGGAAATCTTGGAACTGCTGGTGCCGTCATTCCCTTTCATGAGCACGCTCGAATCGTAGCCCCCCTCATGGATGGTTTTTTCGACCGACAGCCGCGAGATGGATTGCAGGGCTTCTTCATCGTGGGGCTTGGCTTGTTCGACCCGATGCCAACAGGCAATCGCCTGATCGAACTGGCCCATCCGCTGGAGCGTCATGGCCGCTTGGCGGTTGGTGGGGATGTCCTTGGGATTGGTGTCGAGCGCGCGACGCAAATACGTGAGCTGCGCCTCGTCGCTGCCGAGTTCTTTGCAGACATTGGCCATCGCCAAGAGCGTCGGAATGTCCCAAGGATTGAGGGCGAGTGCGTTGCAGCCGGCTTGGAGGGCTTCGGTCCAATTTCCCTTGGTCGAGGCACGCACGAGGGCCGAGCGTTGGCCCTTGATCTTGAGCGAGGCGAGCATCGCCCCCGATTTGTTGTTCTTAAATTTTTTCTGCAAGTTGGCAAAAAAGTTTTGCAGATAGATCACATTGCCGGGGTCTTCGACCACGCATTGCGTAAAAAGCTGCGTGGCATAGTCGAAATCATCCTTTTCGGCGCACCTCTGGCCATGCTCGAACACTTTCTGCACGCGCTGTCGCGAAGCGGGAGAAAGAGGGGCTATTCCACGCCCAGGTTTCGTGCCGGCGGCTTGTTGAGGAGGTTCCATACCAATTATTCTACCATTATGTGTGCGGCCCACCAATTTGCAGCGCTTCGCGGAATTTAACCGTATGACCACCAAAACCGGCAAAGTGTATCTCGTCGGTGCGGGGCCGGGGGAACCGACGCTCATCACGCTGCGGGGCTTCGAGTTGCTCAAGCAAGCCGAAGTCATCTTTTACGACTATTTGGTTGATCCCGTCGCCCTCGGGCAGGCGGGCTTGCTGGATGAGAGTCGAACCCCGCCCGAATTGGTTTGTCTCGGTCGGCACGGCGAAGGCCGGCTGCTTTCACAAGCTGAAATCAACGAACAAATGGTCGCCGCAGCCCAGTCTGGCAAAATGGTCGTGCGGCTCAAAGGGGGTGACCCTGCGATTTTTGGGCGGACTGCCGAGGAAATCGCCGCGCTCGAGGCCGCGAACATTCCTTACGAAGTCGTGCCAGGCGTGACCTCGGCACTCGCGGCCAGCAGTTACACGGGGATTCCGTTTACCCACCGTGATGTGTCGTCGTGCGTGGCGATTGTGACGGGGCAGGAATGTCGGGACAAGGAATTCGATTCGCTCGACCTCGCGGGCCTCGCCAAGTTTCCGGGAACGCTCGTTTTTTACATGGGGGTGACGACCGCGCCACGGTGGTCGACGGAATTAATCGCTCACGGCAAGCCCGCGGCAACGCCGGTGGCAATCATTCGCCGCGCGACCTTTGCCGATCAGCAAGTGGTGAAGACAACGCTCGGTGAACTGGCCGACGTGTTGGCTCCGAAGAAGATGCGGCCCCCGGCGATTATAGTTGTGGGCGAAGTGGTGAACGCCGCGACAGAGACCACTTGGTTTACCGCGACCCAGCAAGCAGCCGTGAAGCCGCTGCAGGGGAAGTTAGTGCTGTTAACGCGGCCCGCGCATCAATCCGCCGAGATGCTGCGAGATTTACACACACTGGGGGCGACGACCCTTTGCCAACCGGCGATTGAAATCTCCGCGCCCGCCGCTTGGCAAGCAGTTGATCGCGTGATCGCCGAGTTACCGACGTTTGATTGGCTGGTGTTTTCGAGTGCGAACGGCGTCAACTATTTTCTCAACCGCTTGTTGGAGACCGGTCACGACCTGCGGCAACTGGGAAGCTGCCAGTTGGCAACGATTGGCTCTGCAACGGCGGAAGCCTTGCAGGCGTTTCATTTACGGACCGATTTGCAACCGGCTGAATATCGGGCGGAGGCGCTGGCCGAGGAGCTTGCCCCGCAGGTGAAACGAAAGCGCGTGTTGTTGTTGCGCGCGAGCCGTGGCCGCGAGGTTTTGGCGGAGATGCTGACGGCGGCGGGGGCGGAAGTGTCGCAGGTAGTGGTCTATGAAAGCCGCGACGTGGAGCATCCCGCGCCGCAAGTGTTGCCACTCCTGCAAGCGGGTCGGATTCATTGGATCACGGTCACGAGTTCGGCGATTGCACGGTCGCTGGTGAAAATGTTTGGCGATGATCTCAAAAAAGCGCGGCTCGTGGCGATCAGCCCGCTGACGGCCGAGGTGCTGAGCGAAGCGGGCTATGCTGCGGCTGCGGTGGCGACGGAGTACACGACGGCGGGAGTGATTCAGGCGATTGTGGGGGCGGAATAAGTCCCGTTTCAGGCAATGCAAGATTCTCTACAACAACGAGCCGCTTGCGGCTTAGCGGTCCCTAGAAATGCAAATGCTACGTAACGCTAAAGAACTAATACGCAAGCCAAACCCGATTCACCGATGAACCAATTGCCGGAACTCGCAGTACTCGTTCCGGCCTACAATCCTATTAGCGAAGCGAATACCACAAACGTAAAATCTGCTTTAACCCCAAGTTCCCAACTAGGCTTTGTCCCAAAAGTCTCAAACGAGTTCGTATTGTAGGTATTGTCGAATGAAGGCGAGCGTAATCATTCCGCCGAAGTTTTTGGCCGTCTT
>JAWXAV010000137.1:0-6089 GCA_034439695.1 Bythopirellula sp. | reverse complement strand
TTGCTGATCTGTTCAAGACCTTCAAACAACGCAACAACAAACGAGCCGCTCCCACCAAGGGACAGAACATTGAACACACACTCACCGTGCCGTTTGCCACGGCCGTGTTGGGCGGCGAAGCGCAGATTTCACTAGAACGCGCTGATGGCCAGTTGGAATCCTTGCGCGTGAAGATTCCCGCGGGGATTGAATCTGGCAAAAAGATTCGTTTGCGCGGCAAAGGGGAAGAAAGTGAAACGGGCGGCGCGGCGGGTGACCTGTTGATTAAGGTCGACGTGGCACCCCATCCGCATTTTCGTCGGCAGGGCAATCGACTCGACGTGCGCGTGCCTATCACGCTTGCCGAAGCGGTTGGTGGGGCGAAGATTGATGTGCCCACGCCGAATGGGACGATTACGCTGACGGTTCCCCCCGGCACTTCGAGCGGCAGCAAGTTGCGAGCGAAAGGGCAGGGCGTTAAGCATTCCAACGGCGAGGTGGGTGACTTGTTTGCCGAGGTGTTGGTCGTGGTTCCCAAAGACTTAGCAGCCGATGATCGCACGGAAATTTTAGAGGTCTTAAAAAAGTATCCGCAGAACCCACGAGCGGAGTTGCGATGGTAGTTGACGTAATTGTCGTGGGAGTCATCTTGGCTCAACAGGTGGAATCGAAAGTCCCCGAGCCGACGCGCACCATCATTCTCATGGCTTTGTTGGGGATTCTGCTCGTGGGCATGTTGTTGATCGTGGGCACGATGTTGGGCGGGCATTGGGTGCGCAGGCAGGGAAGGGTTCGTAGGGGACCGGTAGTTCCCACCGACGTGATCCTGCCCCGCGCTTCGCAGCCAAGGCGTCAGACCATCGATTCCAGCAATCACTCCAATACCGGCGAGACGTTTGTCGGTGACGATACGGTCGGCACCGATGACACGGTTGTGTCGTAATTCTCTCTTGAATCGCATGAACAAGCACGGCTTTCCCAAATCGGCGCGACTGTTGAAAACCGCCGAGTTTGATCGGGTCTTCAAGCGGCGGTGCGCGGTGAGTGATGACCACATCGTGCTCCATGCTGCGCTTGGTTTGACCGCGGAGGCACGGTTGGGGTTGGTCGTTTCGCGGAAGTGCGGGAACTCGGTTGCCCGGAACCGTTGGAAACGGGCCTTGCGCGAAGCGTTCAGGCTTGTGCGCTGTGAACTGCCCATTTTGGATTTTGCCGTGGTGCCGCGAAGTAGCGTGGTTCCGGCGGTCGCTGAGTTGCAGCAATCGTTTCGCACGCTTGCCGAGCGGCTCGCCAAACGGCTCCAGCCTGCTAGCAAGGAGCCGACATGAACGCCGTCTGGTCGGCTTGTCGGCAGGTGCCGGCGCTGATTCTCATCGGCGCGGTGCGGTGCTATCAGTGGACGATCAGCCCGCTCTTGGGCCGTTGTTGTCGCTTCGAGCCAACCTGTAGCGTTTATTTTATCGAGGCCGTGAAGAAGCACGGGGCGTTGCGAGGTGCCTTCCTGGGAGTCCGCAGGGTCACTCGTTGCCATCCCTGGCATCCCGGCGGTTACGATCCACCGTGAAGGCTGCCTTGTCTGCTGGCAGCGCCCGTATTGACTGCGATTGCCGCGATTCGTAATCTGCCACCCCTGATCGCTCCGGCCACATGCTGTGCCGCGCGGAGTGTATAGCTGCTCTGGCATGCGCGAGAGCTGAGTTAGATTCACGATGTTTAGGAGACGCTTTGCATGAGCTCTGTTCTCTCGAAGCGAATGGATATCACGCTGGCCATTGTCGCCGTTTGTTTGTGGTCGGGCTGCATGGGGCCGATTCTCAGGCAGCAAAGCCCGACGCTCGAAACCGAGGAGGAAGCCGCCCGGGCGGATCTCTCGCTGATCGGCAGCGTCACGCAACCTTACGGCTTGAATTATGTGAAGGTCGAAGCGGTGTCGCTTGTGACGGGACTCGCTGGGACGGGCGAAGATCCGCCTCCCTCGCCGCAACGGGCCTCGCTGCTCGCCGACATGAATCGCCGCGGTATTGAGAATCCCAACAAAGTACTCGCCTCGCCGAACACGGCTTTGGTGCTGGTGCGCGGTTTCCAACGCCCCGGCATTCGCGCGGGGGATCGTTTTGATGTCGAAGTGCGCACTCCTTCCAAGAGCAACACCAAGAGCTTGCGTGGCGGGCATTTGCTGGAAACGACGCTGACCGAAACCGCCGTGCTGGGCGATCAAATTCGTAAGGGTCACATCTTGGGAGCGGCCAAGGGTTCGATCCTGGTGGACCCCAACGCCGAGGCCGAGAAGGATCCCGTACTCGCGCGGCAGGGACGTATTCTCAGTGGCGGCGTGGCGTCGAAGGATCGCAATCTTGGGCTCGTTCTCAATAACGAGCATCAGTCGGTCCGTTTGAGTCAGGCGATCGGCAAAGCCATCAACAATCGTTTCTACAGTTACATCGACGGCCAGCAGAAGGGCATGGCCACGCCCAAGACCGATGAGTTCCTCGAACTGCAATTGCATCCACGCTACAAGGACAACGTCGGCCGCTACATGCGCGTGGTGCGTAACCTGGCGATCGACGAATCGCCCAGTGAACTGCAGGCGCGGCTGGAGTTGCTGAAAAAGCAGTTGCTTGATCCGGTGACGGCAGCCGATGCGGCGATTCGCTTGGAGGCCATTGGCAGCGACCAAGCCCGCGAAGCATTGCTCGAGGGGATCAAGACGGATGACCCCGAGGTGCGATTCTACGCCGCGGAGGCGCTGGCGTATTTGGACGTGACCGAAGCCGTGGAGCCGCTGGTTTACGTGGCACGCGAAGAACCGGCGTTTCGGGTGCATGCCTTGGCCGCGCTGAGTGCGATGGACGATGGTGCCGCCTACGACGGGTTGAAGTCGTTGTTGAAGGTGAAGAGTGCCGAGACACGCTACGGGGCGTTCCGAGCGATGACGGCGATGGCCCCCACGGATGGCCTGTTGCAGGGCGAGGATCTCAACGGCAAGTTTAAGCTGCACCTCATGGACATGGGGGGCGATCCGCTGATTCATGTCACGAGCAGTCACCGCCCCGAGGTGGTCTTCTTCGGTCTCGATCATGAGTTGAAACTGCCACTCGTCTTGGATGCGGGGCCAAACATTTTGGTCAACGGCCTGAGCGGTGGGCAGATCAAGGTGAGCAACTTTGGCGAGACCACCCAGCAGAGGATCGTGTCGACCAACGTCGAAGATGTGATCCGCGCGGTCGTGGAGTTGGGCGGGAACTATCCCGACGTGGTGCAGATGCTGCAGCAAGCTAAGCAATCCGGGGCGCTGGAAAGCCGCTTCCGCGTGAATGCACTCCCCGAGATAGGCCGCGAGTTGGTGGCCCGTGAGCGAGACGTTGCCAGCGAGGATGGCGAAGTCGCGCCGGCCAGCTACCAAATCGAAACGCCCGAGCCGGAGTTGTTTGAGCGGAAGTAGTGGGCGGCGAGTTTGAGGTGAGGGCTGGGTTTTGTCCGCTCCAGCAGGATTTGCATTTTCTTGGCAAAATTCGCTCCTATTGTCCCCCATGAGAGTTGGATTCAGCTTGAATTGCTGCCCGTCAGGCAAATGATGGGGACAGAATTGGCTGAATTTAGGGCCGGAAGGGGAAGCAAGTTTTTTCATAATTCGATGGTTCCGGTTGGTCTTCTTCCGCGTCTTCCGCTTGGTCAGCAAAAAAATCCATGGATCGCGCGAACAAGCGGTCGAAATCAACATTGCCCGAGCGGACGGTCTTTTTCTTGAGCACGTTTTCCTTGGCCAACTTGGCGGCTGACAGGAACCAAGCTTGGCCCAAGGGATTGTCGGTGAGTTCCAACAGCAATTTGCTCAGCACGGCGTCGAGGAGATTGTCAACTTCGACGGGTTTGAGCAGTTTGTGATCCGGCTTGCCGAAACGTTCTGGCTCGGTGCGTTCCAAGAGCCAGGCCGCGGCGCGCCAGTGAGTATGGGCTTTGTAGCGAATCGCGCGGAGAGGCTTCATTTTGGCCTTCATCTCCGCCTCGCGGAGTTGCTGAGAGAACTCTTGGTCACGGCTCGCCTCGCGGCGGATGGTTTTGACGGTGCAGCCCACGTATTTGGCGGCACCGGGCAGTCCATAGCCCGTGGCAACCAGTGCGACAATTTCACGGCGTTTTCCTTCATCAAGTACGCGAGGACGACCAACATCGGCCATGGGACGATTCTCCTGGGTTACGGCAAAGAAATTCTGTCAGTACGAGACTATGCCGACAAAAACTATGCTGACAAAAACGTGAAGCCGTTAAGAAGTGCCCGCGTTGCGGGATAAAAGGCACTATAGCAGGAAGGGGTGGCCAATTCAAGGAAAAAATTTGTGCCAGCCCTTTAATTCATGCCGGCCGCTAAACTCCGCAAGCCAGCTACATTCGGCCAGTTTGTCGGGTATACTTTGGGAGTGTGCTTTTATTCTCACTAATTGTTGAAATGCCATGTTAACTCGCGTCCAAATCAAAGATTTTCGTTGCCTGCGTGATGTGGATGTGCCACTGAAGCCACTGACGGTGCTGATAGGCCCCAACAATACGGGCAAGAGTGCGTTTTTATCTGCCTTACAAATGCTTGGAACTGTTCCAACTCATGGGGAGACCGAGTTCAAAATTAAGAAATCTGACTTGTGGGGATTCGATACTGCAGTTGCGCCTAGAATCGTTGGAACTTTAAGAAGTAATAGCGCAGTTGTTGTCCAACGAGGTAATATGAAAGAACCCTTGGATACCGGCCCTTTTTGGATTCGCAAGGGTGACAACGACAGTCTGACGCCAATCAACTATTTTTGTGGTTCGGCAATGGTGCCGGCCATGACATCAAAAGGCGCTCAAGGTATCCCGGAGATAAATGATAAGGCATCGAATGTCCCTGCTGTATTAGATGCCCTGTTACGCAAAGACAGACACAGATTCGACAAGATCGTCGACATACTTAGATCTTGCATACCTGGCTTAAAAAATTTAGGTATTGAAACTCCATCCGCTGAAGGAAGACGAATAGATTTGGTTCTGGAAGATGGCATGATGATGGAAGCTGAATTGGCTTCCCATGGAGTAAAATTAATGATTTTTTTTGTAGTGTTAGCCAATCATCCTAAACCTCCAAAAACAATACTTATTGAAGAACCTGAAACAGGTGTTCACCCCAAGAGGCTGGATAATATTGTTAAATTGCTGCGAGGTTTGTTGGAAGGTACATATGCTGATTATCAGTCCCAAGTCATTATATCCACACATTCTCCGTATCTTTTGGATTATATTGATCCTGAGAAAGATCAAGTCCTCGTCTTTGAACAGCATCCTGATGGCTCACGGAATGCTCGGCCGGTTGATACAGAGAGATTGAAGATGTTTCGTGATGAATTTATGTTAGGGGAGATTTGGTACAGCCAGGAAGAAGCTGGTCTAGTGGAGAAATCTTCCTGATGCAATTGCTTTTTGTGGCTGATGGTGAACGGGACCGCTGTGTGGTATCAAAGTTGGTTGAGCGTGTCCTTAACACCCAAATTGAAGCGCGGTTCAAGCCATGGAAAGACTTTTCTGGACATCCCACTAAAGCACAGGGCGCAGTTGGCAAAGGTTATGAGCGGAAGCTGAAGCTCGCGTTGCTCACAGCGCGTAATCTGGGTTTGTCAGGATTGGTTGCCACGCTGGATTCGGATCGGGCCCCCAAAGGTGAACGGCTACGGCAATTGATAACCGCGCGAGATGCCGACCGAAAAAATCAAAATGTTGGAACGTTGCCCACCGCTGTCGGCGAGGCAGTTCCCCACCTTGAGGCATGGCTGCTGGATGATCCGAAGGCGGTTAAGCACGTTCTTGGACTTCCAGCGGAAAGAGAATTGGCTAATGTTCGAGACGTTGACCCAAAATCGACTTTGAACGAATTGTGCGCCGAGAGTTCGCATGTAGAGAGTTTTCTTGATCTCCTCTCAGAAATTGCGGCGAATCACGATTGCGAACGCTGCAATCACCGTGCGGAAACGGGACTTCATGAGTTTGTTGAGGATGTTCGCAGAGAATTAGGGCCACTAGTGGTAGCCTAGATCTTCTCCCGGCAGTGGGACACTGCCGGCAAGTATTTCCGCACCAGGATTCCG
>JAWXAV010000136.1:0-17546 GCA_034439695.1 Bythopirellula sp. | reverse complement strand
GTTGGTTCCTCCAATAAAGGGAAAATGGTTCTTCCCAGAAGGTATCTTCTGGGCGGAGGAACCGCCATGCTTTTCAACTACACGGGGGACATTCTCCGCAGTCGCCACTCCGGAAGACGAAATGTTCGATCAGAAAAACGAAATGGCATTTACAGAAAACCTGACTTTATACAGGAACCTCAAGTCAAGGCTGACGTTCTTGGTCAAACTTGTCACGGAACTAGAGAGGGCAACTAAGCAGCCAGTTCGAGAAGCTCCCTAATCGTCCACTGCTTCTCAGTCAGTCCACTGCCCATCCCCAGGGTTTTTCTTAATCATCTTATTCGAAGCGGTCCTGAATGTCTAACACACTCTTAGGACACTACCGATTCTCAGTGTCGCGGACTCACGACTCGGAGAGTCGTGCCACTATAAAATCTCACCTTGGAATCCACCGCAAAAAACGCTATACCAAGCGTTGCCTACCCGTTGCTTCTCCCTCCCACTTTTCCCTCCCCTGTAAGGTGTGCTCCCATGGCTATTAGGTTCGGTCATCTTCGGTTGCTCTGCGTGTTGATGCTGGCTCTGTTGTGCGAAGTGGTATCGGCGGAAGGGCCGTGGCCGCAATGGCGGGGGCCGAATCGTGACGACATCAGTACCGAGACCGGCCTCGTGCAAGAACTGCCGGAAGGTGGACCGCCACGGTTGTGGCTGTTTGAGAATTGCGGCTCGGGCTATTCAGGGCCGGCGATTGTCGGCAACAAGTTGTACATCCTCGGCGCGCGCGACAAAACCGATTTGCTCCTCTGCCTTGATGCGACCACCGGCGAGGAATTGTGGGCGACGCCGCTCGGGCCGATGTTTGAGAACGATTGGGGCGACGGGCCACGGGCCACGCCCACCGTCGATGGCGAACTGATTTTCGCGATGGCTTCTAACGGCAATTTGGTGTGCGCGAAAACTGCCGACGGCTCGGTCGTCTGGAACAAGGCGATGCAGGACCTTGGCGGCAAGGTGCCCGTGTGGGGCTATAGCGAATCGCCGCTCGTGCTGGGCGAAAAGCTCTTCTGCACCCCCGGCGAACAGCAGGGGGCCATCGCTGCGCTCGACAAGCAAACCGGCGAGCTACTATGGCAAACGGAAGACCTCGCCGACGTGGCCCACTATTCGTCGATCATGCCGATGCAGCACGACGGCAAAACGATTCTGACGCAGTTATTGTTCAAGGAGCTCGTGGGCGTCGACCCTGCCGACGGCACGGTGCTCTGGACCGTCCCCTTCCCCGGCAACGTCGCCGTGATTCCCACGCCGATTGTTTCGCAAGACATGGTCTTCGCCACCGCCGGCTACGGAGCCGGTTGCCTGGCAGTGAAACTCTCGGGGCAGGATGCGGAAGTTGTCTACGAGAATAAAAACATGAGCAATCACCACGGCGGGGTCATTCTGCTGGACGGCCATGTCTACGGCCATTCGGACGGCAAAGGTTGGGTCTGTCAAAATCTTGAATCAGGCGAGATCACGTGGCGCGAACGCGAAGCCTTCGGCAAAGGCGCGATCGGCTATGCGGACGGTCGATTTTATTGCCTGGAAGAAGACACGGGCCAACTGGCCCTCATCAATGCGAGCAACAAGGGCTGGGAAGAGCATGGCCGCTTCACGCTCGAACCGCAAACAACGATTCGCAAATCGAAGGGCAAAATCTGGACCCACCCGGTGATCGCCGACGGCAAGCTCTACCTCCGCGATCAAGATTTGCTGCACTGCTTTGACGTGAAAGCAAAGTAGGAAAAGAGATTCACCACGAGTCTAACGAATTGCACGAATTGAATAAGTGAGCCGTAGGCGCTAGCCTCGGGTTTTTCGCAGCCTCACCCGACGCAAGTGCTCTCAATTCGTCATTCCCGCGCAGGCGGGAATCTAGAGCGTCGTAAATCCTGGATTCCCGCCTGCGCGGGAATGACGATGGCTCTAATCTTATTCGTGCAATTCGTTGTAGGCTCACTCGCCACCACAAAATCAGCGTGGTTTCAAAAACTTTTATTCTTTTTTGAGCTTCGGTTTAAGCACCACGCGCACGGGCGTCCCTAGCCGGGGTATCTTTTCCGTGTTGGCTTCAAACATCAGGCCGTCGTTAACCTGGCTGCTTTCGACGGGAATATCGAGCATCGCCGTGGAGAAATTCGAGACGCAGATCAGGTCGCCCGCTTCGGCTTTATAAAACTCCTTGCCGGTTTCTTCGTCCTGCCAAAACCCACTCCCCGCAAACACCCAGGGGTAGGTCATCGGTTTTTGCTTGCGGATATCCATGACCAAGTCTTGGCCCGTCGCGCTTTGCCACTTACCGTCTTTGTCTTGCCAGCGGATTTCGATTTCGATCTCCGTCCCCGCCGGTGGCCGGAACTTGGGGCGGAAACTAGCGGGGTGCCCCACTTCCGCTCCCAGGGCTAGCAACGCCGCGTGGAGCGTTTGGGCGCGGCTGAACACGGCGACCACCGATTCGTGTTCTTTGGTGCCCACCGTGCATGCCAGCATTTCGAGCATCCCTTCGCGGAGCGACACGTAGCCATCTACGTAAATCAGCTTGTTCATGGTGTCGACCCACACCACGTCGGGCTTCGGCAAGGCTTTGGCTCCCTCGGGGGCAGGAATTTTTGGCGGCCGAGGCTCGCCTGTTTTGGGATCAAAATAGGCGGAAATCGCTTGTTGGTCGCTAAGCTCGTCCTTGGCTTCCTGAGTCACAGTGGCTGGTGCTTCCTCGCCCCATGAACGTTGTACGGGCAGCAGCAGTGTGGAAATCAAACAGACCAGCAGCAAGACAGGTTTTTTTAACATCGGAAATCTTCCTTGGAACGACGGCAACAGAGGAGTTCCCACGCCAGCAATGGCAGTACTCGCGGCTTGCAAGCGACAAACTTGATTGTAGCGTCTTAACAATCGACTGTCGCACGGCGTGGTTCTCTAACAAAAAATCGCCCTCCCCCCCGTGAAGTTGCGGCGTCCAGACCCTAAAATGGCACCGCCCCTGGAAAGTCTGTTTTTAGATTTGAAGTTCGCAAATTTTAGAAAAACTCAAAGCCCAGAAAATCTATGTCCGCCACGATTGATCCCAATGTCGCATCTCCCTCCCACCTGAACGGCGAGTCTCATGGCAAGCTGCCCGCCCGACTTTCCACGCAAGCCAGCCGGGCAAACTTTTGGCGCGACGGGGCACCCAAGAAAGTTGTGGGTGAAAAGAGTTGGGAGATTTGGTCACGTCATTTGGCGAAGCGCAAATCGCCGCTGACAGTCGATCAACTCTGTGGTGCCAAGGGAACCGCGCTGGTCTGGGGATTGAACCCGGCTCAATTGCCCGCGCAAACTTTCGAGCTTTTGCAACTCGTCGTGCAAGCGAATGGCAAGACATCGCCCAATCGCGTTGCCGTGACCGAGGCGCTCACCGGGTGGCTCTCTGGCACAAGCACGTCGCCCCAAAGTTTGGAATTCGCGCTCGAATGTTTGGCGGTGGCCAATCTGCTGCCGCGGATAGCCACGACCATCGACGGCGATCTCTGGTGGTCGGTGCTGGATGCACTGGGGGAAGTTGTCGAGCAATCGCAAGATTGGCAGATCGACGCGGATGTCCCCGGCCCGTTGGGGCTCGCCCACCAATTACTGGTTGGTGAGTTACCATTGACCCTGGCTCATCTCTTTCCAGAAATTCGTCCGCTCAACAAATTGCGTACGGCGGCTTGGGACACGCTCGCCGCGGGACTCGTGGAATTCTTGAACGGAGCGGGCTTGCCTCGCGCGGGATTCTTGCCGGTATTTCGGGCACTCATCGCCTGCTGGACCCGTTGTTGTGCGCTCACGGACGGGTCCAAGAAAAATATTTGGAGCAACAAGGCCGAAGAGCAATTCCAGATGGCGGTCACGAAGTCGCTTTGCTTGTCGTCATCCACCGGCGACGCCTTGCTTTGCGGAGAGGACGTACCGCGATGGACGGCGGATTTTTTGGCGACCGTACTGCACGTCGGTGGCGATGCGGCTGATCGGGGAGCCGCGCGGGATCTGTTCGATAAGAAACTAACCAAACAGCTCACGGGCAAAACCAGCAAGCGCGTGCCGGAATTTTCCGAATCGTGCGAGTGGTCGAGCCTAGCCACCTTGCGCACGGAATATGGCCGCGATAAAGCCGTGCTGGCCATCGATTACTCATCGCCGCAAATGAAAATCGATCTGTGGAGCGGTTCGCAGCGATTGTTGTGCGGAATTTGGTCGACCGAAACCACCGTCAGCGGTCGGCAATTAACGGCGGTTGGAAACTGGGAAGAAACGTGTTGGTTCAGCGACCCCGACGTGGATTACATCGAACTCTCTATTGAACTCGACGGCGGCGCGCGGCTTGAAAGGCAAATCGCGCTCGCCCGCAAGGACAAGTTTTTGCTGTTGGTCGACAATGTGATGAATGCTCCCGGCGAATCAATCCACCATCGGCTCTGCTTGCCGTTTGGTGCGGGAGTCGGTTTCGTTCCCGAAGCCGAAACGCGCGAAGGCTACTTAATGGCCGATAAGCCGCTGGCGAAAGTTTTGCCGCTTGGACTTCCTGAATGGCGCATCGACCCGCGCGTCGGCGAGCTCACTTCCGCCGGCGAGCAGTTGCAGCTTGTCCAGGAACGTCCCGGCAAGAACCTTTCCTGCCCGCTGTTCATCGACCTCGATCCCAAGCGGCTCGGCAAAGATTGCACCTGGCGGCAGCTCACGGTGGCCCAATCGCTGGAGATCCAACCGCACGACGTGGCGGTTGGCTACCGCATTCAGTGTGGCAAAAACCAATGGCTCGTTTATCGCTCGCAAGCCGCCCCCGCCAACCGCACCGTGCTGGGTTATAACCTGTCGATCGAAGGCGTGATCGGCCGCTTCCTGTCACCCTCTGGCGCAGTTGAGGAGCTGTTGCAGGTTGAAGGCTAGACCGCAGCACAATCCATGGCAACTTGGTGAACACCGCACAACTCATCGCCGACAATCTGGCCCGCGTTCATGAACGGATCGCCGACGCCGCCCATTCAGTGGGCCGCTCGCCTGACGAAGTGCAACTCGTCGCGGTGAGCAAGTATGTCGGCGTGGCAGAAACTGCCGCGCTCTTGGCGGCGGGTTGCCCAATTCTCGGCGAAAGCCGACCACAACAATTATGGGACAAAGCCGCGGAACCAACGCTCGCCGGCGCACAGTGGCATCTCATCGGCCACTTGCAACGCAACAAGGTCCGCCGTACCGTTGCCGTGGCGGACCTGATTCACAGCGTCGATAGCCTGCGACTCTTGGAAACCATCAACGAATGCGCCGCCGAGTTAAATCGACCTACTCGCGTTCTGCTGGAAGTCAACTGCTCAGGTGATGCCGCCAAGCATGGCTTGTCAGCGGAGGAACTCCGGCGAATTCTGCCCGAGTTCCCACGACTGGAACACGTCACCGTTTGCGGACTCATGACAATGGCCGCCCTCGAAGGGGGTGAAACCGTGGCCGCCACGAATTTCGCTTCATTACGTGAACTTCGCGACGCGGTTCAGCCGGAATGTCCTCCCGGCGTGACACTCAGCGAATTGTCGATGGGGATGAGCCACGATTTTGAGGCGGCGATTCGCGAGGGGGCCACTCTCGTGCGGGTCGGTTCGCTACTATTTTGAGGGACTCGCACCGTGATTCGGCTCGAAGCGACTGCCGAGGGAACGATCATCCCCATCCGCGCGCAACCCGGTGCCAAACGCAACGCAATTGTGGGCGAACACGACGGCGCCCTCCGCGTGGCGGTGACCGCTCCACCAGACAAGGGCAAAGCCAACGAAGCGCTTGCCGCCGTCCTGAGCAATGCCTTCGAGTTGCCAAAATCGGCGGTCGAACTCGTGAGCGGTCCCACCTCGCGGCAGAAAAAGTTTTTGTTGCGAGGCGTGAGTGTTGAGGAAACTCAGGTCTTAATCAGACGGTCATACTCTTCGTGATGACCGATCCACACCCAAACAAAATCATCACCATCTTCAATAGCAAGTGCACGATAATCTGCACCAACTCTTGCCGACCAGAAGTCGCCAACTTTTTTGAAATGAAGCGAAGGATGCCGAGAGTCGGCCTTCAACAAATTGAAGTTTTTGCGAGCTAGTTCCTGTATCACTGGCTGCAGTTTACCGAAGGCTTGCCAGAATCGCTTAGTGGCTCGATGCACTCTAGAGTTCCTTGAGCGTACCTTCTTGCTTTCCTGCCAACGCCTCTTGACGCAGAAAATCAAGTTTGCCGGCTTTAATGTCGGTAGCGAGCTGATTATCCCAAGCCTCCCAATCGCGCTCGCGCATCCAGTTTAGTAGCTTTGTAAGCTGCTCTTGTGGGAGTAATTCAATTGCGGACTGTATTTCTTGAATTCCAGACATTTCAAAAGCTCACAATTGATAACCAATAGCGCCGAGGCAAGCTGTCAAGGAATTATAGCATTCCTCCGGTAAAGTGTCACTTCTACCGCTAGCCGCCCTTCAACAACTTCTCAAACTTCCCCCAAGGCAACGTGTTCGCCACGTCAGACGCGGTCAGCCCGCCCCGCCGCGCCTGCAACACTCCATAGCGCATCACGTCGAGGCCGTCGGTGCTGTGCGCGTCGGTGCTGATCACGATAGGAATGCCATGCCGCTTGGCGGCGGCGCAGTGCAAATCGTTGAGATCGAGCCTCGCGGGATTGGCGTTGAGCTCCAGCAGCTTCTTGTGCTTTGCCGCTGCGTCGAAGACCTGCTCGATGTCCACCGCATACGCCTCACGTTTATTGATGAGTCTGCCGGTGGGATGCGCGATGATGTCGACGTGCGGATTCTCCAGGGCACCCAGTATTCGCTCGGTGATTTTTTCAATGGGCTGATTCTGGCCATAGTGGACACTGGCGATGACCCAATCCCCTTGGGCGAGTACGTCATCAGGCAAATCCATACCGCCCGACTCCAGAATGTCGCATTCGATCCCCTTGAGAATCTGAATGCCCTCAAACTGTTCCTTAATACGCTCGATCTCGGCCCATTGGGCGAGAAGCCGCTTCGCGTCGAGGCCGCGTGCCATGCTCACCCGCTTTGAGTGGTCGGTGATGGCGATGTATTCCAGTCCCCGCGCCTGGGCCGCAGCAATCATCTCTTCCAGCGTGTTATGCCCGTCCGACTCGTTGGTGTGCATGTGCAAATCGCCGCGAATGTCGGCCAGCTCCACGAGCTTCGGCAGTTTTCCTTTTTTGGCCCATTCAAATTCTTCTCGATCTTCGCGTATCTCGGGCGGGAAATAGGGGAGTTCGAGCGTGTCGTAAATCTCTTTTTCTTTTTTCCCAGCAAGATAAGTTTCCGAACCATCCCCTTCGACGCGAAAGATGCCCCATTCACTAATTTTGAGTTGCTGCTTTTTCGCCAGCCCGCGCAGTCGCACATTGTGAGCTTTGGAACCCGTAAAATATTGCAGCGCCGCGCCGAACGACTCCTTGGGAACCACGCGCAAGTCCATCTGCATCCCCGTCGCCATGCGCACCGACATCTTCGTGTCGCCCCGGGCGATCACCTCGGCAATGCCGGGGAACTTGCCAAAGTGGTCCATCACGGCGTCGATCTGCTTTTCGCTGGCTTCCACCAAAAAATCCAAATCGCCGATCGTTTCGCAGCGCCGCCGATAACTCCCCGCGGCTTCGATCTGCTTGATGCCCTTGAGAACGCGCATGTGACCGAGCATTTCGCCGACAATCGCATCAGCCACCGCCCATTTCGTGCGCTGGTCACCGGCCTCGGCGATGGCGAGACCCTTGAGAATCGTTTCCTCGGTCTTCGCCCCAAAGCCTTTGAGAGCGCGGACACGCTGCTCCTGACAAGCGACGCGAAGTTGATCGAGGGTTTCGATTCCCAATTCCTTGAACAACACCGCCGCTTTTTTCGGCCCCATCCCCGGTACGCGTAACAAAGCGAGCACTGTGGACGGAATTTGCGCCTGCAACTCTTCCAGATATTTAAGATGGCCGGTCGTCACCAACTGCGTGATCTTCTCGGCCAAGTCCTTGCCAATGCCCGGCAGGTCGGTCAACTCACGAGCAGGATCATGCACAATCTCAGCCACCGACTCGGTCATATCGCCGATGCCCCGCGCCGCATTGCGATAGGCCCGCACGCGAAAGGGATTCGCATTCTGGAATTCCAGAATATCGCCAATCAAATCAAACGCGGCGGCAATGTCCTTGTTGGTCATAAGGGCATTTTATGTTTTGAGTGCCCAAGATGTCATCCCAAGAGATTTTGTTAGCCACGGATTAAACACGGATCAAACACGGACGGCAGAAAGAAACTTGACCATGTATTTCCTTCCCTCCCTAATCCGTGTTTATTCCGTGTTCAATCCGTGGCTACTATTCTTTAGCCGGATTTCTAGGCGTTTTTTAGCCTTTCCGCCCTGTCGCAAGCCCCCTGCCGGTGAACTATACTTGTTAGATTACCCACATCCCAAGATAGCTAGCCGAAGCCTCTGGCCTCGGAAACACGGAGCTTCGATGGCCGAAACCGCACCCTGGATTACCTACCGCCCCGAACTCAAAGTGCTCGATTGCACCATTCGCGACGGCGGGCTGATCAACAAGCATCAATTCAGCGACGCAACCGTCCGCGCTGTTTACGACACCTGCATCGAAGCCGGCATCGACGCCATGGAAGTCGGCTACAAGAATTCCCCCAAGCCGTTCCCCAAGAGCGAATACGGCCCCTGGCGGCACTGCGACGAGGCCGATCTCAATCGCGTTTTCGCGGGCCATGATCTCGAGCGCACCGGCTTAAAGCTCTGCGCGATGGCCGACGCCGGCAAGAGCGACTACCGCGAACAGATCGTCCCGCGCTCGGAAAGCGTACTCGACATGATCCGCGTGGCCTTTTACGCCCACCAAGTTTCCGAAGCCGTGCAGATGATCGAGCACTGTCATAATCTTGGCTACGACACCTGTGCCAACCTGATGGCCGTCTCGAACATTGAAGACGTCGAGATCGACACCGTGCTGGCCGCGATCCGCAACACGCCCGCCCAAGTGATGGTGATCGTCGACAGCTTCGGGCATCTTTACCGTGAGCAGATTGACCGGCTCTACAAGAAATACGCCGCCGCCTTGGAAGGGACCGGCAAGGAAATCGGCATCCACGCCCACAACAATCAGCAACTTGCGTTCGCCAACACCATCGAAGCGATCATCCTCGGCTCGAACCGCGTGGACGCCACGATGTTCGGCCTGGGCCGCGGCGCGGGCAACTGCCACATGGAACTGCTCTTGGGCTTCTTGCGAAATCCCAAGTTCAAACTGCGGCCCGTGATCAAGCTGATCCAAGAGCACATTCTGCCGCTCAAGCAGCAGATCGACTGGGGCCCGAGCATCCCCTACAACATCGCCGGCCAAATGAACCTGCATCCCCGCGACGCGATGGAATTCCGCGAAGGCGCCAAACCCGACGATTTCCTCGCGTTCTACGACGAAATCGTCCAGGACTATTAAGGTTTAGCCGCGACACGCAGCGCAAGCGCAGTGGAGCGCGTGGGGAAGCTCGGAGAGCCGTAAGCCTTAGCGCCGAGAACTGGCCACCAGCATTACCGCGCCAAGTAGGATCCACGAGGCTGGCTCGGGAATCAATACGGCGGCTAGAGTTGGTGCTGCCATGCCGTATTGTTCTTGCCAAACCACAAGGTCGTCGGCATCCACGGAGCCGTCGAAATTCGCGTCGCCAGCCGAATTGTCGGATTGCTGATCGAGTCCAAAACCGCGCTGCCAAACCAAAAAATCGCGGCCGTCAATGTCGCCATCACCGTCGAAATCCGCGGACGAAACGACGGGCTCCTCGATCACCGGGTTCCAACCATCCGTGCCTGCCAGCCAAGCCTCTTTGCTATAGGCGGCAGCTTGCTCGGAGGTGAGTTGTTGCGACCACGCCACTCTGCCCGATACATTCAGCGGATTGCCTGCTAAATCCATGCTGTTGTATTCGGCAAAGTAAGCCGTGAGGTGATTGTTGTTCCCCGACCACTGTGACCAGCCCGCGGAGTTGATTAGTGGCCCCATCTTCGTGTCGATAAAAATCGCACGCGAATACGCCTGCCAAGGACGACCCAGGTAAACACTCCCATTGGCGGCTGTCCCCGTAATCGTCGAGTTCTTAAACACATAGCCATTGGTCTCGGCGGCTTGCTCGCGCGCCTGGGCTGTCACGTAGCCACTGGCCTTGGCAAAGAGTGTTGAATTCTCGAAGTAGGCGGTTCCCTTGCCATAGATGAAGTCGACTGTGCCCTCGACATAAGAATTGTAAAAATAGTGTCTCCCGGACTCCGAGCGCAGAGTATCTTGATAGCCCAGGAACCGACAATTATTAAAGATCGCCCGATCACCGCGGGCATAAATCGCCAGCGCCTGCACGCCGGGGCCATAGGAATTCGCGAACGTCAGATTCTCCCCGATAAAATCCCGCCCGCGAATCACCGTGCTCGCGTGAACAGTTGATTCATTGGGAGGCGTATTCGCTGTTTCGTTAAAAGTGAGAATCGTGTCGCTCGCGTTGGCTCCGCCACCTCGTAAAGTGATGAAGGGCTTATCCGAGGGGATGATGACCCGTTCCATATACGTACCGGGCAAAATATCGATGATATGCCGTTCCGTATTGTTGACAGGCACCGCATTGACCGCTGCCGAGACCGTGGTGTATTGCTCGCTCGGCCCCACGGTGAAATGCACATCGGCTGCCGTCGTTTGCACAAAAGCGAACAGCATGAGCGAGGCAGACAAGGCTAAATGGAGCGACAAACGTATGACACTCATACGCCACCCCGTCGGTTGTTCCGCCGCCGAATTAAGTGCATCAGCAGAGTACCAGCCAAGATGCCAGCCGTTGGCTCGGGCACGGCAACCGCTGCCGAGAGTTCACCGGGTTCACCATACTGCAACTCCCAGATTTCCAGATCAGCACTAGTCACCTCGCCGTCTCGATTGGCATCGCCCATGGAGTTGTCACCTTGCCCGGTGAGTCCGTACCCACGTTGCCAAACGAGCAAATCGCGCCCGTCAACATCACCATCCCCATCGAAATCGGCGTTCTCGACGACATTCGCCACAACGCTCAGCACCCCTGCTGACTCAAACGCTGAGACATCCCATGCCAGTCCCGTGTCGAGGCTCGGTAGCATTACCGTAAAACCACCCGTGAGTGAACCAAAGTCGAGCAAATCAAAACTATCACCCTCGATTGGACTGTAACCCAGTAAGGCCACGTCCAGCGTACCGCCAGCAGCAAGAACCCCATCAACGATTAAGCGGTCATAATCCTGTGTGGTCGTCCCGGCAATTTCCAACGCGATCGAACCGCTATTGATCGAGAGATCACCCAAGACATGCGTCACCCCAGGACTCATGCCGGGAGCAATGACTCCGCCATCATTCACAAACGAAAACGCGATCTCATCTGCCGACAATATCCCGCCGGTGATTGTAAATGTGCCCATGGTACCTTTCTCTAACCGCTGGGCACGCAGCAGCCCGCCTGACAAATTGAGTGCTCCCTGGGAAGTTGCCGTGCCACCGATGGTGATTGTCTGCTCAACATTCAGCCAACCCGCCGTGACATTGAACGTCGCCATGTTGCCGGCGTTTGTCGCGACCTTGATCGAACCAGCGTGCTGCCCCACCGCGTCCACGACCACGGTTCCGCTGTTGATGCGCGCCTCATCGAATCTGGAAGGCTGCCAATAAGAGGTCGGCGTCACCACACCTTGCCCTGCAATGTTCACCTGCTGCCCGCTGACCTCCCAATTCTGAATTCTAGCGAAGCGGCTATCTGCCAAGTCGTTCTTAAATTCGATTGCTCCCGGTGCAGGCCAACTAGATAGTTCATTGAGGTATTCCTCAAGGTCCGAATAGCCGTCAGCGTCGAAATCCGCGTTGTTGTTCGCCACGCTCGGATTCAGGCCGTGGAACTGTTCCCAGCTATCGGGCATGCCATCCTGATCCGTATCCCAATTCGCGCTCCGAGTCGTGGCCACCGTTTCCGACAAGACCGTCGCCCATTCGGTTGCCTGAACTCCGATGGTTAAGTCATTAATCAGGCCGCCGGTCCCACTGCGAACAGATTGCACGATTCGCTCATCAATGGGATTTCGACTAGCCCAATTCGCGCCTCCATAGTCCAGCACGCGCTGCAAGGCCACATCCGCGGAATCTAAGACCGAAGTGCTGGCCACGGGAAAGGCCTCGTTGACGAACACCGAAGAGCCAGCATACGCCGTGGGGCTTCCGGACGTGCTGTTAAAAACCGTTCCGTCGAAAATTCCGTCTTTATCAAGATCACGTTTATTCGCGCCGTTTTCGTAGATCTTGGTAATTCCCGTGGGAGTGGCGTCGTCTCCTCCGGTAAAGATGGTTTGTCCGTTGTTGTTTCCTTTGATGTAGTAATTATTGAGAAAATTTGTACTACTGTTTTGGTCCGTACCTGAATAACCAGCTCGATTGATCCAGTTATAAAACACATTGTTTGCCATATTCGTCACGGCCCCGATGGCTCCCGTGACGCTGCCGAGCCGTGGCATCCGAGAGTTGTTATGGGCATAGAGATTGTGATGGAATGAAAGCTGTGTCCCATCCACTTCAGTGGCGATAATGGAACCATAAGAGTGGCCATTGTAGTTCAGACCCTCGTTGATCAAGGCGTATTGAATCGTCGAGTTGGCACCAGCATCGGTTTCCAAAATACCTTCGTCGGTAAACCAACTGGCGGACACGTGATCGACGATCGAATTCGTCAATTGCAAACTAAAGGAATCGTAAGTGAAGCTCGTCGGATTGACCGGGTCTTTGTTAGGACGAACCGTGAGGTTCCTCAAGATCACGTTGTTGCCAGTGAATTTGGTGGCCACGCCGGCAATGGTAATTCCCGACCCAGGCGCGGTTTGGCCAGCGATGGTAATGTTGCTCGCACCCGAACGAAACCAGTATTGGGAACCGCCCCCATTCTGAAAGATCGTGCCACCCACATCGAAGACAATGGTTCTACCGGATGCGGGAGCCGTATTGATGCCGTATTTGAAGCTGCCTGGAGTGATCCCATCCTTGTCGAATTCCAAGTTGGTCACATGGTAAACGTCTCCCCCTCGTCCCCCCGAGGCGGTGGAGCCCGGACCTTCCGCGCCCGGGAAAGCTGGCAACTGTGCGTGAGTGAGTGATGTTGAGTGGACAATCAGCGCGAGCGCAACCAGCAAACTACGAATTCTCATGCCTAGATCCGTTGAAAAACCGAGCAACAGCATCCCTGTTCCAGCGCGGTTTTGAGGAGAAATAGAAAACAAGCGTCCTGCTTTAGTTCAGTTTAGGCATGAGCAAAATTCGCTCAATCATCCATTTCTGCAATAAACAGTCGCAAAAACGCAGTCCAGCCAGTCTTTCGATCCGCGCTTCTCCTGAGCTTACAAGCTGGTCTTGCTAGAAATTTTGAGAGAGGATCGTAATTCCGCGCGATATCAATAAGAGAGTGTCTAGCGCTAGAAGCTCTTCACAATCTACAGTACTGGGCTACGCACTCCTGCGAGTCAGCAGGCCGCAGACCGCCAACAATCCCAACAGCGCCGTGGCGGGTTCAGGGATGTCGTGTGGCTGGCCAGTGGGAATCACTGAGATCGAAAAGCCCTTCTTGTCGATCAAAGCTCCCGTCCCCACGCCAACGGTCGCGGCGTACAGATGATTGTCCACGGTCACCAGCACCTTGGTCACATCATCGGGCAAAGCCACTGAGAGTGTGCCAGTCCAAGCCGTGGCGAAAGAGGGACCGGTCGCATCCGCGGAGTGCAAAAATGAGCTATCGGGAGCAAAACTGTAAAAGTGCGTCGTCGGTGAGGCAACAACACCGAGATAGTTAACCTCCAAAACCTTGATCTCGGCAAAGGCCAATACCGAGGTGAACGCGTCACCCCCAAAGGGTGCATTCAGCAGCGTTAAGCCAATCTCCTCGAAATTCAAGACATCGAGAAAAGCCCCTGGCTTCGCTTCGATCATCAAATGGAGCTTACCGTCGGTTTGATTCGCGGGACCGCCGCTCGTGGAAGTCGCCGAAAAGGCCGCCGTGGGTGTGAAGACCAACTCATCCACCACGGCAAACGGTTGGCCGTAGAGTGGCAAGGGATCACCGGTCGGCGAACCCTCGGAAATGCTTGTGAACCAAACGGAGGCGCCCGTCACATCGGTGTGCATGATATCCGCAACGGCCAACTGACTGACCGAGAGACAAGCAAAGACGGCAAACAGCGACGAGCGAATAGCGGTGTTGTGCATCATGAGTCGACCAGTGAAATGTGCCTGAGTGAGGAGGAAAAATCGTGACGTACAGCGAACCCGATCGCAGGCGACTTCGCGCCAACGAATCAATACGTTGTTAACTGAACACCTGGAGAAAAAGCTTTCCGTGCGTCCCAAATCACCGACGCATTAGCCTTTTGGCATCAGGCAGCACTGGGTGCTGCATCGACTCTCGAAAAATCGTCTTTCGAGGTCGAACACTCCTTCTGAGCGTGAATCCTTGCCTCTCTATTTCACTCTAATCGGCGAATCAGTTTCGTCAATTCTTTTGCGAATTTGTCAAAAGAATCCGCAATTCCAGACGCAATTTAGGCATCTGCCAGGTTAGCCGGCATCGTTCCGATGCCGTATAAACCCTACAACCCGCCAATGAGACCCTGCTGGTAGATCGGCAGATGCCGATAATAGACCTCCAGCATGTACGTCGAGAGGCAAGTGATAAAGAGTCGCCCCCCTTCGCTATCCCAGCGGAAACCCTCGGGATCCCAGCTCCCCCGTTCCCGACCCTCTTTGACCTGCTTTCGGGGAATCAGATCGCGCATCACCTTGTTCCAAGCTTGCCAATGCTTGCCCTCCATGTGATGGCAAACTTGCGTGGCGTAATACCAATAGTAGGCGTCGCGGTCGCTGCGACTCCAATCAGGCAAATTTTCAAGTAGGTAATTCGCACCTTGGAGCAATCGATCATCGTCGCGCTGCCAACCGAGATACTGCCGGCACAACAATCCCTCGGCGGTCATGCTTTTCGAGGGAGGACTCCCCTCCTGATACGAATAGTAGCTGCCGTATTCGTGACTCACCGAATCGAGAAACTTGTTGACTTCCAGCAGGGTTTTGCTCGGCACCGTCAGCCCCGCCATCCGCGCGCTTTGCAACGCCATAACAAACCAACCTGTCACGGATAAATCGCTCCCCGAGCCGGGAAAATACTTCCAACCCCCCTCGGGAGCTTGCACGCTCACACAATAATCGATGGCCCGCTGGGCAGGTTCACGATACCGCTCGTCGCGGGTCATGCCGTAAAGTTCACAAATCGCGATCGAACACAGGGCTTGCGTATAAAGTTGCGCGGTCCCCTGCCCCGTCTGAAAAAAGTTGCCGGTCTCATCCTGCTTGTTGAGCAGCGCCGTCCAACCTCGCGACACATTGTCGGTGAACGGCCCCTTCTTGTCACTCAGCGGTGTGTAACCCGCCCCCTGAAACGCGATGAGTGCCATGGCCGTGGCGGCCTCGAAGTTGTCGTTCGTGGCCCCATCTTGATACGGCCCTTGCAAACTCCACAGACCTTGCCGACCTTGATTTCTAGCGAGCCACTTGAGCGCTTCCATCACCGAACGCTGCGTGCCCCCGGTGCCTCCATAAGCTCCGAGCAAAGCCTGCTGCATCCCCGCTTCACGCCCCGAAAGCGCCAAGCGAATCGGCTCGACTTCGCCGGTGATCGCATCAAACGGCAATAGCGGATCGGCCGCGGTCAACGCCTCGCTGCTGACCTCGGTCACATCGAGATTCGCCTGGGGTTCTAGCGAGGCACTCATGTCGCCATCGGGAACGCCCACCGGCAAGTCCAGTTCTCCCTCAATCGGAATCTCGGAATCAACGGTATCAAACTGGAGCAGAAACCCCTCGGGCAAATTGGGCTCGATCACAATTAGCCCCAGAATGATCACGATCAACATGTGGAATAATGCGCTCACCAACCAAGGCGGCGAATCCTGAATCAAATCCCCCAGCGAAGGAATCACAGGAAGCTCAGGCGAGCCTGCTTCAGCAGGCGGCGCAGGAGGCGCGGGAGGTGACTTCACAGACACCAACAGCGGCGCGGCAGGCGGCACACTCCCAACAACCACAGGCACAACGGGAGCCACACCGACCCTCATCAGGTCGTCGCCCATGCCTACTTGCGGCTCCAAACCAGCCATGAAAACTACTCCGTCCCGTCGCGGCACTTCGCTCCTTGCAGCCCAGAAGTCTCACCCCATGCAGTCTACAAGTCACCCCATAGCGGGGCAAGGAAACGCCGCTCCCAACCGACCTTGCACCAGATCGCCGCCAAGCATGAACACACGTTTTCATCGGAAACCCAGCAAAGAAACCCGGGCACATTTCCGACAGGTTCGACTGTGAGGAATCGTTTATGCCGCTAGTACGGTTTGGGAAAACTACTCACCTGATCCCGCCCGACACATGGCGGATGGGTTCGACATGCCGATAGTCTAGGAACCTAATCCAGAGCTTCCCCGAAACCAGCGGAAAGTGCCACTTCCCTCTGCGGGGCTATGGTGTTAAGATAACAAATCTCATTGTCGCGGGGTGGAGCAGCCAGGTAGCTCGCGAGGCTCATAACCTCGAGGTCGTCGGTTCGAATCCGGCCCCCGCCACTTTTTCTGTCTTCCGAGACACAAAACAAAAATCCCAAGCCATTCCTGGACTTAGGTTACCCGGTCATGCGACCGGAGCGGCTCTTTGCCGAAGCCAAAAGGGGAACGCTAGGGGGGAAGTCTTCGCGACATCCCCCTTTGCGCTTCTTGCAGCCCACGCAAAGACACATGCCGCGCCTCTTTCATCGACCTCCAAAGCACTCTCTCCATAGTCGACTCAACAAGCGTTCGTTCCACTTCTGGAAGGCGCATTTGCTCGGGCCTTATTGATCCAACTAAAGCCCTTGCGCTATAAAGGAATGGAAGAACTCTCGACAGCAGCAATAGCAGGCGAATTCGAAAACAGTTGCGGCTCAATGCGTTGCTGATGCAGGCACCGTTAATGGTTTGACTGTCAGTCGGCTAAGCGTTAAGTGGCTCATCAGAGCAATGGTTACAAATCGTCAAAGGACAATTTTTTGCAAGTGCGGAAGTTGAGCATGCAATTATTCCCAAATAGGATGGTCTCAAAAGGCGCTTGACTTGCTTTGACATGAGACATCCATGAGAGGTCAAATCAAACAGATGGCAAAACACTCAAAGTCGAGGTCGACGAAATGCTGATCGAGTCGTATCATAACACATCATCTTTGCCCTTCGAGGCCGGCGAACACAATCGCGCGGCGTGAAGACCGTCGATAATCAAGAGTTTGCAAAATAGTTAAATTTGTAGAGGAGTCACAACGATGGCGAAAAAGAAACCTAAGAAAACGTGAGAATGTCCCTCCGTTAGTTGAAAAGCCGGTTCCACCGACGTTCACAATATCACGCGGACTTCTGCTCGGCGTCAATGGTCTTCGTATCGAGCACGT
>JAWXAV010000135.1:0-60034 GCA_034439695.1 Bythopirellula sp. | reverse complement strand
TTGGTTCCTCCAATAAAGGGAAAATGGTTCTTCCCAGAAGGTATCTTCTGGGCGGAGGAACCGCCATGCTTTTCAACTACACGGGGGACATTCTCCCGCAGGCGGTAGCCGGCGGTTTCTCAAGTACCACCGCCGGCTACCGCCTGCGGCTGCAATCAAAAATAGATGGTTATCCCATGAGCATTTGTATTGGCATCGACGTTGGCACCTCCGGCACCAAGGCCCTCGCCATCAATCCCCAGGGAAAAATCCTCGCCGAGGCCTCGGCCGGTTACCCGCTCCACCATCCCCAACCCCTCTGGAGCGAACAAGACCCCGAAGATTGGTGGCAGGCCACGATCAAAACCGTGCGGGCTGTTGTCAAAAAAGCCAAGCTCAAGCCCGCCGACGTGAAAGCCATCGGCCTCTCCGGCCAAATGCACGGCTCGGTATTTCTCGACAAGCACGACCAAGTGATTCGCCCCGCGCTGTTGTGGAACGACCAACGGACCGAGGCCGAGTGCGCTGAAATCGAAAAACGAGCCGGCGGCCGCAAGCAACTCATCAAGCTCGTCGCCAATCCGGCCCTCACCGGCTTCACGGCCCCCAAAATTCTTTGGCTGCGCAACCACGAACCAAAGAATTTCGCCCGGCTTGCCAAAGTGCTGCTCCCCAAGGATGAAATCCGTCGCCGCCTCACCGGCGAGTATGCCACCGAAGTGAGCGATGCCAGCGGTATGTTGCTCCTTGATGTCGTGAAACGCAAATGGTCGAAGCAACTTCTCAGTAAGCTGGAACTCGACGAAAGCCTGCTCGGTACCTGCCATGAATCTGAAGAAGTCACCGGCAAGCTCACTACCGCTGTTGCCAAGCTACTCGGTCTCACGACCGATTGCGTGGTCGTCGGCGGGGCAGGGGATTGCGCCGCCGGCGCGGTTGGCAACGGCATCGTCAAAAGCGGACTGCTGAACACCTCGCTCGGCACGTCCGGCGTGGTGTTCGTTTACAGCGATCAACCACCATTCGATCCCGAGGGTCGGCTGCATACCTTCTGCCACGCCGTTCGCGGCAAATGGCACATGATGGGGGTCACGCTTTGTGCCGGCGGTTCACTGCAATGGTTCCACGACAAAGTCTGCGCCATCGACCAAAAAGGCAAAGGCCTCTATGACCAACTCACCAAAGAAGCCGCCACGACGCCAGCCGGTGCCGGGGGGTTGCAGTTCTTGCCTTATCTCACTGGCGAGCGCACGCCCCATCTCGATCCCCACGCGCGCGGTGCCTTCGTGGGTCTCACGCTCAGCCACACTCGCGGCCATCTCACCCGCGCGATCATGGAAGGGGTCACCTACTCGCTGCGCGATAGCTACGCGATCATGACCGATCTCGGCGTCCCCGTGAAACAAATCCGCGCTTCGGGGGGCGGTGCCAAAAATCCCTTCTGGCGACAGATGCAAGCCGACGTCTTTGGCAAGCCAGTCTTCTCAATGGTCGCCGACGAAGGTGCCGCCTACGGCGTGGCCCTCCTCGCCGCCGTGGGTGCGGGCGAGTACAAGGACATCACCGAAGCCTGCGCCGCAACAATCAAAACCGCCGACGAATCAAAACCCGACCCTCAAGCACGCAAAGTCTACGACCGCGCATTTCCGATTTACCAGAGCTTATATCGTTCACTGAAAAGTGAGTTCAAGAAGTTACTCTGAGAATGATTCTAATTGAGACAATGCAGGCCTACGTGCTGGCTGCGGAGGAAAAGAAACAGCCTTTTTGCCTGAGGCTTGCTGTCGTTGTTGTAAATCTTTGCAAATAGCATCGAGATCATAGCCAAATTGCTTGGCATACTCATCTCGTGCCTTTCGCACTTCTTCGACAATTGGGTCTGAGAGCATTTTGTTCACCTATCCATTAATTCCAGTGGTGTACAAATAATCGGTGGTTCATATCCTGCCGCACGACATATTTCTTCAATCCGATGACGCCTTGTGGCATTAGCGATATGTCGACAATTCCATGTCAATAAGTAATTCATGGCATTCGTGGTGGCAGCCGCGATGTGCAACGCGTCGAGTTCAACTTTGGCAGGCAGTGGAATCATTCGCATTAATTCCTTGGCAAGATCACGAGCGTTGTCTGCTATTTCAACTTCAGGAATGTCGGCAAGGATTTGTAGTCTTCGCCTTGCCGCCTCGACATCACCGCCACGGGCCTCCACAACGACGGCCGGCGACACAAAAATCTGATATTCCTCTCGATAACATTCCCACCAATCTTTTGTTGCCTGTTGATGGGCCGCCAGGAGCAACTCGGAACTCTCACGCGCAGTCAAGTAGCTGATGACTGTTGTTTCCAAGTAAACTCGTGGTTTCATGACAAACTATAAATTCTTTTAAGTGTTTAACCTTATCTGCTTAATCCTAGATAATTATAGCATGAAAGAATGATTCAACACTGCGGTAACTAGCCGTAAATCTATAGGGCTGCTACCCGTTGTTACAATATCCAACCGTCCACAAACGGCTATAATCTACCTGTCTACCCCACCTTGAACAGAGGCTCTGTCGTGCTGCGTAATCTCATATTCTGTCTCATTGCTTGCCACGGCTTCGCCACTTGCCGAGCTGAATCCATCTGGCCCGAGTTTCGCGGCCCCGGCGGCCAGGGCATCTCGACCGAAAAAAATCTGCCGCTCACCTGGAGCGAGTCCGAAAACATCCGCTGGAAAACTCCCGTCCCAGGTTTCGGTTGGTCGTCGCCTGTTGTCGCGGAGGGAAAAATTTGGCTCACCACCGCCACGGTCGTTGAAGCGAGCGAGGAAGAACGTGCCGCCAAAGTTGCCGGCACCATGATGGCCGATCAAATGACCGCCGCTCGTACGGTCACGCTCTGGGCCGTGGAACTCGATCTCGCATCGGGCAGTGTCTTGCGCAAAATCAAACTTTTGGAAGTCGTCGAACCCGCGCCGATCCACTCGCTCAACAGCTACGCCTCGCCCACCCCCATTCTCGAAGGCACACGGCTCTACTGTCACTTCGGCGACTACGGCACGGTCTGTCTCGACACCAACACCGGCAAGACACTCTGGGAAAAGCGCTTCGCACTCGATCACCGTGTCGGTCCCGGCAGTTCACCCGCCCTGTGGGAAGACTTGCTGATTGTCCCCTGCGACGGGGCCGACGTGCAGTACATCGTTGCCCTCAACAAAGACACCGGCGAGACCGTTTGGCAAATCGATCGGCCGCCCATCGAAGAAACCAACGGCGAGTTCCGCAAATCCTATTCGACCCCGCTCGTCATTGAAGTGAACGGTGCGGAGCAGGTCGTGATTCCCGGCGCTCAATGGTGCATCGCCTACGAACCGCGCACCGGCAAAGAAATTTGGCGCGTCAACCATGGCCGTGGTTTCTCCATTGTGCCCCGGCCCGTCTTCGATGGTGAACTGCTTTTCTTCTGCACGGGTTACATGAGCGGCAAGTTGCTCGCGGTCCGGCCCGATGGCACGGGCGATGTGACCGACTCACACATCGCGTGGGAACAAGACAAGCAAATTCCAACGATGCCTTCCCCTGTGTTGATTGACAATCGCATCTACCTGGCCAGCGACGGCGGAATCGCGGCCTGCTACGACGCGGCAACCGGCGAAGAAAAATGGCGGGGCCGTTTGGAGGGCCGCTTTTCCTCCTCCCCACTCTACGCCGAGGGCCGCATCTACGTGGCAAGCCACGCGGGAGTCACCACCATCTTCGCCGCCAGCGACGAATTCAAAATCCTTGCCGAAAACCAACTCGACGGCCAACTGATGGCCTCCCCCGTCCCCGTCGACGGCACGCTCCTCTTACGCACCGGCACGCATCTGTATCGCGTGGGAGAGTGATAGAGTAACACGACTTTGCGAGTCGACACCCCAACTCTTGCAACCTCCCGCCCACAGGCTAATCTATGAGCAAGCTTGCGGTGCCATGAGTTCCTTTATCTGTTTGTCGCATGATTCCACCCTTCGACGAGTCTGGCTGCCTTCCACCCGGAATTCATCCAGCGACGCTTGAGGAAATCGATGCTCTGTTCGGTCGAATGTCGGAGTTACGTCGAGTACAGATGGATTCCGTGCGATGGATGGTCGATTTAGCACAGCGGGCAGGAGTAAAGCAAATCGTTTTGAACGGCAGCTTCACCACGGATATAATGGAACCGAACGACGTCGACTGCGTGTTGCTGATCGGACCCGGGTTCCCGGCCGATGTTGCCGCTGAGGCGGAGCTTGACGAGGGCCTGCCGTTCTTGGAGATGAAACTTGTGGGACAGACGGACTTCGACGAATACGTGAACGTAACTTTCGGATTGGATCGGATGGGAATTCCTAAAGGCATGATCGAGGTTATTCCATGAGCCTAAAGAACGACACTGAACTCGCCAACACACGCGCCAAACTCTTGAGGTTGGAAAAGCGATACGAAGAGCTGCGCAACGAAACCAGCGAGGACGAAAATGTGCGCACATGGTCGATGAGGTCACTCATCGGAACAATCAACCAGTTCAAAGAAGAAATTGCGCGCTACGAGGCGCATCAGGCCGTTCGCGGGTGATTAGGGCCAACACTTACCCCGCCTTGCGTCGTAGCACAACCGTATCCTCGAGAGACCAAGAATCTAGCGGCTCCAGCACCGAATCTAGTTGCGGCATCGCAAGTGGACCGCATCGGCCATTCCTGCCACGGTCCCATTGGTGAGCATGAACCTGCTCCAGAATATCCTGCGCCACGGCCAACGCATCGCGGCCGTCGGCACCGGTCACTTGGGGTTCGCTGCTTGTGCGAATCGCCCGCGTGAAATCGAGTTGCTCTTGCTCCATGGCATTGCAATCGGTGATCGGCACTTCGCTTTTCGCCAGCAACTCGGTGAACAGGTGTTCGCGCAAGTAGTTTTTTTGTTCGGCGTTTAATGTCTCGGCATCGAATTGCCGGGTCAGAACTTCCGCCGATGGTGCCACCAACCGTGCCTGGCGGGCACCGAAGTCGATGGTCGCGCAACATTCGTCGGTAAACACCTGCATCGAGCGGGCCGTTTCGTAACTCACCCGCGAAGCCGTCAGATTCGCAATACAGCCCGAGGCGAAGTGCAAACGCGCATCAACAATGTCAGCTTCCTTGCTGAGCACCGCGATGCCGACCGCTTCGATCCGCGTGAGCGGTGACTTGACGAGATTCAAGACCGCGTCGATGTCGTGAATCATCAGATCCAGCACGACACTGATATCGGTCGAACGGAAGGTGTAGGTGCTCAGCCGCCGCGCTGTGATGTATTTCGGATCGGTGAGCCGACTCCGCACCGCAGTGAAGGCGGGGTTAAACCGCTCGATATGCCCGACTTGCAACACGAGTTGTTGCCGTTCGGCAAGATTCACCAACTCTTCCGCTTCCGCGACGGTTGCCGTGATCGGCTTTTCAACCAGCACGTGAATTCCACCGAGCAACAACTCGCGCACCACATCAAAGTGCAAAGTTGTCGGCGTGGCCACAATCGCGGCGTCGGCCAGTCCGATCAGTTCACGAAAATCAGAAATCGGTCTAGCGCCCGTTTCGGCGGCGACTTGCTCCCGAGCCGTTGCGATGGGGTCAACCACCGCCACCAAACGGGTATCAGGCAAATTCCCGGCAATACGGGCATGAAACCGACCCAAATGTCCGGTCCCCACAACAGCCAATCTGAGACGACTCACGCGGCTTTCCTCACTTCACGACCACGACCATGTTTACCGACTTGTTGGCCTTCGATGAAGTTGAGGAGATGAGCGACTTCCTGCGTTTCCTGGCCGTTGGAACGCAAAATTTCACGAGCGTGAGTCAGGCCGACTTTCGAGCGGTACAGCAGCCGATGCGCGGCAGCCAATCCGTCGATGGCCTCGGTCGAAAAGTTCCGCCGCTTGAGGGCGACGATGTTGATGCAACGCGGATGAGCGGCGATTCCCTCGGCCAGCATGTAAGGCGGCACGTCGTGCAAGGCCCGGCTCAAGCCAGCGAGGAAACTATAGCTGCCGATGGTCACGAAATGATGCACGGCACACCCGCCTGAAATCGAAGCAAAGTCGTGGACATGCACGTGACCGGCGAGCAGCGAGCCATTCGCAATAATAATGTGATCGCCCAGTTTGCAGTCGTGGGCGACATGCACATTGCCCATCAGGAAATTGTTGTCGCCGATGCGCGTGATGCCGTCTTCCTTTTCGGTGCCCCGATTGACGGACACGCCTTCACGCAGAATATTGTTGTCACCGATCTCGACATAAGTTTCGGCGCCCTGGAAGCTCACGTCCTGAGGTTCCGCGCCAAGAACAACATTCGGATAAACCGTGTTGTTTCGACCCATCGTGACGTTGCCCATGACCGTGACGTGGTTCAGCAGGCGCGTGCCGTAACCAATTTTTGCCCCCGGACCGATCATGCAGAACGGGCCGATCTCGACTTCTTCGTCGATTTCCGCTCGCGGGTCGATCCAGGCGTTTGCTGCTATGCTGGTTGCCATTACTCGAATCTCGTTACTCGGCCTGCCAAAGTCACCCGGTCAAATCCGCCCGTTACGCACTCGCCTTGAGGGTCACACCCGCAAAGCGTCTCTCCAATTCCTGGGCGAACGCCGCGTTCAGGCGGTGTCCGCTGCGATGGGCCACGATATGACCCACGATTTCACATCCGGTGAGCGCCAAATCACCGATCACGTCGAGCGCTTTGTGCCGCGCACATTCGTTCTCGAACCGCAAGCGATTATTCACGGGCCCTTTTTCATCGAAAATCAACAGGTCGTGCGAGCGAACTCGCTTACCAAGCCCGGCGCGCAACATCTCGTCCGCTTCACGTTGCAGCACAAATGTCCGGCACGGAGCAATCTCATCTCGGAACAAATCGGGAGTGACTTCCAAATTCGCGACTTGATAGCCAATCACGGGATCGTTCGGATACTCGACCGTGTAATCCAACGTGTAGGAATCGCTGGTGGCGGGGAAGGCCTCGATGTAGGAGTCGCCACTTGAAATCGACAGATGCTCCGTGATTTCCAAGCGGTTCACCTCGGCGGCTTGTTCGCTGGCACCCACCGATTCCACGGCGGCGACAAAGGCCATCGCCGAACCGTCGCAACCAGGCATCTCGGCCTGATCAACGCCAATCTCGCAATTGTCGATCTGCAAACCGGCCAAAGCGGCCAGAATGTGTTCGACCATTTCAACCTGAGCACTGCCCACTCGCAAACATGTCCGCCGGGGGACTTCGTACCGATTCTCACAACGCGCGGGAATCCGAGCACCAAAGCCGATATCTTCACGGACAAAGGTGATGCCTGCCCCCGCGGGAGCAGGTCGGAATTCTACTCGCACGTCTTTGCCGGAATAGTAGCCGAAGCCGAGGACGGCCACGGGGCGGCGAATCGTACGTTGCTGGCGAAGGAAAGTCATGTCAAAAAGTCGCTGCGAAGGAATCGATAATCTCTAAGGCTTTCGCCTCCCGCTCACTTAGCGACGCTGTGTGGCACCAGGCGCAGCCGCGGCACCCGCACTCGTGGCCGCATTGGCCGTACCCAGATTGCCAGCCGGAGCGGCTGGGCTACCACCGGGAACACTGCCACTGCCGGGAGCACCACCGCGATTCAACAGTGCCAAGACATCGGGAGTGATATCCACGTTGTTCTGAAACACAACCGGCTTGTTGATCGCTCGCAAGATGTCTTCGCGATTGTTCGGATCGATCGAGTCGCCGTTGAACCGCAACACCATGCCGATGTTGTGTTGCTGGGCGTAATACTGAACGGCGTTGCTCACTTCCATGAACGTGCTGTAGTAAACTTGAGCTTCACGCTCCAGAAAGTCACGGCGAATCTTGCCGGCCTTCAATTGGAACTCGGCCTTCAAGCGTGCGATCTCTTCGTCGACTTGCTTGAACTCTGGCGAGCCAGGGTTGTACTGCTCACGCGCTTGTTCTTTGCTGGCCACGGTGTCGCGGTCAGCTTTGAGTTGCGAGTCGGCCGCTTCCATGGCCGTCTTCATGCCTTCCATTTGCGAACTGAACTTGGTGAAGTTCTTGAAGATGTACGTCACATCCACCACGGCATAGCCGTAGCGAGGTGCGTTCGCGCTCGGGCCGGACTGCTGCTGAGCCACGGCCAGGGAACTGAAAGAAGTCACACACAGGGAAACACAGGCGAATAGGTGCAGGGCTCTCACGTCAGCACTCCTTGCTGGAAAAGGTCATCCTTGACCGACCGTAACTGGGACCGCCCGGGGCACTCATTGCCCCTCAAGCGGGGTGGGCGGCAGGTAATACAAACTCACGTCCCAGGTTTCCCTGGCAGCGAGCGGGGCGTATTGTGCCGAGTGGCGTAAATGCCGTAAAGAGCATTTCTCAGCAGCCTGTAATCCCTGAAACTGCCGAAAAAACGACCTGTATTCAACAGTTGCTAGCGAACAACTTCACTCGCGATGCCAACAGTAGTGAAGTTTAGAAGCCTTCACTTGCGGTTTAGCGACAAACTGCAGGGAACGCCCTCTGTGGCGTTCCGTTCTTGAATTGGAAGCCGTGTACCTGATTCAAGGAACGCGAGGGACGACGTTCCCTACAACATGGAATTCCCGGAGAGCCTCGATGAGGTTGAATGAGTTGATGAACTTATTTGACAACCGACACCCGTGAGGTTCCGCGTCTCTATAAGCGTTAAGTGCCCGCAACGACCACCCAATCGTCGCACATGGAACAATTCGACAGGACTTAACTCCTTTATTTGCTGGGCATTTGGACTGGCAACCCTACCAAGTTCCGCCGCCAACCCGTAAAATCAGGGTGCTGTAGGCGAGAAGTTTTATCGGTCGTTTCCGAGTTACTCGGAACGATCACAGTTTAGAATTTGGGCAGCAACAGGTGACTGCTCGCCTCTTTTCTTATCTTCGAGGAGTTATTGGGGAAGTGCCATCTCTGTTTGTCATACGAGGCCGCGACCAAGGAACGCGGTTCCAACTTGAGGAACCCGTTCATACGGTCGGACGGACTCAGTCGAACTCCGTGCGCCTGCACGATACCGAAGTGTCCCGCGAACATGCCGAGTTGGTGCGTCGCGGCGATAATTATATGCTGCGCGATTTGAGCAGTTCCAACGGCACGTATGTCAACGGCCAGCAAACCAACGAGCGCGAGCTCATGAGTGGAGATCAACTGCAGTTTGGTCGGTCGCTGTTGCTGTACACCGGCTTCGTCGAAAGCTCCTACGAAAACATTGCCGACCAGGTCGACATCATTCCCCGCGCCGACAGCAACGACGGCTCTCGCATCGTCGCCGCGTTAAGTCACTCAGGAAACAGCGATTGGCTGTTGCCCGATGCTCGCGATTCTTCGAGCCCCTGGATCGCACGCGCCCGCAGCAATCTGCAGATCATGTATCGCACGGCCTTGGCGGTGAGCCACACGATGGACATCGACCAATTGCTCGCCCGCATCATGGAAATGATCTTCGAGTGGGTCGACGCGGATCGTGGTTGCATCATGCTCTACGATACCGAAACCGATCAACTCGTGCCGAAAGTGCGTCGTCATCGCCGCGGCATTCGCAGCGACGAAAAAATCTCGATCAGCAAAACAATTCTCGACTTCGTGACGGAACGCAACGAAGGCGTGCTCACGAGCAACGCCGGCGACGACAAGCGCTGGGATCCGACCGCGAGTATCGTCAGCATGGGCGTGCGCGAAGCCATCTGCGTTCCCATGCAGGGGCGTTACAACGTGGTGGGCGTGATTTACATCGACACTTCGATCACGCCGCAGCGAATGTTGATGAACTCCGGAAAACTCGACCAATTCACCGAAGAACACCTGCGGCTGATGATTGCCATCGCCCACCAAGCCGCACTCGCGGTGGAAGACACATCCTATTACAAAGCCATGCTGCAAGCGGAACGCCTCGCCGCGGTAGGACAAACGATTGCTTCGCTCTCGCACCACATCAAAAACATCCTGCAAGGCGTGCGCGGCGGAAGTTATTTAATCGAACTCGGCCTCGCCGATCACGGCAAAGCCGCGAGCAAAGGCGAGCATGACGAAGCAGTCGCCAGCAAGGCCGTCGATACGATTCGCAAAGGCTGGGGCATCGTCGAACGCAATCAAGAGCGAATCTCGGCACTCGTGATGGATATGCTCACGTTTAGCAAGGAACGCGAACCCGAACCCCGCGCGGCCGATCTCAACGAGCTGCTCAAAGACGTGACCGAACTGATGCAAGTTCACGCCACGGAATTGGGCGTCAAGTTGGAATCCCACGTCGATCCCGCGATACCGATTTTAATGTTCGATCCCGAAGCGATGCACCGCGCGCTGCTCAATGTCGTGACCAACGCGATTGATGCCTGCGATGAAGTGGAAGGGGGTACCGTGGTCGTTAGCTCGCAATACGACCCCGAAGAAAAGCTCGCTCGTTTAGTGGTCTCCGACAATGGCGCGGGAATCGCGCCCGACGATCTTGACTCAATTTTCCACGTCTTTGTGTCACGCAAAGGTGGCCGCGGCACGGGGCTAGGACTCCCCGTGAGCCGCAAAATTCTCGAAGAACATGGCGGACAAATCACCGTGACCAGCGAACCGGGCCGGGGCAGTTCCTTTACACTGGAACTTCCCGCCACACAGCCGACTAAGGAACAGCTCGAAGAACTGGATGTTGATCCCGATACCTTGAGTCGCCTGACGCAACAGCAGGCCGTGCCCCGTCAACCTTCTTAATCGGCATCATAACGGGCATTGATTCCCACGAACGGATTGGTGCGCTTTTCTTCGCCGACCGTGGTTTGCGGGCCGTGACCCGGCAGAACAATCGTTTCGTCGGGCAGCACGAACAGCTTTTCATGGATCGAACGCTTGAGATCGGCAAAACTGCCGTCGGGAAAATCGGTGCGGCCAATCCCACCGGCGAACAGCACGTCGCCACCCAATACGATGGGCGGATTTTGCCCTTGGATAATAAACACGACATGCCCCGCTGAGTGCCCTGGCGTTTCCCGAGCCGTGAGTGTCAGCCCCGCAAGCTGGAGTTGCTCGCCCTCTCGAACCGTCTGATCGGCGGGCGGACTGACCAGTTTGAAGCCGTACCCCGCCGAGAGATTTCCCACGGGATCGGTCAGCTTGCTAGCGTCGCCGTGCCCGATAATCAGCGGACAAGTGGGCCACCGTTCTTTGAGCGCCGCGTTGCCAGCAATGTGATCGGAATGGCCGTGGGTGCAGAGAATCGCTGCTGGCGTAAGGCTATGTTCCGCTAGCAGATCGAGAATTGCCTGCGGATCGAATCCCGGATCGATCACCAAGCACGCTGTCTCGCCCGGAAGCGAGACGAGGTAGGTGTTTTCGTCGAAAGGCATTGAGACGACGGTTCGAATTATCAGTGATTGCCGATCCATATTCAAAAACTCCCCTTCCGCCGAGTTGGTCGGCTCGCTATCATCCCCACCCCCGCAAATACCCGTCGAAATTCCGATTAGGCAAGTTAGGTAGAAACTCGGCTTTGTTGCACAGATTGTAATTGTTTCTGCCATGCGGGGCGATAGTTAGTACGACCAGCATATATTCTTGCTCGCGCGTGGGGATGACGTGACTTCTTGAGTCCTACGTCGAGCCGGTTGTAGCCTAAAACATGAATCATACCTGAGTGATTGCCGGAAGCAGGAACGCTTCCGCAGGAGCAACTTAACCATGAACTGTAAAGTTTCCTCCCTCTTCTGTGCGAACTTGCTCCTGGCTCTCAGTTATCCCGCCAGCATCCTGCAGGCCCAAGTCGCTCCTCCGCAGGAAGAGGCTCAACTCGTCGAACCGATTCACCGCGTCGAGAACCAGCAAGTTGCCGCGCGGATTGCTCCGCCAGCAACGGTCGGGCCCATCGATCTCCAACCTCAACCTGGCGAACATCCTCTAATGCCGGCCGTGCGGATGGCCAAGGATGGCGTGGCTCGCATTGACGCTACAATCGCCGACTACAGCGCGATGTTGATTAAGGAAGAACGGATCGACGGCACGTTGAACCCCAAGGAAGTGGCGTTCATCAAAGTACGTCATCAACCGTTTTCGGTTTACTGCTATTTTCTCCAGCCCCACAAAGGCCGCGAGTGCCTGTACATGGATGGTCCAAACGCCGCCAAAGGTTTGCTAGTCGCTCGTGATTGTGGCTTTCGCAAACGTCTCGGCAAGTTTGAGCTTGATCCCGAAGGTCGGCTCGCCATGGCTGGACAAAAATATCCGATCATGAAGCTCGGCGTGCGGAACTTGATGTCTGAACTCGCGGTGGTCGGCCTGAACGATACTCAATTCGGTGAATGTGAAGTGCAGGTCAAGCAAAGCGCGATCAATGGCCGGGCTTGTACCTTGCTCGAAGTGGTCCACCCGATTCCCCGCCAAAACTTCCGCTTCCACAAAGCGGAGATCTTTATGGATAACGAGTTGAAATTACCCATTCGCTTCGCCGCCTACATGTGGCCCGCGAATCCTGGTGAACAGCCCCCGCTCGAAGAGGCTTACACCTATCTGAACATCAAGCTCAACAACGGCTACACCGACGCCGACTTCGACAAGAATAATGTCGAATACTTCAAGTAAGTCGGTATTGCTTATCCGCCGTATGAGAAATCCAAGAATCCGGCGCGTTCAAACTGGCGGATTCACATTTTCTTTGCAGCGCATTTTTTGGCAAAACTTCGCTTGGCATTTGATAGCCGAGAGTTTTCCTAGGGCGTTCGTTAAGTGATTACTCCGCTCGTGCCCTGAAGGCGACTCAGCCGAGCGCAGTAGACCCCCAGTCCGAGCCTGTAGTTCAGCCGATGGTGCTCAGCAAACTCTTTGCGATTGTCCAGTGTCAGCGTTCGCAGCAGTCCTTGTGGTAAATCCTGCAAGCTGCGGTACGCCGTGCGCATCGTGTCGACCGACTTGTGACTGTTGCATTTGCGGACCCGAAGATCTTGCGACTTCCGCTCGAACAGCGTCACGATCGCGCTGCGAAGACCGGGGCTCACCACCGTATCTCCCTCTCAATTGCCGTAACAACGCCTGGCGGTTCGATTTTCGACTTGGCAATCTTGCTGGTCGGCTCTAGGCGATCATTGATGACGGTGTCATTATGGACGGATGTCATTTCAACTCGTTGCGACCGCTGCCTTTGGACTCGAAGCCGTGGTGGTGCGCGAGCTCAAAAATCTCGGCTACGAAGGGCGCGTCACGCGGCCGGGGCGGATTGAATTTACGGGGGATGAAGCGGCGATCTGCCGCTCGAATTTGTGGTTGCGCTCGGCGGATCGGGTGCTCGTGCAACTCGCCAAATTTGCCGCGCCGGATTTCGACGCCCTGTTCGATACGGTGGCCGAACTTCCTTGGGAAGAATGGATTCACCGCGAGGCGGCGATTCCCGTGCGGGGGCGTTCGCATAAGTCGCAGCTTACAAGTGTCCCGGCTTGCCAGCGTGCAGTGAAGAAGGCGATTGTCGGACGCCTGCTGGCGAAACACAACACAACCGAGCTGCCCGAGACCGGTCCGCCCGTGCCGGTGGAAGTGGCCTTGCTCGAGGATGAGGCGACGCTTTCCGTGGACACCTCGGGCGATGGTTTGCACAAGCGCGGCTATCGCAGCTTGGCCGGGCCAGCCCAACTGCGTGAAACGCTGGCCGCCGCGCTCGTGCAACTCAGTTTTTGGAAGCCCGACAAACCGCTGGTCGATCCGTTTTGCGGGACGGGCACGATTATCATCGAAGCGGCGATGATCGGTCGGCGTTTGGCACCCGGTAGAAACCGCGCATTCGCCGCCGAACATTGGCCCAGCTTTTCGCAAGAGGCCTGGCGAGTGGCCCGCGAGGAAGTCGCCGACCTCGCGCTACCGAATCTGGAAGAACGCCCGATGGGCACCGACATCGACGCGGAATCGCTGAGCCTCGCGCGGTATCACGCCGAGCAAGCAGGCGTCGAGGCCGACGTGCATTTCCAGCAGCGCGCCTTTGTCGATCTTACGTCGCAGCGTTCGTATGGCTGCACGATCATGAATCCGCCCTACGGTTTGCGGATGGGCGAGGAGCGCGAAATCGCGGAACTGTACCGCACGTTTCCTGAAGTCTTGCGACGGCTGAAAACGTGGTCGCATTTTATTTTGTCGGCACGCGAAGATTTGGAGCAACTCGTCGGACAAGAAGCGGATCGTCGCCGGAAACTTTATAATGCGCGGATCGCGTGTACGTATTACCAATTCCACGGACCGCGACCGCCACGAGAACCGCGTCCCAATGCAATCGAGTTAAACGTCGCAAAGCCGGTTATCGTCAACAAGGTACCCGCATTCGGCGGGTTGCGCGAAGAAGCGCGTCGGCAAGCCGAGGAATTTGCGAATCGCTTGAAAAAGCTGGCCCGGCACTTACGACGTTGGCCCGCGCGAGGAATCACTTGCTACCGACTTTATGAGCGTGATATTCCCGAGGTGCCGCTGGTGGTGGATCGTTACGAAGACGCGCTGCATCTCGCGGAATTTGAACGTCCCCATGAACGGACGGCGGCGGAACATGCCGATTGGCTTGACCTAATGGTCCGCACGGCGGCGGAAGCGCTCGACGTGCCACGCGAGGCGGTATTCATGAAATACCGCGCCCGACAACGGGGCGATTCGCAGTACGAGCGTTTTGGCGATGAGCAAGTCATTCGCACGGTCCAAGAGGGAGGGCTTAAGTTCCTCGTGAACCTGTCGGATTACCTCGACACGGGGCTGTTTCTCGATCACCGCCTCACGCGGGGAGTGGTCCAACAAGCGGCGGCGGGGAAGCGATTTCTCAATCTGTTTGCGTACACGGGTTCGTTCACGGTCTATGCCGCCGCGGGGGGTGCCGCGAGCACGACGACAGTCGATTTGTCGGCGAACTATCTCGATTGGGCCGCCGAGAATTTGCGGATCAATGGCCTCGCGGGGTCACAGCATAGTTTTGCTCGCGAAGACGCTAGCGGGTATTTGGAGTCACTTGGTCCTGAAGATTTATTCGATCTCGCGGTGGTTGATCCACCAACGTTCTCGAACAGCAAGCGGCTCGATTACGATTGGGACGTGCAGCGCGATCACATCCCGCTATTGAACCGTCTGATCGATCACATGGCACCGAGCGGCGTGATTTACTTTTCCACGAACTCGCGGCGGTTTAAGCTTGATGAAGCAGCGCTCGGCGGCGTGACGATTCGAGAAATCAGCAAACAAACGGTCCCCGAAGATTTTCGCAACAAGCGCATTCACCGCTGCTGGCGGATGATGAAAAGTTAGCCGGCACCGTCCCGGTGCCGTGGCGGCGTGGATCACGTCACGAACGCGGCAGTGGGACACTGCCGGCTAACGCGGCGCGCAATTCCGCGAGTTCGCGTTCAAATCCTCCCGAGAGAATCGGGAAGCGGCACCAGCTTTTGGGGTCGAGATTTTCGTCGTCCAAGTGAAACGACGGGGCGTACCGCTCGCGCTTCCATTGGTTGCGGCACCACAGCACAAAAAACTTTTCGACCCAGGCGCCCAACTGCTCGGTGGTGTAGTCGGGAAAATTTTCTCGCACGACATGAAACACTTCGAGCGGCATCAGCTTGTCGCGAATTCCGGCCCGTTCGATCACGTCGAGTACCCGGTAAGGCATGAGATCGCCTTCGTCGGTTTGGCCTGCCATGGGCGGGCGCAACTCGGCGGTGGGGGTCTGCGAGTTAATCACCGACAGCGCGGGCAGCGGCCCAACACCTTCGGGACCAATCTTCTCCATCCATGCCAGCCATTCGAGCAAGTAGGCCTTATCGATGCCGCCTATCGGAGCCAAGCCGCCGGCGGTGTCGCCATCCATCGTGGCGTAACCGACCGCCGCTTCGCTGCGATTGCTGGTGGTGAGCAGCAAGGCACCCGTAAGATTGGCGAGCAACCACGCCGCGGGAGCGCGTGTGCGGGCTTGGATGTTTTGCAGGGCCGTATCGTCGGTTTCCCAGGTGATCTTGCGGCCAATGGCCTGGGAAACCGTTTCGACATAGCCATCCACGAGCGCGTCGATATTCCATTCCAGAAATTTCGCACCCGTCGCGGTAGCCACCGTACGCGCGGCATTGCGCGTGACGTCGCCACTATTGCGCGTGGACTGGTACACACAACTCAGCAATTTGGCCACAACGGCCTTGGCATCGCTGGCAGCCGCAAGCTGTGGCAAGTGGGCGAGTTTCTGGCAGAATTCGGCATGTCCGAGTTCATCAATTCCCAACTTGGCCATCAACCAGACCATTGTGGCGACCGTCGCCGAATCGGCCCCGCCACTCAAGGAAATCACAAAGCCCCCCGCCCTGCTCTTGCGGAGATAATCAAACAAGCTCAGCGACACCGCCCGTGCGAATTCTTCTTGCTTGGGGGGTGGCGAAGAATCCCAGGAACTCGTGCGATTCGCGGGACAAGGCGATTGGGGAGTTGGCAAGCTGAAATCGCAGTTAAGAGTGACGCCCGACTTTTCGACAATCGGCAGCGCAAGCGCGGCACGGTCAGCGCGCGTGGCGGCCACGTCCACGTCTGCTTGAACCACCACATAATCTTCAAACGAAAATCGCGGACCAATCGCGACAAACTCCCCGCGCGTGGCGATCAGCGTGCCGCCATCGTAGAGCACGTTGCCCGCTTCGTTGCCGAGGAGATTCGTGTAGACGTAACTGGTGCAAAAATTGCGGCTGCCGCGCTCGACGATGCCGCGGCGAATTTCTTGCTTGGCAAACGCGAAGTGGCTGCCGCTGGGGTTGAGAATGATATCGGCACCACGGGCGGCGAGTTGTTTGCCGGTGCGTTCGGCCACCCAGGCATCGCGGCAGATTTCCATGCCGATCTTCACGCCGCCGCAGTTAAACATCACATCGCCAGCAGGAAACTTTTCACCCCAGCAGGCGATCTCGCCCACCTGGCCCGCAGGCCAAGGTTTGAACCAGCGCGGCTCGTAGTGGATGCCATCCCCGGCGAGGCATTGCTTCAAGACAAAACCAATCAACCGGCCATCACACGCGAACGCACACGCATTGTATATCTGTTTATCAACAACCAGCGGCAAACCGAGTGCGACGGCGATCCCCTTGGTAGCCGGTAAAATTTCGCCGAGCATTTCGAGCGACGTGGCTTGCACGCCGCGTGAAAAGAAGGCATCTTCGCAACCGTAGCCGCTGATGCACAATTCGGGAAGGCAGACCAAACTCGCGTCCGCGCGACGAGCTTCGTTGATCGCCGCCACGATATTAGCGCGGTTGTGTTCCCAAGCGAGGGGTGTTTGATTGAGTGCGGCGGCGGCGAGGCGGACTTTCATGCCACAAATATACGCGAGAAGTTAGGGAGAGTCACTTGAGCAATTCTAGCCGCAAGGCGTTGAGCGCTTGCTTGGCCGTGCGGGTCTGCAAGATCGTGGGGTGGCTCGCGCAGCCAAAACGTAGCTTGCGCGTCTTCTCTGCTTGGGCAATCGCGATGCAAACGTGGGCCTCGGCTGCAAACGGATCGGGCGGGTACGCCGCCACCGCCAAGCCCCAATCAGCGCGGGCGTTGAGTCGTATCGCTTCGGCCATCACCTCCGCCACGGCTGGATCGTCAGGCTCGGCGTTTTCTGGGATCGCGCAGAGCGAGTTGAGCTGGGCCAAATTTTCAATCACTGCCCCACGGACGAAAGTATCCGCTGCGGGGTCCAGCGCCGACAGCCACTGCGTAATGCGGCCTGCGGTCGCCCATTCCGCGACGGCAAGCGTTTGCCCGCGCTCGGCCAGCAGTCGCATCACGACGTGTTCGAGTTCCTCTTCTTCCTCGCCAAAGACCAGTTCACCAAGCGACTCGCGAATCACCGCGACCACCGGTTCGATCGCGCACAAACACGTCGGCTCATCACAGCCCGTGGCGGTGATTCGCAGTGTGATCGTGGCGTCGCTCACTGTGATGCCGACCTTCGGCTCACGGCCACGGCGAATGAGATCGGGGAGCATCGCTTCGAGTTGGCTCTCGCCGGTGCCGAAACATTTGATGCGGCGATGGCGGATTACCGTCTGATCAGGACGAAGTTCGTTGATGCGCACTGCCACGGTCGCTTGCCACATCTCGTGCATTTCGACCGGCACGCCAGGCAGCGCAAACACTTCACATGGCGAATGGCCCTCGCGCGCAACAATCATTTCAATACCGGGTGCGGTGCCGTGTGGGTTGGGAATCGGGACGGCGCCTACGGGAAAGTCGGCTTGCACCGAATTGCGCTCGGGCATTTCGCGACCACGGGCTTTGAACAGCCGTTCAATGTGCGCGAGCGAAGAAGAGTCTCGCCACAATTTCGTGCCTGTCGCGGTGGCCAAGGCATCGCGGGTAAGGTCGTCGGCCGTCGGCCCTAAACCGCCCGTGACCACCACAATATCGGCCCGCTCGATGGCCGCGCGGAATACGGCGACATTGTCCGCAAGTTCATCACCCACGGTGGTGTGAAACGCGACTTCGATGCCCAGCTCCGTGAGCCGTTGGCTGAGCCATTGGCTATTCGTGTCGAGCCGCTGACCGGTGGTGATTTCGTCGCCGATGGCTATGACTTCCGCTCTCATGGATAGCAGTGTCGTGTGTGCGGCGGGAATTGGGAAGGGCCAGCCATGACATCGCTAAGCCGCAAGCGGCTATTTGACCACTGAGATGCCGAAGCTCGTGCGGGGGCCGCGATGGAAGCCGTGGTGGTAGCCGAAGTGGGGGTGGCATACCGGCGGGCCGTAGTAGTGCTCTTCCACAATGACGGGCGGGCCTTGCGCCATCATCACTGGCTGAGCCATGGGTGGGCTTTGCATCACCTGGATTACATCGGTCGTCACACCTTGATTATGCAAATAGATCACGTCGGCACCGGTCAGCGGACGCGCCATGCCGGAAGTACGCACGTAATTCTGAATCAACAGCGGATCCACGCCCGAACGGCTCATCGCCACGACTTCATCTATCGAAGCGGCCCCGACCTGCACTTGTCGGCCCATCGAGGCGGCAATCTCCGCGCGGTTGCGGGCCTGTATATCGTCCATGCCTGAACCGACCACGCCGCCCGTGACCGCGCCGAGGCCGGCACCAATCAGCGCGCCACTCGCCGCGTTGCCGCCGGTGGCATCGCCGATGATGGCTCCAGCTCCCGCACCAGCGAGCGCGCCTAATCCCGCGCCGCGATCGGCGTAGTAGGGAGACGCACAGCCGCTGGCCAACAAACAAATCAGGACTGTGGAACGCGAATGATCAAACACTCTGGAGACTGCCATGAGGGCACCAAATTGACAGAGATGCGACGGGTGAAGAACTGCGGGTGTGGAATCGTCGCAGCCGCGTGTCGAGAGGTCAAGATTGTTTGCGAACCAGTTCCAGCCCCCGAATCCCCAACCGTGGATTGCCTATTTCCCCAAAAACTCGCCCACCGCGGCCCGATAAGCTTGCAATCCCTCCCATTCAAACGTAAACTTTAACTAACTCGGGATTTGTGGCCGCTTGCAGCCGAAACTGCTAAAGAGCCAGTGACTCAAGCCTGCCTGCACATGGATTTTTCTTTTAGGTGAATTTCCTTTTGGATATACGCCTTTAAGGGATTAAGTGCTGGGCAGCAACAATTTGAAGGTGCTTGCTCACAAGCCGCATTTACCGAGCGTAATTGCGGCTTTTTTTGTTGCCTAATGGAATTTGACACGACTGCGTTTGTAACAACGCACGCGTCAGCATCAAAATTCACCCCTAGCCCCTCAAAAAAATCATGAGTCACGTTGAAATGTCAAAGCCACCGAAGAACACGGGATCAGCTTCGCGGGACGACAAACCGGGCGATTCCTGTCCGGGCTTCACCGACGATTTTTCCACGCTCTCGGTGCATGCCGGCGAAGCCCGCCAAAAACCGGGCGATGCGATTACCGACCCCATCTTCTGCGCGTCGACCTATACCTTCACCGACACACAGTCGGTGATCGACTTCATCGAGAAAAACCAAACGCGCGAGGAATATGGTCGCTACGGTAATCCGGGCGAGAAGGTCGTCGAACGCAAGTTGGCCGCGCTCGAAGGGGCCGAGGATGCCGTGCTTTATTCCAGCGGCATGGCGGCGATTGTCGGACTTTTGATGAGCAAGCTCAGCGCGTGCGACGAAGTGGTGTTTTTCGACGAGTGTTACCATCGCAGTCGCGAGTTCTGTACCAAGCACCTGTCGCGATTTGGCGTGGTGAGCCGACAAGTTCGCACGGGCGATTACGAAGCGATGGAAGCCGCGATCACGCCGCACACGAGGCTGCTGATTAGCGAATCGCCGACCAATCCGCACATGAGCTGCATTGACCTCGAACGATTCGCCCAGCTTGGCCGCGAATACGGCGTCGAAACTCTCATTGATGCGACGCTCGCCACGCCCTACAACCTGCGACCAATTGCGGCGGGGATTGATTACGTGCTCCACTCAGCCACCAAATATTTGGGTGGCCATAATGACTTGCTCGCCGGCGTAGTCTGTGGCGCGAAAGAGAAGTTGGAGCCGGTCCGCAAACTGCGCGGCATTATGGGTGCGGTCAACGGTCCGCAAAACATCTACTTGCTGTCGCGTGGTTTGAAGACCTTTGAACTGCGGATGCAGCGGCACAACCAAAACGGCCAGCGCGTCGCCGAATTTTTGGAGAGCCATCCGCGCATCGAGCGCGTCTTGTATCCGGGTTTGCCCTCGCATCCGTATTTCGAGATCGCGCGGGAGACCATGCGTGGTTTCGGCGGGCTCATCACGTTTTTCGTGAAGGATGCCGACTGGCGTGAGACGGCCAACATTGTCGATGCGGTGAAGATTCCCCGCATCGCTCCGAGCCTGGGCGGTGTGGAATCGCTGATTGAGCAACCCTTGGTGATGAGCTATTTCCGATGTACGCCCGAGGAACGTCGAGAATACGGCATCACCGACAACATGATTCGGCTCTCGTGCGGGATTGAGAACACCGAGGATCTCATTGCCGACTTGGAACAAGCTCTACGGTAAGCGACTCTCGCAAAGTCGCAGAGGCGCGAAGTGCTCTTTTTTTGCGGCCTTAGCGCCTTCGCGAGAGATTAGTTAGGACTTGCCATGGAATTCAGAACTCGCGCGATTCACGTCGGCAACGATAAGTGCCCCTCCACCGGGGCTGTCGTCGCGCCGATTCATTTAGCTTCGACGTTTGTGCAGCCGGGGGCTGGCGAGTGGGGCGAGTTCGATTATTCACGCAGCGGCAATCCCACCCGCAAAGCGCTGGAGAGCACGCTCGCTTCGCTCGAAGGGGGCTGCGGCGCGTTGGCTTTTTCCAGCGGCATGGCCGCCACGCATTGCGTGACCGCGATGCTCAAGTCCGGGGATCATATCGTCGCGGGTAGCGACATCTATGGCGGCAGCTATCGCTTGTTTCACAAAGTCGCCAATCGCGCAGGGATCACCGTTTCGCTGGTTGATACAACCGATCCCGCGAAACTCGAAGCCGCCATCACGCCTGCGACAAGGCTTGTATGGATCGAAAGTCCCGGCAATCCGCGGTTATCGATCATCGACATCGCGGCTTGTGCCGAAGTGGCTCACAAGCATGGTGCCTTACTCGGCGTGGATAGCACGTTTGCCACGCCGGTGCTCACGCGGCCATTGGAACTCGGTGCCGACATCGTGATGCACTCGGCCACGAAATATCTCGGCGGCCACAGCGATCTCATGGGTGGCGCATTGGTCTTGCGAGACAAGGCCCTCCGCGACGACTTGTATTTCGTGCAGAACGCCACCGGCGCGATCATGGGACCGCTCGAATGTTTTCTTTGCTCGCGAGGGATCAAAACCCTCGAACTGCGGGTCCACGAACAAAGCCGCACCGCGCAGCAGCTTGCCGAATGGCTGGCTGGTCATCCGCAAGTCACGCGGGTCTTGTACCCCGGCCTGGCCACGCACCCTGGTCACGAAATTGCCAAGCGACAAATGTCTGGCGGTTTCGGTGCGATGCTTACGTTTGAACTCAAGGGCGATTTTCAACAAACCAAGCGGTTCGTGCAGTCCACCGAGTTGTTCCAGTTGGCGGTAAGCTTAGGCGCGGTAGAATCGCTGATTGAACAACCGGCTTCCATGTCCCATGCGAGCTACGACGCCGCGGATCGAGCCAAGCACGGCATCACCGACGGCCTCATACGGCTCTCAGTGGGCCTGGAGGCGGTGGGGGATTTGCGGGAAGATTTGCAGCAGGCGTTTCAAATAGTTGCCTGACACCACGGAAAGAATTGCCACAAAAAGCACAAGAAGTCACAAAAAGATTTGATAGGAATTGCTGGTCCGAAGTCATTGATTCTTCGAGATTTTGTTCCAGCTAAACTTCTCGCTTTTTGTGCATTCTTATGTTTTTTGTGGCTACTCGATTTTGACTTGAAGCAACCTCAAACTAACTCGCGATTCAATGCGTCGCGCCCTTTGCTATGCAACTCGGATTCGTAAGCGCGATTTTTGGAGATTTGAGTTTCGAGGAAGTGCTGCGCCACGCCGCGGAGCTTGGATACGATTGCGTCGAAGTGATGTGCTGGCCTCCTGGTGGTCCTGACCGCCAGTATGGCGGGGTGATGCACATTGATGTCACCGACTTTCCGCAAGCCCGGGCCGACGACGTGCGTGGCTTGTGCGAAAAGTATCGTGTGTCGATTTCCGCGCTCGGCTATTATTCGGTGCCGCTCTCAGCCGATGAGGAGCAAGCCCGCGTCGCTTGCGAGCATTTACCCAAGGTGATGGACGCCGCGGTGAAGTTGGGACTTCGCACGGTGAATTCTTTTATCGGCGCGAATCACACGCTGCCGCTCGAAGACAATATGCAGAAGTTTGCGCAAGTTTGGCCCGGGCTAATCCGCCAAGCCGAAGAGCGCAACATCCGTATCGGCATCGAAAACTGCCCGATGCTCTTTGCTCACACCTGGCCGTTTGGGTTGAACTTGGCCCGCACACCGTCCATCTGGCGTCGGATGTTTGAAACGATTCCCTCGAACCATTTTGGTTTGAACTACGATCCCTCACATTTGGTGATGCAACTCATCGATCCCATCGCGCCGATCCGCGAATTCGGACCCAAAATTTTTCACTCCCATGCCAAGGATATGCGCGTCGAACGCCACCTTCTCTACGATGTCGGCTCGCTCGTGCCTCCGATGGAGCGTTGCAGTGCAAAAATCCCGGGATTTGGTGACGTGAATTGGGGCCAGTTTATCGGTGCCCTCTCGGATGTAGGCTACGACGGCCCTGTCTGTGTTGAGGTGGAAGACCATGCCTTTGGTGGCAGCATCGAACGCCGCTTGCAGTCGCTCAAGATCAGCCACAATGTGCTGCGACCTTTGATTGCGTAGACGGGCAATTTGGAATAGCCGCGATTCAACGAATCGCAGGGTTCCGTCTCAATTGCCTCAAGGCATCGCTAATTCGATAACGGCTTCGGCGGCACGAGATCCCGTTCGACTCCGCTCACCACCAGGGAGTAATCCTGATCCCACGCGGTCGTTCCGCGATGCTGGTCCCAGGCGATGCGGTGGGCGGCCACGATCACCTGCCAGACGCCTGGCGCGGGCTTGTCGAGAAAGACGTTCTCGACGTTGTTGAGCCGATCCGGCGTCCCTCCTGCGCGAGAGACATTCCCGTCGAGGAGGCCATGATTGCCGTGATAGCGATTTCCGTCTGGGGCGATCACAATCAAATCGAGATCATTCACCAAGGCCTTCGCAGCCGCGGTCGTGCCCAGCGGATCGGTATAGGCCAGTGTCACACGTAATTCAGACTCACCCTCGGGGACTTGCAACCGGTATTCGACGGCTTGGCGGTCACCGAGGGCCGCTTCCTGATCCACGACGAACAACTTATTGCGCGACTCGTACAATCGGCCAAGGTCAGGCATGCCCCACCCCTGTTTGAAGCGCGTGAACGCGGGTTTGTCGCCTTCGACCGAGTAGCGATAGGCACTGTTGATCATCAACGCCCGGGCGGTAGCGGCGTGGGGCTTGCGGTCGAAGACCGTTTGACCGAGAGGAAGGCTGCCGAAGACACCGTCGGCCCACATCTCCATCATCAGGCCGCAGTGACCGGCCACCAAAGGCGTCGCGCAGCTTGTCCCACCGAAGGGTCCATAGCCGCGCGGGGAGGATGCGTCGGCGCAGTACACGTTGCTCCCGAATTGGACGAGGTCCGGCTTGACGCGCCCATCCGCTGCCGGGCCGCTCGTATGGTGACCGTAGCGATGGTCTTCCCGGCGTAGGCTGCCGCGCGGATCCACGCCCCCGACGAGGAGTGCATTCTTGGCCCACGAGCCGCATTTGCCGCTATTACCGGGGTGATTGCTGATCGCTTCGCACATCAACAGATCGTGCTCCAACACCAAGTCGTCGAGAAGAAATGAATAACCATCGTAATGCGTGATGTATCCCTCTCCGCCCCAATCGCTAGAGGAACTGGACAACACCACGGCGCGATGATCCTTTACAAATTGCTCGACCAAACCATAGCGGTCCTCATGAAGTGGGATGCCTTGGTCGATCGCGAACACCAGGCCGCCGAGCGGTAGGAGGCCCCTCGCGCGCGGATCGCCGCGCCCCTCGCCGCAGAGAATGCTGGCAACCGCTGTCCCGTGGTAGGTATCGAGAAAGTACTTCGGACCGAGGACCGTCAGCGGGCGCGCTAACAGATCGACATGGTCATCGCGTATCCCGAGGTCCCAGAAGGCTACTCGAACGCCCAACCCCTCGTAGCCACCAGCCTGCTTGACTGCCTCCGCGCCGCATAATTCGCGGATTTGAGACAGGGTGATCAGGCCCTTTTCGAGCGGAGGAAGACTGTTACCGCTTTTGCCGGAAGCCTGAAACTCAAAGGCACCGTACCGCCGCTCGATCCCGCAGACGGCATCGCACCGGGCCACCACCGCCAGCTGATCCTGCGGCAAGTTGGCGGCCATGTAGAACCCGCGAGGGCTTTGAAACACCACTTTGCCCCCCGCATCTTCGATGACCTGCCGCACCTGCTGTTTAGCGTCCTCGTCGCGGTCGAACAAGTAAACGAGGACATATCGCCAGCCTTCGGGCTCCAGCACCTGAGAGTGCATGTATAACATGCTCCAATTGCGCTCGAACGACTCCGGGACGACGCTTGGGTCGAGTCGGTAGGCTGGTTGGTAAGGGCCAATCCAGCGCACGCTCGCCAGCTCGCGAACCGTCTCGACCGTTTCCGGTGTGAGCCGCACGATGTAGGCGTCGTCCGGGATATAGCGCAGCGGCGTGGCACCTGCCGCAGTGAGTTTGTCGCGAAAGGCTTGGCTAACTATTTGTCGGCATTGGACAATCCAGAGATTCCCGTCAGGTGCCGTCAATTCACTGGGAATCTTTGGGGGATCCGCCAACGGGTCGAAGACGCCATACCGCAGGTGCAGTTGCTTTCCGTCGACCGCTTTATCGGCGGGCCAATCGAGAAGCTGACCACGGCACAAATGCGAGCCCTCGATGCGAATCGACAGGTGTTCGCCTGGGCGTTCTGGGCTGAGGGCTTCCCAGACGCGCTCCTCGGGGCTGAGTTCTTCGCCGGCGGCGCGACGGACGTCATTACAGCGAGCGTCCCGGACGCCGAAGGCGGTCAGATGGCCTGCAAAACCATTCGTCTGCGAACAAATCGGTGTCAGGCCGATCCAATATTCCCCTGGTTCAAGGATCACCTTGAGGTCCGCGGCGCGCACTTCATAGATGCCTTCCTTGAACTCACGAACCGTGACTTCGACCTCTCGACCTTTGAGGGGGTCCTTTGCTTCGCCCGGCAGATCCTCTTTTTTGGCGATGACATTGAATCGTGCCCGCCCGACCTTACGCCAGTCGGTGGGCTGGCTGGGGTTTGTGTAGATCGCCACCGCATCAACCTTCCAACCACCCGCGGGAACGGTCACGGAGGAAAGGCCGTACTTGCTCTCGGGCAGTGCTTTCTTCCCATTGTCCGGGGTAACCTCGCGGTTAATGGTGAACGCCGGGCCTCCGACAATCGCACTCTCGCCGAACTCGGTTCGCTCGCAGAGGACTTCAGGCTGGGACTGCGCCATCAGCGTCCCATCGACCAACTTCTGTGGTTGGGGCCTCTGCGATTCGGAACTCTGGGCGATCACCATCCCGATGGCTGAGAGGAGAAGACCCGGAATCAAAATCGCTGCCAGGCAATACCGCATGAGATGTTTCCTTTTCGACGCCTCGCACTACCGCATCAACCAAGCCCATCGACTGTCGGCAACCAGATCGATGAACTTGTCGTCGAGGGCATCAAAGTTGATGTTCCGTTCCCTAACTGGGAACCAACCCAATGCACATCATACTAAGCGTCCAGGTTGGGTACCAACCACCTTTGTTTCGATCCATTGATCGGGAAAAATGTTTGTTAGCATTTGTTGCTCATCCCGGATCGCGTTGCGATTCGGCTAGGAGAAATCGCTAAACGTGTTCGGCAAGTCCACCACTTCCGCCAGCCTCTTAAGATACTGCCGACGCCTGATTTCAATCACCCCCAAACTTCCCGTGTGGGGCGTCCATTGCTGCACGTCGAGCAGTTGGTAGCCGCGCGAGTTGAGATGCTCAACCAACTTGAACAGCGCCACTTTCGAGGCATCTCTGACTCGATGGAACATACTCTCGGCAGCGAACAGACCACCGATGGCCACGCCATAGACTCCTCCGACAAGTTGCCCTGCTTGCCAGACCTCGACACTATGCGCGTGACCCAGTTCGTACAACTTGGTGTAACCCGCGATCATCGCGGGCGTGATCCAAGTGCCTCCCTCACGGCCCAAACCCGTGGCACACCCGCTCATCACCTCTCGAAACGCTTGGTCGGAAGTGACCTGAAATTCGCCGGCTCGCACCCGCCGCAGGAGTCGTCGTGAGGCCATAAATCCATCGAGCGGCAAGACGGCCCGGGGGTCGGGCGACCACCATAAGAGCGGCTCAATTTCATCCTGGGGCCACGGAAAAATCCCATGGCGGTAGGCGTCCAGCAGGGTCTCGGGGTTGAGGTTGCCCCCAACGGCCACAATTCCCTCGGGCGAGGAATTGTGGGGATCGGGAAAGAATTGCGGGGGCATCGCCGGTTTTCCAAGCTGTGAATTGGCCCAAGATTTCTCACCGCTGGCCAAACAACACAAAAACTGCCAACGTAGTATAATAAATTTTAGGCCGTCCGCGGGCAGTGAAACGGTCGCAGCCATTCTTCATTGGTGCCAGCTTGGAAGACCAAGGGCCAGCTTGGAAATCGCAGGATTCTCTATGAGCTACGAACCACCCGCCGACGATTTCTCAGGTTATTCCCAGGCCCCATCGTCGCCCGCGCGTTATGGCCCGACGAACATGCCAACGGCCGAGCCCCCGGTCACGCAGCAAGACTTGTCACGGCTGCGACGGTTGCTGTGGATTTTTGGCTTGCTCGTGGCGATCTTGGTGACCCCCTCATTCGTTTATCGGATTCGCTATGCCTTTGTGGAAGCCGAGGAACGCGCCCAGTTCGACGTGGCGAGTGACCATATCGAGAATTTGAACTTGATGCAGCTCAACGATGCCTCGAAGCTGTTGGCCCATTATGTTGGCCCCAGCGTCGTCCACTTGCGCACCCATCAGGGACATGGCTTGGGTCAAGGCTCCGGCGTGATCGTCGATGAGGCCGGTTATATCGTGACCAATTATCATGTCGTCGAAGGGGTCAATTCACTCGAGGTGCAGTTAAGCGATGGCCGTCGTGGAACGGCCAGTGTGGTCGGTTCCGATCCGCTCGTGGACTTGGCCGTACTCAAGACCGAGCTTGGTGATCTGCACGCCGCTAAATGGGGCGATAGCGACAAGCTCGACGTGGGCGAGTGGGTCTGGGCCTTGGGGAGTCCCTTTGGTTTTCAAAAAAGTATCACCTTCGGCATTCTCAGTGCGAAAGAACGTCGAGGCATCACCACCGAACGCAGCACGGGAGATTCCATCTACCAAGAATTCTTGCAAACCGACGCGGCAGTGAATCCCGGCAACAGCGGCGGGCCGCTCGTGAATTTTGAAGGCAAAGTGATCGGCATCAACACGGCGATCTATGGCCCGACCTACCAGGGAATCAGCTTTTCGATTCCCAGTTCGATTGCCAAAGCAAGCTACGAGCAACTTCGCAAGAATGGTTCCGTGGAGCGTGGCTACCTTGGCGTGCAGCCCGGAGCCGTCAGCGACAACATGGCTCAGATCTTGGGGATTGAAAAGGGCAAGGGAGTTGTTGTGGTTGTTGTTTGGCCCGACACACCCGCCTCCGACGCGGGGATTCGTCGGGGTGACGTGGTTCTTACCTGGGATGGCGCGGAATTCTCTGATCCGACTTTGCTAAGCCGTGCAATCGCCGGCACCCCCATCGGCACTCAGGTTCCCGTGGAAATCATTCGTCAAGATGGTCGGGGCACACGGGAGTTGACCGTCAACGTCACCGTGGCAGCCCGCCCGAAGGCCGATTTGCTCTGATATTTAGCCGCGGAGCTTGCTCCGCGCTGTTCTTCGAGAATATTAAACCCGCCGCAAGCGGCGGGGCTAAATAAGACCCTACCTGAATCGACACATTCATCGTCTAATGGTGTGACAGTTATTCTACACACCAGGGATGATTTGCCGTGCCGCTCCACGATCTGCAAGATGCCAAGGAACAGGTTCGCCAAGCGGTCGACATCGTCGATCTCGTGGGGAGTTACATGGCCTTGCGCCGACAGGGGCGCAACTTTGTCGGCCTCTGCCCCTGGCACGACGATTCGCGGCCCAGTTTCCAGGTGAATCCCGATCGGCAATCGTTCAAATGTTGGGTCTGCGACGTCGGCGGCGACGTGTTCAGCTTTATCATGCGGGCCGAGGGCTTGGAATTTCGCGAAGCCATGGAGATGCTTGCCGACCGCGCGGGGATCACCTTGGGCGCTAAGCCGCAAGCGGCGGGTGGAAACCAATTCGACAAGCGCAACTTGCTCGCGGCGCTGGCCTGGGCTGAGCGAGAGTTCCACCAATGTTTGCTGCAATCGCCAACCGCCGACATGGCCCGCGCTTACCTCACTGACCGTGATATCAGCGACGAAAGTATCCGTCGGTTTCATCTTGGCTTCTCACCCGATTCGTGGCAGTGGTTGTTGGACAAAGCCCAGTCGACCGACTTCTCGCCCGCCGTGCTCGAGCGCGTCGGCTTGGTGCTCAAAAGTGACAAAGGGGGCGGCTACTATGACCGCTTCCGGGGACGGCTCTTGTTTTCGATCCGCGACGCGCGTTCCCGGCCCATCGCCTTCGGCGGTCGCATTCTGCCTGGCGCGACTCAGAGTAATCCCGAACGCACCGAAGCGAAATACATCAACAGCCCCGAAACGCCGCTCTTCAGCAAAAGCTCGGAACTCTACGCGCTCGATCTGGCTCGCGATGCTATCACGAAGGAGCAGGGCCTGGTGGTGATGGAAGGTTACACCGATGTGATCATGGCCCACCAACATGGAATCAACAACGCTGTGGCCGTCTTGGGCACGGCGCTCGGTGAAAAACACATTCCGCTTGTCAGACGGTTTACTGATAGCGTCACGCTTGTGCTCGATGGTGATGAAGCGGGACAAAACCGCACGATGCAAATTCTCGACGAGCTGCTAGCACTGTTCGTGGCTCATGAAATAGATTTACGAATTCTGACCTTGCCAACGGGGGCCGATCCATGTGATGTTATTTCATCGCAAGGAAGCGAGGCCTTTCGAGAGAGGCTAACCGAATCTCTCGACGCACTCGATCATAAGATTTTTGCTGTGACCAACGGATTGGAATCAGCCCCTGGCACTCATCGCACCGCGCTGGCGGTGGAAGAGATCATCGGCACGCTCGCTCGAGCGCTGCCGGCGAACGCCCATGCCACGTCGAGTTCGCTCGTCCGCGAGCAACAAGTCTTCGCGCGGCTCTCCCGGCAATTCGGTATCGGCGAAGAAACGCTCCGCACACGTCTCACCGCGGTGCGACGCGAACAAAGTTCCCGCGCCCCACGCCGCGCTACAATTCAATCCACGACCCCGACGACCCAGAAAATTTCGCTGCTTCCCTGGGAGCGCGAGTTGTTGGAACTCGTGGTGCATGAGCCTGCCCTACTGCCACAATTGGCCGATCAAATCAGCGTGGACGAAATTCCGCATGATATTTGCCGTGCGGTTTATGCCCAGGCCGTCGAATTGATGCACGCGGGCCAGATTCCCACGTTCGATCAACTCATGCTCGCCACGAATGATCCCGAGGTGAAAAACTTGCTCGTGGATTGCGACGAAACCGGTCGCGAGAAAAAGGCCAGCGACATCCAACTCCGCATGAGCGACTTGCTCGCCCTGTTGGAACAAAAAAAACAATCGGCTCGACACCAGTCGGCCATGTCCGAGTTTTCCCAGAAGCGATTAGACCCCGGCAACGAGGATCAAGCGCTTGACGCCATGTTCCAAGATTTGAAACGAAAGGAAGCAGCAAAACGCCGTCAGGCAGGTTCCGCACCCACGGATGGGTGAGATGCTTGGCCGGTGTCCCCGCAACTTTTCCACATGCACAGGAAGTGCAGGAGGAGTTTTTGATGACCCCCACAACGACCCTACAGAAATCCCAATCCCCAGCCAAGATTTCTTTCCAACAACTGACTGCCTTGGCCAAATCGCAAGGCTACCTCACGTATCAACAGGCCGATTCGCATTTGCCTGATGAATGCGCTGATTCGCACAGCGTTGATCGCCTGCTCGACATGATCGATGTGTTGGGCATCGACTTTGTCGAAGGCGGAGATAGTCCCCGGCGGCTAGCCGAGGAAGTCGCACTCGGTGATCGCGATCTCTTCACCGACGAACTGCCCAAGCTGACGGACGATCCGATTCGCATGTATCTCTCGCAGATGTGCCGCATTCCTCTCTTGAATCGCGAGGAAGAAATCATCATGGCGAAGAAGATCGAACTGACCCGCAAGCGGTTCCGTCGGAATTTGCTTCGCTCGTTCTGTGCGCTGGTCAACACGGTCGAAACGCTGCAAAAGGTTTCCAAAGGCGAATTGCCGTTTGACCGCACGATTAAAGTTTCGCTCACCGAACGGCTCACCAAGGAGCAAATTTCGGCTCGCATGCCGACCAATTTGTCGACGCTCAGCCATTTGATGAAGTGTCAGCAGCAAGATTTCTCGGTGCTGATTAGCCGCCGGGCGACGGCCGAGGAGAAGCAAGCCGCGCGCAAGCGTTACTTCAACCGCCGGGCGAAGATGCTGCAATTGGTCGAGGAGCTGAGCCTGCGAACCCGTCGTGTCCAGCCGATGATGAAGGTGCTCGAAGATTTGTCACAGAAGATGGACCGCCTGCAAAAGCACCTGCGGCAACTCAAGGCCGAGAACGCTCCCGCGACCCGCATTGCTCCCGTTCGCCGCGAGTTGCGTGAGTTGATGCTCAAGACGCTCGAATCGCCAACCAGCTTGCGTACTCGCTGCCAGTTGCTCCGCAAGCAACTTCGGGAGTTCGAGCGCGTGAAGCGCGAACTTTCCAGCGGCAACCTGCGTTTGGTGGTGTCGATTGCCAAGAAATACCGCAATCGTGGCATGAGCTTCTTGGACTTGATCCAAGAAGGGAACACCGGCCTGATGCGCGCCGTCGACAAGTACGAGTATCGCCGCGGCTTCAAGTTTTCGACCTACGCTACTTGGTGGATTCGCCAAGCCATCACCAGAGCCATCGCCGATCAAGCTCGCACGATTCGCATTCCCGTGCACATGATCGACGTACTGAGCAAGTTGCAACAAACGGCCAAGCGGTTGCAGCACGAACTGGGCCGGATGCCGTCGCACGAAGAAACGGCCCTCGCCGCGGGGATCGACTTGGAAGAAAGCCTGCACGTACTGGACATCGGCCGCACACCCGTCAGCCTCGACCGCCCGATAGGCGAAGGGGACGACTGTAGTTTTGGCGAATTCGTCGAGGATTCGCACAGCGACAATCCGTTGAAGCTCGCCAACAACAATTTGCTCCGCGAGAAAATCGAGGGACTTTTGCAAACGCTCACCTTCCGCGAGCGGGAAATCGTCCGCCTGCGTTACGGCTTAGCGGACGGCTACTGTTACACGCTCGAAGAAGTGGGCCGCATTTTCAAGGTGACCCGCGAGCGTGTGCGGCAGATCGAAGCCAAGGCCGTCTCGAAACTGCAACACCCGGTCCGCAGCAGCGAACTGAGCGAATACGTCGCCGACTGCCCCGTGGTTCCCGTCGAGGAAGTCTGGGACTTGATCCCCGAAGAGCAACTCGCCGCGGCATAAAGCCGCGACGGTTTGCCGCGAAAACTTACGAGCCCCAACCAATTGGTTGGGGCTTTTTTTATGGTCCATGCCGTCAAATCGTGGGCCGCTGTTGAAACTGACAATTCTCGCTACAATGGAATCACGAGTGAAATCCACGATTTCACCTGATTGATCGAAGCAGCTAAGATTCCGATTTCCTGCTTCGTACCCACGGAGGTTCCCCATGTCGGTATCCGCCACGGTGTTGCGTGAGCTGCACCGCATTCATACGCAATTGAGCGACCTTAACGAGCGCCTGGCTCGCGGTCCGCGCCAGGTGAAAGCACGCCAAAGCAACGTCACGCAACAAGAAGCCGCCCTCGCCGCTGCGCAAGAGCGGGTCAAGGAGGCGCGCAAGCTCACCGATCAAAAGCAACTCAACCTCAAGACCAGCGAACAGAAAATCGTCGATTATCGCACGAAACTCAACACCAGTAACAGCAACCGCGAGTACCAAATGTTCGTCGAACAAATTGCCGCGGCCGAGATGGCCAACAGCGTGCTCGCCGACGAAATCTTGGAGGGGATGGAAAAAATCGACCAACTCGTGCTCGAAGTCAAGGAAGCGGAAAATTCGCTGACGGCCGTGAAGAATGATCTGCTAAAGTATCGCGACAACGTGGCTGCGGAGTGTGCCGTGGTCAGCGGCGACGTGGCACGGCTGGAAGTGGAACTTGCCGAAGCTGAGAAAGCACTACCTGCCACGCTCAGAGATGACTATCAGCGCGTCATTCGTGGCAAGGGGGCCGAGGGGATGGCTTCCGTGGAAGACATGGTCTGCCAAGGCTGCGGCCAGCAAATCACCTTGAACATGCAGAATGAGCTGCTGCTTTCGCACGCGATTTTTTGTCGATCCTGTGGGTGTTTGCTGTATCTTGCCGAGTGATAGAAATCGGGTAGAGCGGCTCTTTACACGCCCCCCGCCCGGCGCAACAATAGTGAAATCGGTTGGGTCTTCCGCAAGGGAGGCCCATTTTGTTTGTGATGAGTGAAACAATCTCTGGGAATTTGTGAGGAGGTAGAAATGTTGTCTTACCTTATTCACTTATTTGCCTGACTTCTCGCGAGGCCGTTATGTCTGATCGCATGCCCATGACCCGTGTCGGCTACGACAAAATCAAAGCCGAGATATACGACTTGGAAAATGAGCAAATGCCTCTCATCGAAAAGCGGATCGGTTTAGCGCGCGCTGAAGGGGATTTAAGCGAAAACGCTGAGTACCACGGCGCTCGTGAAAGCCAAGGCCTCCTCCAAGCCAAAATCAACATGCTCAAGGACAAGATTGCTCGGGCCGACATCATCGACACTTCGACGCTACCCAAGGATCAAGTGGTCTTCGGCGTGACGGTCAAAGTGAAAGACCTCGACTTTGGCGACACCGAGGAATTCACGCTCGTGGGTGCCGGTGAGGAAGATTACGACGCGGGCAAGATTCTGGTAACCAGCCCCCTCGCGCAAGGTTTGATCGGCAAGAAAATCGGCGATAAAGTCGAAATCGAAGTCCCCGCTGGAACGAATCGCTTTCAGGTTTTGGACATTCGGTTTGAAGAGTAATTCTCATCGTCATTCCCGCGCAGGCGGGAATCCAGTATGCAAGCCTCAAACTGGTTTCCCGCCTGCGCGGGAATGACAGCTTAATCTTGATCCGTTCCCTATTCGAAATCAAACGCATAAATGCACGTTTGCCGATAGGTTTCGCCGGGACGCAGCACCGCCGTGGGGAAGTTTGGCTGATTCGGCGCGTTGGGAAAATTCTGCGTTTCCAAGCAGAACGAACCATGGCGCTGGTATGGCGTGCCCCCTTTGCCCGGTTGACCCGAGAGACCATTAGCCGTGTAGAGCTGCACGCCCGGCTGATCGGTCGCAACGCGCATCAAGCGCCTTGATCGCGGATCAAACACCTCGGCAATCGGTCGCAAGGTGCCCCACTCGCCGTTGAGCACGAAATTATGGTCGTAGCCCCCGTCGGTTTCGGCGATGCGATCACCGATTTTGTGCCGTGTGCGAAAATCCAACGGCGTGCCAGCAACTTGCCCGAATTCCCCGGTCGGGATGATATGTTCGTCCACGAGCGTGTAACGATCTGCATCAATCATTAACTCATGATCGAGAATGTTCGGCCCATCATGCCCGGCCAAATTGAAATAGCTGTGGTTCGTGAGATTAATAATCGTCGGCTTATCAGTGGTCGCTTCGTAGTCGATCCGCAGGGCATTGTCTTCGCTCAGTGTATAGGTCACCGCGACCGACAACGTGCCAGGGAAATTCTCTTCGCCCGCGGGACTTTCGTAAGTGAACCGCACGCCGAGCTTGTCGGCAAGCTGCTCACCCGACCACATGACTTTGTCCAAGCTGCGCGACGTGCCGCCGTGAAGATGATCTGGCCCGCAATTGACCGCGAGTTGATAGTCCACCCCATCAAGCGTGAACTTGCCATGACGAATCCGATTGGCAAACCGTCCGGTCGTGCAGCCGTAATGGTGGTTGGCTCCCGAGTCATAATCCGCCATCTTGTCGAAACCGAGTACCAAGTCGTCGAGCTTGCCCAACCGATCGGGGACATGCAACTCGGCGAGGGTCGCGCCGCGAGAAAAGAATTTGGCGGTCATGCCGCGGGCGTTAGTCAAAATGAACATACGGCGATTCCAGCATTTCGATGAGTGTTAAACAGGCTCGGGAATTATGGCGAGCAATGCCCACCTCCGCAAGCGACCTCGATATTGCCGGCAGGAGAACTGCAAAGTAGTAGGCACACTCCGTGTGCCGTAACAGCCTTGGTGAAATCACTGTGTTTTCGCGCGGCCTCCACGGCACACGGAGTGTGCCTGCTACATTCAGGCGGGCTTTGCAATTCTCCTGATATTGCCGGGGTAGGCGAAGAGCTACTTTTTTCGTTAACATGATACGTGATACTAACTAGAACCGGTTTCAAAATCGCCAAGGATAACCGGACGCTAGCGCGTGGCGGCTGATTTGATCAGCCGCAGGGCCGCTAGCCCCCGGTTTTGAAACTGCCTATGTTCAAGTTTTCGTCTTTTCCCGAGGTTATCGCTTGAAAACAGCATCACTCGAAAAACAAGCATTCGATGGCAGAAACCCTTCGATCCGGATTGGCGTTGATTTGGGAGGGAGCGATGTTAAGCTCGGTGCCACCAATCTCAGCGCGGAGCAAATCCTCACTCCGGAGCTCGTCAAATGCGCGAGCCTCAGCCAGGAAGGCCCCCAGAAAACCATTAGCCAGATCATCGGTGGCATTCAAGCGGTACTCGCCAAAGTGGGTTCGGCCTGGAGCGATGTCGCCGACATCGCCGTGACGGTCCCCTGCCCTTGTTCGAGCGACGGCTTGATTCTCAACGTCCCCAATTTGGGCACTCCTGAAACCAAGCATCTCTGGCAAGTTCCCTTCGGCGACTTGTTGGCCGCCGAGGTCGAGAAAACGGCCGGCCGTGCGATCCCCGTGTTTGCCTGCAACGATGCCAACGCGGCCGGGCAGGACGAAGATTTCACACGCTTCGGCCACAGCACCGCGCCGCGAACCACGGTGTTCGCCACCACCGGCACGGGGCTTGGCGGTTGCATCGTCATCAACGGCAAAGTGTTTTTTGGTTTGGGCCAAGCGGGGGAACTCGGCCACATGAAAATCGCTCCCCCCGCGGCCTATTCCGCGCGCTTCGCTGCCGATCCTTTTCCCATCTGTGGCTGCGGAGCGAAACAATGCGCTGAATCACGAGCGTCGCTCTCCGGCTTGATTCGCCGGATCACCTGGGCCCTGAGCGACGAGGGAGCCGCCGTGATCCGCCAGGATTTAGAATCGCGCGGCCAGTCCATTGATCCCGAAGTTTTCGCCAGCTTGCAGTCATTGCACAAAGAAGGGGCCAAACGCGCCGCCTACGAAGTCCGCACCTTCGCCGATCAGCGGCAAGACGCGTTCTGCCGCTGGCTCCTGGACGATTGGGCGATCATGTTCGGCGCGATGTTCGCCTCGGTCGCCACCGTCTTGCATCCCGACCTGTTCATCATCGGCGGCGGTCTTACCGAGATGTCGGCCGAAGCGAAAGATTGGTTCCTCGCCACCGTGAAAGAATCCTATGCCACGGTCAACAAGCAAGGCTGCTTCGATAGCGCGTCAGGCAACTGCGACATCCAATGGAGCGTCAGCCGCGACCAAGGCTGGCGCGGGGCAATTCTGATGGCGATGCGGGCTAAAGCATGAATCAAGAACTGGTCCTTGCCCGCGCCGCCTGTGTGATCTTATCCCCAATCATCGCAATCTTCTGATCCCGCAGCCGCTTTTCGTTGAGCCAGTAAGGACTCGTGATTTCCTTGAAGGCGTAAATCGCGGCTTGGATTCCCTCGGCCCAGGCGACGGTGATGAGCTTGATGTCGCCATGCACGTCGCCGATCGCGAAGATGCCGCGACGGCTAGTTTCAAAATAAGGATCGACCGCGATGCTGCCGTCTTCATTCAAGCGCAGATTGAGTCGCTGGAAAGTTTCTTTCGCCGAGAGAAAGCCGATTTGCACGACCACATAGTCAGCCAACAATTGCTGCCCAGTCGTCAGCTCGAGCGCGATTTCCCCTTCCTGAAATCCGGCCCGCGCGACTTCGGCTCCGCAATGTACCGTGCCCCCGGCGTGGCGAAAGCGGTCCACGCTGTCCGACTTGGCAATCGGCACGTCCTCGCGAACCACCACGTCAACGTGTCCATTACGTTCCTGGGCCATCACGGCGGCATCGAGAGCCGAATCTCCCCCACCCACCACCACGACGTGCCGACCGTCGTAATCGCCGATCTTGGGAACCTTATAAAACACTTTTTTCGATTCGAGAGCATCAACCACTGGCAACGCCCGCGGGTAATGCAACAGGCCACATGCAATCAACACCTTGCGGCAGAGATACGTGCCGTTCTTCGTGACGACTCGTTTAAGAAAATCTTCTTTCTCTTCTTGCTCGGTGTCTTCAACGGTCACCAGTTCATCGTTAAAGCGAAACTGCACGAGCGCGTTGACGGCTTGTCGGTAAGTCCGGTCTGAAAGTTCCTCGCCGCTGATTCCTTCGGGCCAGCCGGGGATGTCGACGATCTTCTTATCGGCGTAAAGGAACTGTGGCTGGCCGCCCGGCTTGTCTTTGGCTTCAATCACGAGCGTGGTCAGCCCGCGATGGGCCGTGGTGAGACTCGCCGCCAACCCCGCCGGACCAGCGCCAATAATCACTACATCCCAATAGGGCAGGCTGTCGAAATCGAGGTCGTCGGCCAGTTCAGTGACTTTGAAATCAGCCATGAAAGCTTACCCTACAGCGGTTGACGAGAGAACAGGAGCAAGGTTTCCTTATTCTCTAGAACGTCAAGCAAGTACATAAGAACCCTATTTATATCGCTTCCGCCGATATCGTTTCCTCCGCCATTTCAGGCCGTTGTCGCAAGTTTCGCCGCCCTTCACCACCCCGCCGACCCCCAAAGCCACCACGTCCCCGCCCCCCTTCAAGCATCGCCGCGGGGAGATCAAACTCCGCGCCCAACAGATTGGTGAGCTTTTCTTGCTGCTCGAGCGTGAGCAGCGCGTTAGCTTCGAGCCGGGCATCTTCAAGAGACTTGGCTTCACGCCCACGCTGACGGCGCGATGCTTGGGCTTGGTCACGCAGTTGTTCTTGCTGCTCGGCGGTGAGATCGAGCGCCGTGGCAATATCTGAACTGGTTAGTGCCGCGGCGGCACCATCGCGGCGCAGGCCGAGTTGCAAATTGATTTGCCGCAGCCGCGAGCTTTGCTCGCTGTTCAGCACCGTCCCCAAACGCTCATTCACGCGGTTGACGATCTCGGCCATTCTTTCGCGGAATTGCTGCCGCTCAGCCGGGTCGGCATCTCGGAGCGATTGCATCAGTTCACGAATCTCCCCCGCGAAGTCCTCGCGGATTTTGATCGTGAGTGAATCCACCTGCGTGGCTTGATCCCCTTCGAGTTTCAATTCCTGCTTCACGGAATCGATCTGCAAGAGCGGCACAAAGCCCATGGCCTGCTCGCCAAAGCGTCCCCGGCCACCAAATCCTCGGCCACCTTGTTCCGGCGATTCCTCTGTCGGCACTGCGGGAGCTTCCGGAGCTACTTCCAATTGAGCGCACAGAGTTGCTGAACTAAACGTCAACAAAGCGACAGCCAAACACAAAAACAACACCGGCTTGCACATGGCAATTCTCCCTAGAAAGCAGAAGTGGCGAACGACTCCATGCTACGCCATCGACGCGGATGCGAATAGCCATAGCCGGACCCGCAACGCGGTCCGGGGGTCTTGCTTACTTCACCCAGCCTTCCGGCACGGTTTCAGTTACTTCGCCGTTGGGAAGTTCAAAGACGTGTTGGCCATCGATCCAGTAAACATTCGGTACACCCAAACGACGGCTTTCCGCTCGTGCATTGAGCACTGCTGAATCCATGACCGCTACCCACTCGTCGATCGTTTTACGAAATTCAGGATTAAGCGATTGGCTTACCATTTATCTACTCGCAACTAGCTGGCGAAATAACACGAATTGTGCGTCATCGAAAACCTCGACCTGATCATTCTCACAAACTGCCACATAAATCGGTTTAGAACCTGCATTATATACGAGCATCCATTCATCAGCCAACGCACGATAGAGATTCCAGAAATTCAAGATACTGCGGTGAAAACGACGTCGTACATCAGATTCGGGCACGTCGTGGCCACCCTTTTTGGCACGTTCTCGCACCCGGTACAGACAGGTATCTGTTGTTTGAACGAAGACAAAAATGATTGCTATGGCGAAGCCGTTACTCTTAGCAATTTTTAGAAATTCAACCAGCGAACGACCTGAAAGAGTTGACTCAACCACCAAACTCTGGTCAGAGTGAATTGCGAGTTCTAATCTCTTGAGGAATTCTCTGCCTGCCGCAATTTTCGCGCTCGCCGGATTTTCAGGAGCTATTTCCGCGGCAATGGCATCGGCAGAAAGAAATTGGAGCTTGTGAAGAGCGACGTACTGCAATGCAAATGTCGTCTTCCCCGCACCGTTCGGACCACCCACGATAATGAGTTCCTTAGAAGACATTTGGTCTCCCACTCCTCGCGGGTCAAGCTAGCTCGATTTCTTCTTCGCTGCTTTCTTCGCGGTTGCTTTCTTTGTCACCGCTTTTTTCGGAGACGCCTTTTTGGCGGGCGCTTTCTTCGTAGCGGCCTTTTTCTTGGTCGCTTTCTTCGGCGCTGGGCCAAGAGCTGCCTTGTCGGCTAGCATCCCCAACGCTTCGTCGAAGGTGATTTCCTCGGGCATCATCCCCTTGCGGAGCGATACGTTGGTCGTCCCATCCGTGATGTACGGCCCGAAACGACCCTCGAGGATTTGCACCGGTTTTTCGGTGACGGGCGAGGGATCGAACATTTTGATCGGCGGCTTCTTCGTGGCACCACGGCCATGTTGTTTCGGCTGCGAGAGCAAATAGACCGCCTGCTCCATCGTCACATCCAGCGGCGAGATATCGGCGGGCAGAGACCGTGTATCCGTACCGCACTTGATGTACGGGCCATAGCGCCCATTCTGAGCTTCGATTGGTTCCTGCTTCTCAGGGTGATTTCCTAAGTTGCGTGGCAACGAAAGCAATTTGAGAGCCGTTTCCAGATCGATCTGCTCCGGCACCATCCCCTTGAGCAAGCTCGCGTTCTGCGGCTTTTCTTCCTCGTCGGTATTGCCCCGCTGCACATACGGCCCAAACCGACCGACTTTGATATACACCGGCTTGTGCGTGTCGGGGCAAATCCCCAGCGGTTCATCACCCTTCTCGGCCTGATCCAACAACTGCAGCGCCATCTGCAAGGTGACTTCATCGGGCGCGACATCGTCCTTAAGCGACGCCGTGCGATCACCCTGCTCGACAAATGGTGAGTAGCGACCCACGCGCACAAACACGTCCGGCCCATTCTCTGGCTTGCCGATAAAAATACGGCTGATTTTCGCCGGATCGATTTCGTCGATCTTGTGCTCCAGCAATTTCTTCAAGCCAGGCCGACCATTGCCGAAGTAAAAATCGCCCAAGTATTCGACGTGCCCACGTTCCCCCCGGCTGATCGCGTCGAGATCGTCTTCCATTTGGGCCGTGAATTGATAATCCACGAGCGCGCCCAAATTCTCTTCCATCAAGGTAATGACCGAGAATGCAACCCATGTGGGGACCAGCGCATTCGCCTTCTTGAACACATAATTCCGCGCGAGAATCGTGTCGATAATCGACGCATACGTGCTGGGCCGACCGATGCCTCGTTCTTCGAGGGCTTTCGTGAGCGCCGCTTCGCTGTAGCGCCCGGGGGGCTGTGTGCTGTGTTCCTTGGCTTCGAGTGAAGTAGCCCGCAAAATTTCTCCGACTCCCAGACTCGGCAGCGAGCGTTCCTGATCAGCCAGTTCCGCGCTCGGATCGTCGGAACCTTCGACATACGCCCGCAGATAACCGGGGAAGTCGATGGTCTTGCCGCTCACTTGGAACACGCAACCTTCCCCCTCAATGGTGACGATAATCCGCCGCCCGCGCGAATCCGCCATTTGGCTGGCAATGGTGCGTTTCCAAATCAAATCGAACAGCTTGAATTCATCGGTGTTGAGTACCCCGCGCATGATGTCAGGGAGTTCAAACGGATGCCCCGCGGGACGAATTGCCTCGTGTGCTTCCTGGGCATTCTTGACCTTCGATTTGTAGGCGCGCGGCTCGGCGGGCAAGAATTCCGCGCCATAGCTGCGACTCACCAAATCCCGCGCGTCTTCGATCGCTACCTTGGCCAGATTCGTCGAATCGGTACGCATGTAAGTGATGTGACCGTTCTCGTACAAGCTTTGCGCCACCTGCATCGTTCGCCGCGCGGTAAAACCGAGCTTGCGGTTGGTTTCCTGCTGGAGCGTACTCGTGGTGAACGGCGGGTAGGGCTTGGTTGTGTACGGCTTGTCTTCAATCGAAGCCACGCGAAACTCGCCACTCTTGATCCGCGCGGCCAGGGCCTGGGCCCCTGCACCATCAAGCAGCAACATCTCGGCATTTTTGAGTTTGCCCGTCGCCGAATCAAAATCCTTGCCCGCCGGAATTTTGCGGCCATCGACCGACATCAACGGAGCTTCCAGCGATTGGCCATCTTGCTTGGCAAACTGACCGAGCAAATCCCACCAAGTACCCGAAACGAAAGCCATCCGCTCCCGCTCGCGCTCGACGATCAACCGCACGGCCACGCTTTGCACACGTCCCGCGGAGAGCCGTGGTCGCACCTTCCGCCATAAGAGTGGCGAAACTTCGTAGCCGTAAAGTCGGTCCAGAATGCGGCGGGTTTCCTGCGCCCGCACGAGACCCTGGTCTACGTCACGTGGTTCAGCTAGCGCCGCTTGAATCGCGTCTTTGGTGATTTCATGGAACACCAACCGATGCACGGGCACCTTGGGTTTCAATATCTCGAGCAGGTGCCAACTGATCGCTTCCCCTTCGCGGTCTTCGTCGGTCGCCAGATACAGGGCGTTGCAACCCTTAAGTTGATCTTTGAGAAGCTTGATTTGCTTCGCCTTGTCAGGGGGAACCACGTAAATCGGGGTGAAATTGTCGTTGACGTTCACGCCCAGGTTCGACCAGGGTTGCCCCTTGAACTCAGCGGGAATTTGTGCGGCCCCTTGCGGCAAATCGCGGATGTGGCCGATGCTCGCTTCGACCCGGAATCCCTTGCCCAGATACTTGCCAATCGTTTTGGCCTTGGCTGGAGATTCCACGATCACCAAGGCCTGGCCTTTGGTTTCAGTGCCATTGTTTTCAGCGGTTGATGACGACTTTGCCATATGATTTGTTGCTACTGTCCCGATCTGCAGCGCGAGCCGCCTAGTTTCAGATTCTCTAATTCGTTCTAAACCGCGACTCGCGTGAGCAAAGTCTTGTCAGGCTACCTCTTCCGGTCAAGTTCTACAGTCCCTACATTGATAGGATTGGACAGCGGTCGGACCGCTCACAAAAGCGGCCTACCTTGCCTGGGACCGTGAGTTTTCCCTGTTTTCGTGGGCAACGATTGCCTTGCTCGTCGTCCACACTCCTGATTGGGATTGCATTTACGTCGATCTGCCATAGAATCACGGGCCACTTTAGCGACGCTTTGCCGTTTTTTAATGCACGGCGTCGTCAATCATTACTTCTGTACCGGTCGGGCTGTCAAGTGGCTCGGACCTGACAACTTCGGCTCAGGACGTTAGATGGCACACCCTTTTCGCTATTTTCGCAAGCATCAAAAGGCCTTTTTGGCGGTGGCGGCCGTGGTCGCGATGTTCGTCTTCGTGATTGGCGACCAAATTACCGCAATTATTGGGCAAGGGGGTGGAGGTCGGGATCCCAGCACTGTGGTCGCTAGCTGGAAAGGGGGCAAAATGTCCCTTATGGAGCTCGATGTCCTGACCCAGCGGCGCTATTTTCTGAGCCAATTCCTGGATCGCCTGCGGATGACCGGGGCCCAGCGGTTGATTGAGCAGGGCGGGACGCCCGTGATGCCCTCGGTTCCCGATTTTGTGCTGCCCGAGAATTCCACGCCCCGCGATATCCAGGTCGGCGTCGTCACCACCCGAATTCTCGCCGATCAGGCCAAAAAAGCCGGGATCACGATTAGCGATAATGTGATTAACCACTTTCTCAAGGAAACCAGCTTCCGCCGTGTGAGCGACGACGAGATTCTGATGCTCCTCCAAGGACTACGCGGGGGGGACAGTCGGGGTTTGGAAGATCAGCTTTTCACCGGCCTACGCGAATTGCTACTGGGCAACACGTATTTCGGCAGTTTCAACGCCGACATCCGCAATGTGATGCCTGAACAACGCTGGGAAGATTGGAAACGGATCAACGACCGCATTTCCCTGGAAGTCGCTGCGGTGCCAGTGTCAGATTTTGCCAAACAAGTCCCCGACCCCAGCGACGCGGAGTTGCTCGCTTTTTATGAAGAATATAAGGACAACGTCGCGCGCATTCCTTACATGGTGCTGGGCACCCAACTCCCTTCGGCTGATCCTGGATTCAAAGTTCCCCGCAAGGTAAAGCTCAATTATTTGTTAGGCGACGTGAACGCCTGGAGCGAAAAGTACCGCGATTCGATCACCGAGGAAGAAATCGCCGACTACTACGAGCGCAACAAGCGCACCCAATTCGTGAAGACGGACGGTTCAACACCAGCGTTCGACGAGGGCCTATTTGACACCGACTCCACAGAAGACCCCGCCGGCGAGCCCGCTTCAGCGGGCGGTGAAACGAGCGATAATGCTGAAGAAAAAGAAACTCAAGCAGCTCCCGCAGAAGATGAATCAGGCAGCACCTCGCGCGTTAAGAAGTTCCAACTCGCAGCCTTCCAGGAGAACGAAACCGAGGAAGCCGCCGAGGTTGAAGCGGGTGAAGAAGCCGATGCCGAAGAAGCCGCTGAATTGGCAATCGAGGCTATGGAAGGCGAGCCCGCTTCAGCGGGCGGTGAGTCCGATGTTGAAGATGAGTCTGACAATAAAGAAGGCGACAAAACCCAGTACGTCCCGCTCGACGAAGTCCGCGACACCATCCGCAACAAACTCGCGACCGACAAAGCGGTCGTCGAGCTCAAGAAAGTCGTGGATCGCATCTACGGTGAACTCGATTCCGAATACAACCCCTACGGCTTGGCAGTCGTGACCGCCCGCAGCGAGAAACAAGAAATACCCGCCCCGCCCGAAACTCTGACCAATCTCAAGGAACGCGCCAAGGAAGCAGGGATCACTTCCGAGGAAACTGTCTTGGTGACGCAGCGCGAATTGGCCGACACCTACGTGGGCAAAGCCGTTGATGCGCAAACCCAAAGCGAGTTGGTTCTGCAAGCCGCCTTCGACGACCTGCAACTCTATGAACCCATGTTGGCCAAAGATCTTGATGCCAATTACTACTTGGTCACCAAAGTCGAAGACGTGCCCGAAAAGGTTCCCGCCTTCGACGAAATTAAAAGCGAAGTGCTGCAAGCCTGGAAAATCCGCGAAGCGGCCAAGCTCGCCCTCACGCGGGCCGAGGAACTCGCCGCCGCAGCCCAAAAAGCGGGAGATACCCTGGGCACCTTTTTCATCGGCAAGCCTTACGAAGTGCTCACCACCGACTTGTTTAGCTGGCTCACTTTCGGCTCCACCCCCGCCGAAATGGAACGCGGCCCCCGACTCGGCGACGCCCCACCCCTCACGGCGGTCGGTCCCGACTTCATGACCAAAGCGTTTGAACTCAAAGCCGACGAAGTCGCGGCGCTGTTGAATTTCGACCAAACCAACGCTTACATCTTCCGCGTAGACCGTCGGGAATCGACTCCCGAGGAGCTGCAAGCCTTGTTCCTTAAGGAAGCCAACACTTGGTACGGCGGCCGCGTGATGATGATGGCCCGCTGGCAGAACCAGCAGCGCCGCCTGCTCGAAGAACTCACCAACCGCGTTGGCCTCGATCTCGAAAAACTCGAAGAGTTTTTAAGGCCAAACGCCGAGGAAGAGTGAGCGGGCCGTGGAACTTGCCGACTTGATTCATATCACTTTGAGATGACCGCCTCGGGATCGAGCACTTCAATTTCAAAGTAGCGTCGAAAATCGGCTCCATTAAATGTCAAAAGCTGAGACACTCCGTGCTTCTGCATGGCGGCCACCAGGCGCGCATCATGTGCGGCTTTGCCCTGGATCGCATATTTCTGGACCAGACTTCTCCAATAGGTGTAGACCAGTCGCTCATCTCGTAAGAAACGAAAAAACGACTGATCCAGCCTTGCAAGTTCATGCTCGGCCTCAGTGGCGGACATTCCCAATCCATTTTTCGCGAGCGGCCGAGTGGCGACCACCCAGAACTCGTAGTGAACTTGTGGAACGACACAAAGTTCGCAACCTCTTTCAAGTAACAAGGTCGTAGAAGCTACTGCTGCGACATGGTGCTCATGATCGTGTTCTACTACCCTCAGAAGCACGTTCGTATCGACCAAAATAAGATTTATCATCGATCCGGATAAATGCTCTCTCGGGAATCGTCGAAATTGGGGTTTCGTGAGCGATGACTATTTGCCCATGCGCGGAACTCACTGAGCTTCTTCTCTATTGATGGCTTGGGAGTTGAAATCACTTCATCGCTGAGATTCTGTTGCAAAGCGTCCAGAGCAATATCTTCTGGATTCTTTCCAGTCGATCTGGCGTGCTCCTTCAACTTTTCTTCGAGTTCGGCAGAAAGGTGCAAGGTCAGTGTCATGGCGAATTCTCCTAACCGCAATTTTAGCACGGCGTGCAGGAACTTCCACAAGACCGAAACGCCGACTAGGTTTTTCGCCTACCGCTGCGGCTTGAACACCACCACCGACAGCGGTGGCAATGTCATAACCAGCGAGTACGGCCGGCCGTGGCTTTCGCTCATTTCGGCGGTCAGGCCGGGGTAGTTGCCGACGTTGCTGCCACCGTAGAATTGCGAATCGGTATTGAGAATCTCCGCGTACCAGCCCCCTTCGGGGACGCCGATGCGATAATTCTGCCGCACCACGGGCGTGAAGTTACACGCCACGAGCACGAAATCGCTAGAGTTGGCACCGCGCCGTAAATAGACGAGCACGCTATCGTTGTGATTGTGGCAATCGACCCATTCGAAGCCGGTGTGCTCGAAATCTTGTTGATGCAGTGCTGGCTCGCTGGTGTACAGCCGGTTGAGGTCGCCCATCAACCTTTGTACGCCCTGGTGACTCTCCCACTGCAAAAGATCCCACTGTAAATCGCCGTCATAGTTCCACTCTTGCCACTGGGCGATGTCACCCCCCATGAACGTCAGCTTTTTGCCGGGATGCGTCCACTGGTAGCCGTACAAGAGCCGCAAATTCGCGAATCTCTGCCACAAATCGCCGGGCATCTGATCCAACAGCGAGCCCTTGCCATGCACCACTTCATCATGTGAGAAGGGCAGCAAAAAGTTCTCCGTGAAAGCGTATATCAACGAAAACGTCAGCTCGTCGTGATGATAGCCGCGATGGATCGGCTCATGGCGGAAGTAACGCAGCGTATCATTCATCCAGCCCATGTTCCACTTCATGCTGAAACCAAGCCCGCCCAAATAGGTCGGCCGCGACACGCCCCCCCAAGCCGTCGATTCCTCGGCCACGGTCAGCACGCCCGGGTATTGCAGGTGGACCTGCTCGTTGAATTCCTTGACGAAATGGATCGCGTCGAGGTTTTCTCGACCGCCATATTGGTTGGGAATCCACTCCCCGGCATTGCGGCTGTAATCGAGATACAACATCGAAGCAACCGCGTCGACGCGCAGGCCGTCGATGTGATATTTGTCGAGCCAGAAGAGCGCGTTCGACGTGAGGAAATTCCGCACTTCGTTGCGGCCATAGTTAAAAATCTTGGTGCCCCAGTCGGGGTGTTCGCCTTGGCGCGGGTCGGCATGTTCGTACAGGGCCGTGCCGTCGAAATAGTCGAGGCCGTGGCTGTCTTTGGGAAAGTGGGCCGGCACCCAGTCGATCAGCACGCCGACATTGTGTTGGTGCATGTGATCCACGAAATATTGGAAATCCGCGGGCGAACCGTAACGGCTTGTGGCGGCATAATAGCCGACCGTCTGATAGCCCCAACTCCCCGTGAAAGGATGCTCGCTGATCGGCATCAATTCGATATGCGTAAATCCCATCTTTTCGCAGTAGGCCGCTAAACGATGGGCTAAATCTCGATAATTGAGCCACTCGCTGCCGCCGTCGTGGTTGCGATTCCAACTCCCCAGATGCACTTCATAAATCGACATCGGCGCGGTGAGCGCATTGCGCTGTTGCCGCTCATTCATCCACTGGAAGTCACCCCACTGGTAGGAATCGATGTCCGAGACAATGTTGGCCGTCAGCGGTGGCACTTCGGCGGCAAAGCCGTAGGGATCGCACTTCTCGATGACATTCCCACCCCGCGCTTTCACTGAAAATTTGTAAAGCGTCCCTAAGGCCATGTCGGGCACAAACAATTCCCAAATGCCGCCGGGAATATGTTTCCGCATCGCGTGTTTGCGGCGGTCCCAGCCGTTGAAATCGCCGATCACGCTGACGCTTTCCGCGTTGGGCGCCCACACGGCAAAATTAATCCCCTGAATGCCGTGAACCTCGCGCTGGTGCGCGCCGAGTCGACGGTAGCTATCCCAATGGCGACCTTCGCCTAGCAAGTGCAGGTCGTAATCCGTGAGCAACGGAGGGAAGGAATAAGGATCGTGCATCGTTGTTTGTTCGCCCGCCTGATTCACGCTACAAAACTGATAGGTATGGCCTAACTCGCGGTCATACACTTCAGGATTGCAAATTGCCTCGAACAATCCCGCCGGATGAATCCGCCGCATCGGCTGGGATATCCCATGCTGCTGGTCAACCAGCCACACTTGTTGCGACTCAGGTAGATAGGCACGAATCGCCAACGCCCGTCGACCGCCTTCCACGATTTCGTGCGGTCCCAATACTTCAAACGGGTTATGGTGATAGCCGTGTACCACCGGCGCAATCGCGCCGAGATCAACTTGAGTTCGCACCATGATGTCCTTATCAGAGTTCTGTTGTACCTAAAACTGCTTCGCCTTGCTGCCTAAATTACCCAGTTACCTGCGAAAATTCGGCATTCTCAGCCTGCCACCTTGGGGCATTTACCACGTCAGTTCCTTGAATTTCTTTCGTTTTGGTGGGAATTATGCGGCGCCCGAGGCCAATTGCCCAACCGGATGGCCCAAAGTCCGCAACGATTCGCTCCAAGTCGCCGCCTTATCCACCAATGCCGCCCTCAAGCTCCCCAGCCGCTTGCGGCTTAGCGTCCTCGCAACCAACCGCCGCTTGGTGGGGGCCAAGCGGGCCTCTGACTCTGCCGCGATGACTTCTTCAGGCTGCGACTCTTCAAACTGCCAAGCCTGACAATCCACGGCATGAAACAAGAGCGCCCGATCCACGCGCTGCCACAGGTCGTGGTCTTTCACGGGCACGATCCGACCGAATCGTTCCCATTGCCAATCGTTGGCCCGCCATTCGGCCAGCCCACTACGAATGCCGCGGCTCACATAGCGGCTCTTGGTGACGAGTGTCACCCGCGTGGGCCCGTCGAGGGCTTCGAGTCCTCGCACGACTGCCAGGAGCTCCAAGCGTTCGCCACAGGCGGCTGTTTCCTCGTCGGCAACGACCATTCGCCGACTCGTTTCAACATTCTGTAGCACAAAGCGCCAAGATTGGCCGCTCGGAGAACAATTTGCTTCCGAGAAAAGCAAATAGTGGGGAGTGGTTGTCATAGTGGGACGCGAGCTCCGACGCTTGTGACACGTCGGGCCGATGGGGTGGGAGTACGGTGATGAGCATCGGCTGCTCATCACTCGTGGGGAGTTCTCAAGGCCCGCGTCCGCTGCGAGTCGAACAAGGGCATGTACCCTGTCCGAAATACGTTATCGGCAAACTCTTCGCCACTTCTCCAGCTTATCCGCACGGCATTTTTTACCGACGGCCGCTTGCGGCTTTGCGTCCCCGCGCCCTACACCCGTCGATACTCATGCTGCAAACTCACCAACTCCGCCAACCGATCACGGTCAGCCCCGGTCGCGTTGCCATCGATCACAGCCCAAGTCAGCCGCGAAATCTCGGCCTCCACGCTTTCCTGCGGAGTGACGGGCGCGAGCGGGGAAGTAATGATTTCCCGAGTGGTTAGATAATTGTTCCTGGCCTGCGGATTCCCCACCACGCCAGATAACGGCAAAGAAAGATTCGATACTTCTCGGATCACGTGGAAAACTCCCTAAAAGCGAAGCAAGCGAGGGCGAGCGGTGGGCGTAAGCTCCTGCATTTTGATGGCGAAAACTCGTTCAGCAACTGGCGTGCCAGCCACCCGGCACCGCCAATCGCCAAACGCCAGGGACGTGCGTTCCCTCCGCAAAATCAGGCACGCAGCACGGATTTCAGGTTCACCCCAACCATCACCCAAAACCCGGGCAACCTAGCCACTCCGCCCAACTTCGCGGCAGGGGGTGCCCCACATAGCCGCAGCATCAGCATCCGGTCGTAACACCATTCCCGCCTATAATTTCGCACTCCGAATACCGCGAAAAATTGAAAAGTCGTACATAGGGACGCGCAAACGGCCAGGGAAGATTATTCACCACGAATCATCACAAATTTCACGAATAAATTCATTCGTGTGATTCGTTAGATTCGTGGTTAATCGATTTTCGCTGAGATGACACAGGAAATTTTACCCCGTCAACTCCGCCGCTTCGGCGATCAATTCCGGCAATCGCGGCAAGGAGCGCAAATCCTCAGCCACGCGGGGATGCGCAAACACGCGCACGCGCTTCACGTAATCGTCGAACTGCTCGCGGGCCAAGGTGCGCACCACGGGCGAAATATCGCCCAGCCTTCGATAGCAATTTTCCTTGGGAAAATGCACGTCGATTTGGAATTCCACTTCCAGCTTCACCGGCGGAGCGTCGAACAACACTTCATGGCTCGCCACGATCCGCGAAAGCGCCGTGCTCGCCAACCCCGCAAAGTTTTCGGCACAACGTACCAACCACGGATACGGCTTGCGCGCGAGTTTCTGATAAAGTTGCGGTTCTTGGAACAAACTGTACTGCGTGACGCGCTTGTAAAGCCTGCGCGTCGGGCCGAACAAACCGTCGAGTAACTCGCGGGCAGGCCCATCGCCACTCGCGGCAAACAGTGCGTCGATCATGGGCCGCTCGGTGAGCCGAAACAGCGTGTCGATATCGAGCGATTGGTGCAGCAGCGAAAACGCGCGTTGCAACATGGCCGTCGCCGACCGCACGGCATGATGCCAATAAACTTCGCTGAACATCACATAGCGGGCGAACACCATCATCTCCGCCGCGGTTTTGCCCTTGTCGGAAATCGCCAGGCCGTCCCCCATTTCGTTGAGGCACAAACTCTGAATCAGCCGGGGCTGGTCAAAATTGCGGCCATAAGGCACGCCGGCGTGCAGGCTGTCGCGCATCAAATAATCGAGCTTGTCGACATCAATCGGCCCCGACAGCAAGCTTCGCAAGACGCGGTTGCAACGGTCCTTGGGTTTCCCCGAGAGCACTTCCATGATCTCGCGTGGCTGGATGTCCCATTCATCGCGCAGGGCGTCGGCGATCTCCCCTTCGAGCAAAAAACTGTTAGCAAACAGCTCGTGGCTCGGGACGCGCGGCAGCGACATATCTTCAATTGGATGACAAAAAGGCCAGTGCCCCAAATCGTGCAGCAGCGCGGCTATCAAAAATCGCTCGGCATCACGCGGCGTAATAACGGCGGCAAACCGCGGATCCTCGGCCAAGCGGTCGAGAAACAACAGCGCCATGCGGTAAACGCCCAGCGAGTGCTCGAACCTCGTGTGATTCGCGGCGGGGTACACCAGTCCCACAAGCCCGAGTTGGCTGATCTGGCTCAAGCGGCGGAATTCGGGCGTGTCGATCAATTGCTTCACGCGGTGCGTGAGCGGCACGTCCAACTCCGGCGGGATTCTCACCAGTCCCTGCCCGTTCCGCAGTGCAGCGATCTCAGGAATCTCGCGGAGGGTACTCAACTGTCCGTTACCTCCAATTAGCCCAGCATCCCCGGTAGAAACGGCAGCCCCATGACAAATCGCAACCCAATCGTCAGCAGAAAATAGAGAGCGTAATGGAAGAACGCGGAGATGGGTTCCAGATCGAATGACACGTATGCGGCGAATGTGCCAATGCCCGCCACGATGGCGATGAGTATCCCCAACTGCACCATTTCCAGACCAGCCTTAAAAGCGTCGTCGCCGAACACGTTCCAACCCACATAAACAAACACGCCCCACAGCAACGCGTAAACTAAGCCACAGGCCAGCGAGCGGAGAAGCACGGCGGTCCCTTGATAAACCCCAAGCTCATCATCGCGCAAAAACGAGTACGCCGCGTAGGCCAAGGGGGGGCCAAGCAGGACCGCGCCAAGCGCCAGAAACCACATCGGCACGCCGTCGGTGCCGTACTGCCGACCCACAAGCCACGAGACGGCAATCGCCAGCAAGGCCCCACCAGCGACCAGCACGAAGATATTCGTGCTGAACTTGGCTTCCTTGCGGCGGATCGGCTTGAGAACATTCCGGCCTTTGGCGTCCTTCGCCCCCGCCTCACTCTCCGGCGCGTGAATAATCACCTGATCGGCCAGCGCTGGAATTTGAATCGGACCTTTGCACTTCGGGCAAGCGCCGGCCTTGCCAGCATGTTGATCGCCGACATTGAACTTGGTGAGGCAGCCGGGGCAAGTCACTTGGATGGGCATCGGGAAGCTGTTTCTGGCAAAATCGTCGTGGTGAGAGAGATAAGTTTCCGTGTTTCACCGCTAATTGACGCTAATGTTCGCTAATTAAATCTCAGTGAATTTACGATGGACTATGGCACTATATTTTCGACTACAATTTTAATTCTATTAGCGTTCATTAGCGGTTAAATTTGCAGGAAAATTTCAATCCGACTCTTTGAGATCATCCTCATTCACCGTCTTGAAACCTTTCGCGGCCAGTGTCTCCAGCGCCAGATCATTATTATCGACCATCAACGCCACGGCCGGGCAACCGTTCGGGCGCGCCAGCAGCGGATAAACCTGCGAGATGTTGATCTCCGCCTGCAACAACGCCGTGCAGACTTGCAACAACGGCTGCGGGCTGTCGGGGAGTTCCACGCCGATCAAGTCCGATTCAATGATCGCTAGACCAGCGCGTTCGAGCACTTCGCGGCCTTGCTCGGGATCGCTCAGCAGGAACCGCACGACCGCACATTCCGCGGAATCAGAGATCGTGAGCGCCACGATCCGCACATTGCTACCCTCGAAACGCCGCACGACTTCTAGCAACTGGCCGACCCGGTTTTCCAAAAAGACCGTAAATTGGCGGATGGAAGGATAGTCGCGGCCCCGCATCGTTGAGAAACCAATCCCCGAATTTTCGCCGATACTCATCGCATGGACTCCCCGCTTGGTTGCCTGAATTGCGCTGCCAGAATGCGTAAATCACGGCACAGTATAGAGTTCTCGCCAGCAAATTGCAACGAGCCGCATGGCATCGGCATGGTCCTTTATCCTTCCCGCGCAGGGCTTGTCCTCGCGGAGGCGGGGGCGGGAATGACGAACCTCTGCTAAATTCTGTACGATACAAATTCCCGCCCCCAACCTTTCCACACAACGCTATTGGCCCATGATCCAACATATTATCGAAATTTCAGTCCGTTACTACGAGACCGACGGGCAGGGAATCGTCCACCACGCCAACTACTTTCAGTACTTTGAGTTGGCCCGAGTGCAAATGCTCAAGGCTGCCGGCTTTGACTATGCTGATCTCGAGCGTGACGGCTATTTGTTGGTCGTGCACAGCATCAGTTGCCGCTACCTGTTGCCGGCCAAGTTTGGCGATACACTGCGCATTGAGACTACGGTGGAACGCGCCACCCCGGCACGCATCGACCATAGCTATAAGGTCTATCGCGACGACATATTGTTAGCGGAGGGCAAGAGTACACTCGCCTGCGTCACTCGTGACGGGCAAGTACAACGCATGCCGAGCATGCTGTATGAGGCCGCCGAGGGAACAACGGAATGAGCGGCAAACGGATTTTCATGCTTGTGGGCGACTTCGTGGAAGATTACGAAGCGATGGTCCCGCTGCAAATCCTCCAGATGATGGGTCACACGGTCGACGTGGGCTGCCCCGACAAAAACGCCGGCGAGAAAGTCGCCACCGCGATTCACGACTTCGAGGGCCACGGCACGTACAGCGAAAAGCACGGGCACAACTTTCCCATCACCATCGACTGGCACGGCGTCGATCCCCACGACTACGATGCCCTGGTGATCCCCGGCGGACGTTCACCCGAATATCTGCAACTCGACGAGCGCGTACAGTCCCTTGTGCATCACTTCTTCACCACCCACAAACCGGTCGCCGCCACCTGCCATGGTCCGATGATTCTCAACACGGCGGGTGTGCTCAAAGGCCGCAAGCTGCAAGCCTACCCGAGTTTGCGGCTCGACCTGGAGCGCGCAGGAGCCATTTGGGACACCCCCAGCCCCGGCCTCGATAGCGTCTGCGTCGATAGCAATCTTGTGACCGCCCCCGCCTGGCCAGCGAACGGCAATTGGATGCGAGAGTTCTTGAAGGTGTTGGGGACGACAATACTGCCAAGTTAGCCGGCATCGTCCCGATGCCGTGAGAACATTGCAGAACTCCCTCGGCATCGGGACGATGCCGGCTAACGACAAAAAAAGACCTGACGTGGGCGTCCTATCCACGTCAGGTCCTGGGTCGTTAACTCGCGTCCTACGAGACGAGGCCCGCGGCCCGCTTCAGCGTGGCCGGGGGGAAAACGCTACGCTACCAATCTCATCGCGCCCTGGAATTCAGTGACGCCCAATAGGAACTCTTCAAAAATTCGCACATCAAGGGCCGACGCGGTTTCGGCTTCGGGATGGAACTGCGTCCCCATCGCGAACCAGTCGCTCATCGTGCTCTCGATCGCTTCCACGATACCATCGGGACAAGTCGCCGAAACCTTGAAGCCCGGGGCGACTTCTTCGACGGCCATGTGGTGCATGCTGTTCACGCGCAATTCACCATCACCGTAAACACGCTCCATGATTGTGCCAGGCACAAGTTCCAGCGTGTGACGATGAGCCGGATCAAGCGGGTCTTTATGCGGCAAGGCAGACGGACGATCTTCCGGAATATGCAGCATGAGATTGCCACCCTGAGAGACGTTGAGCAATTGCATCCCCGCGCCAATGCCGAAGATCGGCATCCGGCGATCAGCGACCTTACGCATCAGGCAGCGATCGAAAGACTCGCGGCGAGAATCTTGCAGACGCACGGTGGGGTGCAGCATCCAACCATCGCGTCGGGGGTCGAGATCGGCACCTCCCACCAGCATCACGCCATCAAGCTGATCCAAAATTTGCTCGACATCGCTTTCCGATTGGTAGGGAGGGAGGATCACGGGAATCCCTCCCACTTTCATGATGCCGTCGAAATAGCCGGCAGCAAGGCACGAATAGGCCGGGGTGTCCCCTTTAGCCGAACGATAGTCAGCGTTAACGCCAATCACGGGCTTTCTCATCGCTTTGCACTCCATTTCCGGCGCGGTCAGCGCCACCAAATCCTGGGCCCACAAGAGGAGTTAGCAAAGCAAAGCGATCCACCGAGAGCCCCTAATACTGCTCGGTAAGGAGCAGTTGCTGCTCGGCAAGGAACAGAAATCAATCTGATCTGGCGACGTCCGCAAGAACTGGTCGTAAACAGGTGGCCCTTTGCAATCGCGGACTAAGAAGCCCGCGGCTGTACCATCCTTGGCACCTGTTAGATTCCAAACTTAATCGAAGCCTGTCCGACCGCTGATTGGCGTGTCCTTGGCGGTTCTCTCAAACCGTCCAGCACCGTGGAAAAGCATTCCACACAATCAAGTCGAGCTGACGTCCCTATCGCTTCGCCTCGGAAACACTCCTTGTGGCTGTTGGCCGCTGTCACACGGCACTAGGCTGAGGATGCAAGTCGTGGCAGCGAATTTAGCGAACTTTCTTCTAAAGGCAAGGACTTCGCACATCTTGGGGCTAAATTCTTTTGCTAGCACAACATAAGGGATTCCGTGGGGACAAGCTCCCTGGGCCGAAACAGCCGAGGATTGTCACTTATTCAACAGTGGACCGGCAATTTCATACCCCACCAAAAAAATTGTCGCATCGACCAATAAGTGGCTCAGCCACGGCCCCAACAGCGATCCCGAGCGGTTGTAGAGCCATGCCCAGACCCCCCCGCCGATGGCCACACAGAACGAAAACAGCCACGTCCAGGGCGAGAAAAACCCAAAATATGTGCCGATTACGAGCACGTGGTGGGCCATGAAGCCGAGCGACGAAATCACCATCGCGGGCACCAACCGCGTCAGCTCCCTGAGCTGTCCGAACACGAACCACCGCCAGTAGTATTCTTCCAAGAGTGAGTGGATCAAACTGTAAAACACCCCCACGGCGATGAAAGTCGTCGTCGAGCCGAGATCCATCCCGGCGATTTTTGCCCGCATTTCCCCGGCAGCGACGACGAAAAAAACCGTCGATTTCAGCCCCCAGTGGTAAAGCGCGAGCATCAACCCACCAATCGCCAAACCCAGCAGTAAGCCGATCAGCACACCTTTCGTCAACCACGGCCACAATTGCGGCCTCATACGCTGCACAAACACCACAAATAGAATCGGGAACAGAAACTGAAACGTCTTGGCCACGCCATAGGTGGCTTGCTGAACGGCAGGCGGAAATTTCGCGGCCAACACGAAGTACGCCAGCGTCACCACGGTCGGCAACACCAGCGCGAAGATCACTGCGGACCAATCACGACGTCGATTTAATTGAGTTTCACTGTCCATTCGCCTTCATCCTAGCCGCAGGCGGTAGCCGGCGGTCTGCACCAACCTCACCGCCGGCTACCGCCTGCGGCTATCAAATAGAACTCGTTATCAATCGCTGAATATTATGCCGGTTGTCTCCACATACCCTGCCCTGTATTGTGAAAGTTTCTCCACGCGTGTCCATCGCTGCCCTGGAAATCCCCTTCGATGAACTACCAACGAGTTTGCCTCGAAGCCTTGGGCTACACCCTGCCGCGCCAAGTCGTTACCACCGACGAAATTGAACATCGCCTCGCACCGGTCTACGAACGTCTCCGTCTGCCCCATGGCCGGCTTGAATTGATGACCGGCATCCGTGAACGTCGATTTTTCCAAAGTGACACGTTGCCTGGCCAGGTGAGCCTCACCAGCGGCGAGCAAGCCATCCAAGTTGCCGATATTGAACGACACCATATCGGGGCACTCGTCCACGGCTCCGTTTGCCGCGACTATCTTGAACCCGCGACCGCTTGCTCGGTCCACCACGGCCTTGGGCTCACGCAGGATTGCCTCATTTACGATGTCTCGAACGCTTGCCTGGGCATTCTCACCGGTATGATCCAAGTGGCCAACATGATCGAGCTGGGTCAAATTCGCGCGGGGCTTATCGTCGGCACTGAGAGTGGCCGGCAACTTGTTGACAATACCATCGAGCGGCTCAACACCGATCAATCCCTCAATCGCCAAAACATCAAGAATCTCATTGCCTCGCTCACGATCGGTTCGGGGAGCGTCGCCGTCCTCTTATGCGACGAGGAATTAAGCCGCACGAAAAACCGTCTCACGACCGCTACCGTGCTGGCCAATACCGATCACCACGCCCTCTGTCGCAGCGCGGGGATGGAAACCTTCATGCACACCGACAGCGAGCAACTCATGAACGCGGGGGTCGCCACCGGCGCGGAAACATTCACGCGCTTTCTCGACCAAGCAAAATGGCAGCGCGGCGATATCGACAAAACAATCTGCCATCAGGTTGGGGTGGCCCACCGCAAGCTGCTGTTTGAATCGCTGGGGCTCGACACGGGGCTCGACTATTCCACGTTTGAAACGCTGGGGAACACCGGGGCCGCGGCACTGCCGCTTACTTTGGCCCTTGCCGTCGAAGCAGGGCACATTCAAAAGGGTGATCGGGTCGCCATGCTTGGCATCGGATCGGGAATCAACTGCCAAATGCTCGCATTGGAGTGGCGAAAATCGCTGGTGCGAGGCGGTATTGAAGCGGCGGTGACTGAGGATGCGCCAGCTTGTGGCTGACCTCTGCGAGGTCGGATGTGGCCGAGGTCAAGAACCTCAGCCACGGAATTAAGACAGCGCCACCGCCAACACGATGCCGATCAAGGCCACCACGCCGATTCCCACGGCAAAATAAACCCAAGTCGGAGTGCCATAACTGGGGCCAACATATCCCGGCGGACGCAGCGGATCGATTTCTCCCGGCATGGGGCGAGGCTTGGGCTTGAAGGTTTCTTTCTTGGCCTCAAGCTCGAAAGCCTCCTCAATCAATGACTTCATGGGTTGCAGCGGTTCAGGATCACTGAGACTGGCTTTGTGCGCGTCCGCGGGTTTTGTTTCCGTCGCCGCGACTACCACTTCCACCTGTTTTGGCTTGTCATCTTCTATTGGAGCGAGGCCGATTTCCTCTTCTGGCTCATCGGCTACCGCCGGGTTCGCTGCGATCAATTGTTTGCCCGATTTACCCGACTTCGATTTACCTCCCGAATCGCCCGCACGATTCATCGACTGGGCAAACCGTCGGAACACGTCGCTTCCCACTCCCCCCGAACCACTGCCAAGATTCTTGCCGCTGTCGCCGATTTCATGCCCACGGTCGGCAAGCCATTCACCGATACGTTGCACTACTTCGTCGGCGGACTGATAGCGCTCATGCGCTTTCTTGGACATCATCGTTTCGCAAATATGCACCAAGATCGGTGGGGCATCGGGTCGATCCTTGGTGATGCTGGGGGGGCGTTCGATCTGATGTTTCATCAATCGCTCGGAAATCGACCCTTCCGGAAACGGCGGATGTCCCGTGATTAAGAAGTAGAGCGTGCAACCCAAACTATAGATGTCCGAACGCGCGTCCGCTTTGTGGCTGTTGAGTGCCTGCTCGGGGGCTAGGTAATCCGCCGTGCCGAGCACATTTTCATTATTGTCGAGCGTCAACGAGGCTTCGTCGTCGATCAATCGCGCCAGGCCCATGTCCAACAACTTCACGACCTTGTTTTTGTCTACCAAGCAGTTCGCTGGCTTAATGTCGCGATGAATCAGTCCCATGGCATGTGCGTGAGACAAACCGCTGGCCACCTGAGCGATATAATCCGCTGCCACCAAATAATCGAGCGGGCCGTGCTCTTTCACCAGTTGGTGCAAGTCCTGCCCCTCGACATACTCCATCACCAGATAGTGCTGGCCTTCAAACTCATCAATGTCGTAGGTGTGAATGATGTTCGGGTCGTCAAGCTTCGCCGCCGCGCGGGCTTCAATGCGGAACCGCTCCAGATAGGTGGTATCGGCCACGCGATTCTTGGGCAGCACTTTGATCGCCCGCCGGGCACGCATCAAGATATGCTCGGCCAGATAGACGCTGCTCATGCCTCCCTTGCCGAGCATCCGCAGCAGTTTGTACTTCCCCAAAATAAATCCGCGATGTTTGCCCGAGAGCAATTTGTCTGACTGCCACTCGGTAAGCAGACCTTCTTCGATCAAAGCCTGGGCCAAGTCCTCTTGCGTGTCGGGCAGTTTCCCGCCGCTTTTGGCGCGCAGCTTCGCCAAGAAGCGTTCCAACTGTTCTTCTTCTACCAGTTGGCTACGCTTAACAAGGTCGATAAAACTTTGGGCCACGGCTTTCGTCATGTGGGAAGTTCGACTATCTACGCCGAACAAGTCTCGTCGGCAGGCTTGCCAGTATTGTAGGTCAGGTTAGCAGTATCACCGTCAGGCTTGACAGTATCTCCGTCAGGCTTGTCTCTGGCAAACGACTACAATAGGCGCACGCCTGCACAGCCTTGCGAGCAAAGGCCGCCAAGAAAAGTTTTCTGTTACCGCTGGAGTCTCTGCGGACTTGCAATCCGTTTCGGTCCTGAACCAGTAACTGCCCTATTCCTGGGGACTCCGCCTCACCATTCAGAATATCATGCTTTTGGGGGAACTACCAGAATCTTAACTCTCGCGGCGTCGAAAAATGGCGGAGAATACGCAGCTTTTTCTCGTTGGCCCTGTGTTCAACGGTTGGACAGCAATGACCTACTCACCGTCACTATGTCGCTCTTGACCGCTGCTCAAGTAGCCTTCAATCAAGTGCTGATCGAAGTAATTCACTTCCATGCCCGCATCAACCACGAGTCGCTGAGTGTTAAGACCGCTGGATTTTGGGCTAAGTAGAAAAGCTATGGCGGCAGCGACCTCGCTCGTTTGCACCGCCCTCCCCCGCAGGGTGGCTCGCTCGGCATAGAGATAAGAATCCACATAACCCGGAATACCGGCCGAAGCGGATGTCTTTAACAGTCCCGGAGCCACGGCATTGAACCGCACCTCGGAAAAACTGCTAAACGACTTGGCGAGAAACGCCAAACTCGCATCAAGGGCAGCCTTCACCGGGGCCATGAAGCCATAGTTCTCGCTCGCCATCCGCGTGGTCGAGATCGAGATCGTCACCACCGATGCCTCACGGCTGAGCAAGTCCTTAAACGCGTTGGAAATCGCCACCAGCGAGAAGCAACTGATGTCCAGCGCCCTCAGGAATTGATCCTTGCTCGTTTCATGAAACGGTTTCGGACCCTCGGAGTAATCGCCAAAGGCAATCGAGTGGACGATTCCATCAAGCTTGTTGTACTTTTCGGCCAGTTCCTCGGCGAGACGGTCAATTTGGTCTTGAAACTCCACGTCGCACACATGGATTGGCAAATCAGGCAGCAGCTTCGCAACCGATTCCTGCCGCTCGGGAGTGCGAACCACCAGCACCACTTCGGCATCCGCCGCCACAAGCTCCTGCACGACGTGAAATGCCACGCTCTTACGATTGGCCACGCCAAACACGACGATTCGCTTGCCAGTTAGTTGCAGGAAATCACTCGGCATTTTTTAATCGATCCCCTTCCCGGTACTCCGGGCTCATCATTACCCACATTTTGGGTTCTTGCCGCAACTTGTCCCGGAGGGACACCCGACAATAGCCCAGCGATTTATCGCTGGGTCCGAAGACAACGTGCCAAGTGAGTCCCGTAGGGACGATTGAAAGCACGGATCGGGATTCAGTCGTCCCTACGGGACTTGCGATCGATACCATAGTTTTCCCAGCAGTGT
>JAWXAV010000134.1:0-19220 GCA_034439695.1 Bythopirellula sp. | reverse complement strand
TTGGTTCCTCCAATAAAGGGAAAATGGTTCTTCCCAGAAGGTATCTTCTGGGCGGAGGAACCGCCATGCTTTTCAACTACACGGGGGACATTCTCCGTTGGTTAGTAGGGAGCGCCGCAAGCGGCGGCGCTTCGTGATGAATATACGTTGTCTTGCACTGTCTGAAGTCGTGATATGACGCTAAAACCGTTTTTGACAACTGAGTGGTCGCACCTGGCGATGCTCAATTACGAAATTGATCCGGCGATTCTCCGCACCTTCGTGCCGGGTGGCACGGAGCTGGATGAATTTCAGGGTCGTCACTTCGTGAGCATGGTCGGTTTTTTGTATCACAACACGCGGGTGTTGGGGATTGCCGTGCCGGGGCATCGTCATTTCGCGGAAGTGAATTTGCGATTTTACATCCGCCATCGCGGGCCGGAAGGTTGGCGGCGGGGGGTGGGCTTTATCAAGGAAGTCGTCCCGAGGTGGGCGGTGGCCTTCATCGCGCGCCAGCTCTATGACGAAAAGTTTGTCGCGCGGAGGATGCGTCACACGATTGAATCTCCCGGCGTGGATTCTCAAACGCCCACGCGGGTTGAGTATGCTTGGCATGATGCGCACCATTGGCAGCGACTGGGACTCACCGTGGCGGAGCCTGCTGAGTTTCCCAATCTAGGGAGCGAGGCGGAGTTTATCACCGAGCATTACTGGGGCTACACGGCTCGCCGCGATGGCAGCACGAGCGAGTACCGAGTGGACCATCCGCAGTGGCGCGTGGCACCGGCCCAGAGTGCTGAATTCTTCTGCGACGTGGCGGGCGTTTATGGAGAAGCGTTTGTCGAGTCGTTGGCCGCTGAACCGAGTTCCGCGTTTCTGGCGGAGGGGTCGGCGGTGGCGGTTTATCGGGGGGCGAGGTTAGCTCAGTCGTAAAAAGTCATTCCGAAAGGAGTTCTACGACTTGAGGAATCTGGTTTCTACCCTCGCACACTTTCTATGCGTGAGGTAATACAAACCAGATCCCACGGGTCGTCAAACTCCCCTCGGGATGACAATTCCGTAGACCGTTCCGTCACTATCATGTCACTCATAGGTGCAGAGGTAGGCGGTTTCTTCGTTGACTTGGAGTTGGAACTTTTCGTTGGCGGCGACCACGAACGACTTGCCTGCTGGGAAAGCTTGCCACTGGTCGCTGCCGGGGAGTTTGACGGTCAGCTGGCCGCTGACGACGGTGACGGTTTCTTTTTGGCTTGTGCCGAACTCGTATTCGCCGATGGCCATCACGCCGACGGTGGCGGGGAGCGTTTTGGTTTGGAAGGCAATCGATTTGACGTTGCCGTCGAAGTATTCGTTGACTTTGAGCATGAGGAGGTTTCCTAGTTTTATGGCTCGTTGGACCATCGGCTTGCGCCGACGGCTATTGTAGAAAGCCACGATTGTACGTTGGAAATTGGCTTCGTCTAGCAGCCGTGTCGGTTAAGATGTTTGATCATCTGTCACACAGACTTTTTGGGAATTATCAATGGAAACGATCCCGCTTGCGAATTTGGCTCTTTCTTTTCTGCCGGTGGCGGTGGTTGTCGCCGTCTTGCATCGCTGGTCGATCACGACCAAGACCACCTGGATCGCGCTGGTGCGGATGGTGGTGCAGCTTTTGGGCGTGGGGTACGTGCTGGCCTACGTGTTTGCTGCTGAGAACGCCGCCATCGTGTTGGCCGTGCTCGCGGTGATGCTCAGTGCCGCGACGTGGATTGCGCTCGGGCCCGTGGAAACCGAGCGGCGCGAGTTGTTCGGCAAGGCGTTTTGGGCGATTGCGGTGGGGGGCGTGGTGACGCTCGCGCTGGTGACGCAGGGGGTTTTGCAAATCGAGCCCTGGTTCGCCCCACGGCAGGTGATCACGCTGGCCGGGATGATCTTCGCCAATTCGATGAATACGCTGAGCATCGCGGCCGAGCGATTTCTATCAGACACAAAGCAGGGGGTTGGCTACGAAATGGCGCGCAACTCGGCGATGAGGGCGGCGCTGATTCCGCTTACCAATTCGCTGCTGGCCGTAGGGATCGTGTCGCTGCCGGGGATGATGACGGGCCAAATCCTCGCCGGCGAATCACCGCTGACGGCCGCGCGTTACCAGATCATGGTGATGAGCATGGTGTTTGGTTCGGGGGGGATGTCGGCGGCGTACTTTTTGGCGATGTTGCGGGGGAGAAACAAAACCGCTGATGAACGCTGATATTCGCTAATAGGAGGCGAAGATTTTGGATTTTTGTTAGCACAAATTAGCGTCCGTTAGCGGTTTGCCTGTCTTTTGAAATTCAGACTTGCCGCTCACGCCGGTTTTCTTAAAACCCAGCGGACGAGCATCCCGTAGCCCTCATCAAAGTACCGCCAGGACGAGGGAAAAAATGTCACATAGCGGTTGTAGGTCTGCACATCGACGTATTTTAAGGCCTGTTCGCGGTTGGCGACTAAGTTGTCGAACCAGGCTCGCAGGGTGGGGCGGTAGTCGTGGATTGAACGATGCTCGACACGGAAGCCTGCTCCTTCGAAGGCTCGGAGGTGCTCATTATACGTGCTGCCAATGGAGCCGGGGAAGAAGATTTGCGAGCAAATGGCGGTGGCGAACAGGTGCGGCGACACGCGACAAAAGAAATGATGCACCGCGCGGCCCCCCGGCTTGAGGGCATCGAATATCTTCCGAGCGAGCGGGGCGATCTCGTTGGGGCGGACGTGCTCGAAGGAGCCAATCGAGTAAATCGCATCGTAAGAGTTGGGTTCATATTGGCAGGTAATGAAGTTGTCGAACTTCACGTTGAAACCATTCACCTGTTCGTTGTAAGTGACTTGCTCCTTGGAAAGCGTGAGTCCATAGAGGTTTTCCTTGTCGCCCGTGTGCTCGTAAATGCGTTTGAGCATCGCGCCCCAGCCGCAACCGAGTTCCATGATCTTCTCCCCCGGTTTGGGGTCGATCAGTCGCAGAATGAAGTCGGCCTTGTTCTGCTGGGCTTCTTCGATGGTTTCGTCGCCACCCCGGAGAAAATCAGCGCAGGTGTAGAACATGTACTTCTTGTCGAGAAAGAGTTTGTAAAACTCGTTCGACACGTCGTAATGCTCGGCAATGCCAAGCACATGATCCTGCTTCATCTTGGTGTGTAGCAAGGCCCAGCGCAGGGGACGCAGGGGCCAGTGGTCGCGGACGAATTTGATCACGGGGGGGACCGGACCGGTGATCTCTTGCCAGATGGCTTCTTCGTTGAGGGGTTCCGGCGAGCGAATCTGATAGTTCAGCCAGGCGTAGGAAACTCCATAGGGGATGGCCTCAACGACGGTCATCAACTTGCGTTTGAACATGTCTGGCTCTCAAAAGGGTCGGGGAAATCGCCGCTGGGAGCCTCATAATAGTCGCCATGGCAGTAAAAGGAATGGGGCGACTGGCTTTGCACGCAGTGGGTGATTAAATTGACGGAAGAATCTGCACAGTCGCCTTGAATTCCCCATCAATTTCCGCAGCGAGGTTACCACCATGCCCCAGCCCAAAAATGTCCTCGGCACCGAATTGCAGCCCTGTTCGCTCGATCCGCTCACGGGTTTCTATCGTGATGGTTGTTGTCGGACGGGGCGAGATGATATGGGGATTCACACGGTTTGCGTGCAAGTGAGCGAAGATTTCTTGGAGTTTTCCAAGTCGGCGGGCAACGACCTGAGCACCCCCAACCCGATGTATGACTTTCCCGGTTTGTTGCCGGGAGATCGCTGGTGTTTGTGTGCCCCGCGGTGGAAGGAAGCGCTCGAGTGCGACATGGCCCCGCCGGTGGTGTTGGAATCGACGCACATGTCGACACTGGAATTTGTCGATCTCGAAGATTTGCAGGCCCATGCGGTCGAAGCCTCGGCTAGTTGATCTCGACATCCAGAATAAGGACGTTTAAGTGGCCGTGTTGAGTTCTCGAATACGCTTGCTCTTCTTTGTCTTCACTCGCTTGCTGAGCTTATTGGTTTTGATTGGATCAGCCAGCGCGGAGGAGCAATTCGAGAATTCGGTGATCGGTCGTTCCGCCGAAGGCCGTGAGATTCACTGCGAGGTCTATGGCACGGGGCCCGATGTGTTGATGGTGATCGCCACGATTCACGGCAACGAAGCTGCGGGGACACCGCTGGTGGCGGCGTTTGGCGAGTGGTTGATCGCACATCCTGAAGAACTTGCAGGGAGGCAGGTGGTGATCATTCCGGTGGCCAATCCCGACGGCATGGCGGCGAAAGTGCGCTTCAATCCGCGTGGCATCGACCTCAATCGCAATTTCCCCGCTGGCAACTGGCATGAAGGGAATGTGAAACTCCATGGCCCGACACCGCTCTCGGAGCCCGAGTCGCGGGCAATTTTGCAGGCGATTATGCGTTACTTTCCCCAGCGGATCGTGAGCATTCACCAGCCACTCGAATGTATTGATTACGATGGCCCGGCCCAAGAACTTGCTACGGCAATGGGCAAAGTGAGCCCACTCCCCGTCAAGAAGTTGGGGGGGCTGCCGGGGTCGCTGGGGTCGTTCGTCGGCGAAACGCTCAAGAAACCCATTATCACTCTGGAACTTTCGCGCAAGACGAGCAGTGATCCGCAAGAACTGTGGGAAACTTATGGCGAGAGCTTGGTCGCGGCCTTGCGATATACAGATCAGACAAAGGCCAATCATGAATCACCTTAATGTGTTACTGCGAGTCCTTGCACTTTTCTTTATTTCATGGGCCACAACCATTGCCGCGGAGGGGAAACCCTTGAACGAGACTGCCGATAAGCTGGAAAAAATCGCGGCAGGCGTGCCGGGGACGATTGGCTATTACGTGATGACCGTCGACGGCGAGACGCTTTTTAGCCGCAATGCGGAGGAATCGTTTACTCAGGCGAGCGCAATCAAGATTCCGATTTTGATGGAAGTGCTCGCTCAGCGGGAAGCCGGCAAGATCGATTGGAATCAATCTCATCGCATCACGAAAGGCAATCAAGTTGGCGGGAGTGGCATTCTTTCGCAACTCTCCGATGGCGGTTCGCAGATCAGCACGGCCGATCTGGCTGTGATGATGATTGTACTCAGCGATAACACAGCCACGAATTTGCTGATCGAGTTGGTGGGGATGGAAAATGTGACACGACGGATGGAATCGCTCGGTTTAACCAAGACCCTTTTGCGGCGCGTGATGATGGATACGGCGGCCAGTGCGCGGGGCGAAGAAAATGTGTCGACACCAGCCGAGGCGGCCCGCATCATGCAAATGTTGGCTCAAGGAAAGTTCATGAGCCGCGAGATCAGCGACGAAATTCTCACAATTTTGCGAAAGCCCAAATCGACCGCCGTTCGCAAAGCGGTGCCGGCGGAGATTGTCGTGGCGAACAAGCCGGGCAGTATTCCGACCGTGGCCACGGAATGGGCCATCGTGGAGCTTGCGGAGCGGCCGTACATCATCATTTTGATGGCGAATGGGGGGCCCGAGACGCGGTTCGTGGAGGCTTTTACTGAAATTGCCGAGTGTGTACACAAAAGTTTGGCGGCGAACGATGATTAGCAGTCGACTCCCGCTGTTTCTGATTCTGCTGTTCATTCATGGCAACCTGCCATGTGTCGCTGCTCCGCCGCGAGTTCTTGTCGACGGTTGCAAACTCGAACAGATCGCGCGCGAACCCGCGATTGTCACGCCGGTCGGGATGGCCTTCGACGCTGCGGGTCGATTGTTGGTAGTCGAGTCGAATACGCATCAGCGGCCCGAGGATTACGTGGGTCCGGAGAGTGACCGGCTGCGGATGCTGAGCGATTCCGACGGGGATGGCCAGCTTGATCGCTGGAGCACCTTTGCCGAGGGGTTTCGCCATGCGATGAACGTGGCGGTGCGGCCCGATGGGGGCGTCTATGTGGTGACGCGCAGCGATGTGCATCTGCTGCGCGACACCGACGGCGATGGCTCGGCGGATGTGAACGAAAAGATTGTGCGGCTGAAAACCACGGTCGATTATCCGCACAATGCGCTGAGTGGAATCGTGATCGACGGCGATTCGCTTTATCTCGGTGTGGGGGAGAATTTCGGCGTCGAATACGACATAGTCGGCAGCGATGGCACGTCGGTTAAGAACATCGGCGGGGTGGGGACGGTCTATCGCTGCGATCTCGATGGTTCCAATTTGGAGCGTCACGCCGAGGGATTTTGGAATCCGTTTTCACTGTGCATGGCTAAAAGCGATTTGTTTTGCGTGGATAATGATCCCGATGCCAGCCCGCCGTGCCGTTTGATCGACGTGCTGCCGAAAGGCGATTACGGTTTTCGCTTTGAGTATGGCAGGGCAGGGGTGCATCCCTTGCAAGCCTGGAACGGCGAACTGCCTGGGACGCTACCGATGGTTTGCGGTACGGGCGAAGCGCCGACGGCGGTGTTGTTTCATCGTGGTTACCTATGGGTCACGAGTTGGGGTGATTATCGCATCGAGCGGTATCAACTCACGCCCCAAGCGAACGGCACTTACACCGCCGAGCGAACGATTGTGGTGCAGGGGGATGCGGATTTTCGACCGACGGGGATGGCCGTCGCGCCGGACGGTGCGCTGTGGTTTGGCGATTGGGTGGATCGGAGTTATCCGGTGCATGGGAAGGGGAGAATATGGCGGTTGGAATTGCCGGAGAGTATGGAGGCGGAGTTTGTGGAAGTTACCGCGAAACCGCAAGCGGTGGGTTTGGGTAAGTTATCGAAATTACATGCCGTGAGGTGGGAGAGGAGTGCACCGCGGGAGGAATTGATTGAGATTCTGAAAACCGCGCTGAAGGCAAACGATCCCGACGTGAGGTTGTTTGCCGTGCGTTGGATTGCGGAGGAACATTTCACCGAACTACAACCGGAGGTCGAAAAACTCTTGGATGCGACACCGCCGAGCGAGCGATATTTCCTCGCCGTGCTGGCGACCGTTGATTGGCTCAGCCGCGCGCCAGAGCAGCGCCACGCGGGCATTGCCGATGGGCTGCTCGCTCGTGAGTTGCGTAATCCGCAGCGGGGTAATGAGATCAAAACGCTTGCCTTGAACCTCATGTCGCCGGATTACAAGGATCTTACGCTTGAGAATCTCAATGAAGTGGTGGCTAGTGAGCACGAGCCTCTGCAAATCGCTGCCGCGCGGACAATCGCCGAGCGGACTGATGCCGAGCGATTTCCAGTGCTCATGGAAATCATTCAAAATAACTCGCTAAGTGATGCGGTGCGCGTGGAAGCCCTGGCGGGTTTGGCTGTCAAAGCCGCTGAGTATCGTGAGCTGCTCGAAGAATTTTCAGCGAATCATGGGACGATGCAAAAAGAAGCCCAGCGCATCTTGCGGCTAAGCGGGCTTGGCGAAATCCCAGCAGAAGAAAAACCGGATGCGGGTGATCTGGAGGCTTGGGTCAAACTGCTCGCCGAACCGGGTGATGCGGCGGCGGGGCGGCGGCTATTTTTTACTGCCATCGGGCCGCGATGTAGTGTGTGTCATCGCCACGGCGGACGGGGCGGGAACGTGGGCCCCGATCTCACGCAAATCGGGCTGCAAAATTCCCGCGAGCGCGTGATTATATCGATCCTCGATCCGAGCCGCGAGGTGGCCCCGCATTTTGAATCCTGGATTCTCGTGACCGACGACGGCAAAACACATGTGGGCCAACGGCTACCCCAAGGAGGAGATGGAGGCGTGGAACCCTACGCCGACACGAGCGGCAAGCGGTTTGAACTCAAAAGTGAATCCATCACCCACCGCCAAGCGGCAAAGACCTCGATCATGCCCGCGGGCTTGGAAAAGAATTTGTCGATTGAAGACTTGCGAGACTTGGTGACGTTTCTTATGGAATAGGAGAACCGCTTGCTTCCATGAACGCCCTAAGCGCAGCATTGACTGCTTCATCAGTGGGAAATGCCACTCTAATTTCAGGAGCTAGTAAAGCCAGATTTGTGCCTGCTTGATAACGCTCGTAATACTTTCCGCGCACACCTTCGCCTAACTGTGTAAGATCGTATTCATCGCGCATGTCATCTTGATCAATATTGTTGCTCATACTGAGTTCTTTCGCGTCTTGTCATACGACGAGCACTAATAAGTCGTGTTTTCTCACTTCGGTCGGTATGAACAACCACTACGTAACTGCCATTGACCGTTGTGCCGAAGGTTAAATAGCGATCTTCGTCTTGTGAGTGATCGGTATCCAAATATGTGATTGCCAGAGGATCGCCGAACGCAGTGGCAGCCTCGGAAAAGCTGATGCCGTGCTTGGCAATATTATCTTCGGCTTTCTGAGGATCCCACACAAACTCCATATTCTTAAGGATAGCCTGTCCTGGCCTATTAGACAATCAAATCCCGCCCGGTTGAGGGATTGGCGGTGGTAGCGTAAAATTCACGCTGCGAACGGATTCAACCCTCACCACCTTGGCCGCGGGCCTTCTTCATGAGCGAATTACATCACGAGTGCGGCGTCGCGGCGATTTACCATTTGCCTGGTCGCGAGGTGAGTCCCCTCTGCACATCGCAAGGCCCCGAGGAAATCTCGCGGCTTATGCCGCGGATGCTGCTCGACATTCAGAATCGCGGGCAACTCTCGGCGGGGATGACCACGTTCAGCCCGCATCGCAATCAGTTGATCGACACTTATCGCAAGTTGGGACCGGTCACCCAAGCGTTTCGGCTCAACCATCGCGGCAAGGCCGAAAGCTTGATGCGTGAATACGCTGGCCGCGCGGCGATTGGGCACGTCCGTTACGCGACCTGTGGCGGCGACGATTGCAGTTACGCCCAGCCGTTCGAGCGGCATCATTTGCAGAAGCATAAATGGTTCGCGTTCGCCTTCAACGGCCAACTCGCCAACTACGCACAACTGCGCGACAAATTGCTTGCCGAGGACGATCACCATCTCGCGCGCACTACCGATACCGAAATTATCATGCACGAGATCAGCCGCGAGTTGTCGGGAGATAGCCGCCTCCCGTTGATCGAAGTGATGCGGAACATCGCCACGCGCTTCGACGGGGCCTACAGCTTGGCGCTGATTAATGCGCAGGGCGAGATGCTGATTGCGCGTGATCCGCTCGGCATCAAACCGATGTGTTACGCGATGGAAGGACCGCTGTTCGCCGCAGCGAGTGAAAGCGTGGCGCTCGTGAATTTAGGATTCCGAGCGGAGTCGGTGCATCCGCTGGAACCTGGTGAGGCCATCACCATAAATGAGCGTGGCATGGAAATCGAGCGTTTCAGCGAGGAAACGCATCGTGCGCATTGCTTTTTCGAGTGGATTTATTTTTCCAACGTCGCCAGCACGCTGGATGACCGTAGCGTCTATTTATCCCGCAAGGCGCTCGGCGAGGAACTGGCGCGACTGGAAGACATGACCATCGACGAAGATACCATCGTCGTGCCGGTGCCCGACACCAGCAAGGCAGCCGCCGACTCGATGGCGTTTCAACTTGGCGTGCCGAGCGTGGAAGGTTTGATTCGCAATCGCTACTCGGGCCGCACGTTTATCGAAGGAAGTGGCGACCGGGTGGCGAAGGCGTCGGTCAAATACACGCCGCTGCCCGAAGTGCTGGCCGGCAAGCGGGTGATCTTGGTGGAAGACTCAATCGTGCGTTCCACCACGATGCGGGTGTTGATCTCGAAAATCCGCGACGTGGGCAAGGCTCGCGAGATTCACGTCCGCGTGGCTTGCCCGCCGATTATTGCGCCCTGTTTTTATGGCATCGACATGTCGACGATTGGCGAGTTGTTTGCCCCGCCGTTTTTGCAGGCCGCTCAAGGCGATCAGCAAATGTTCGCCGCGATGGCCGCTGATCTGGGTGCCAACTCTTTGCGATTCCTACCCGTGGAGTCCATCGCGCGCGCGGTGGCTAAGCCGGCCGATCAACTTTGCCGTGCTTGCATCACGGGTAAGTATCCAACGCCCTATGGCCAACAACTCTATGACATCGCGCTCGAGAATAGCCAAAACGATGGGAACGATTCGCTGCGAACGTATGAAGTGGCGACTGGTGGGTAGGGGGACGCGACGAGTCGCGGCGCGTCATTTTATGAATTCGGAGCGGTAGACCGGTTCTTCCTTGAGTCTTGTGCGGCGTTCAAAGTGGGTGCGGAAATCGAGCGCGTGCTCGGGAGCTTTTTCTGGCACTGCGAGCGGACCGGTCAATTTGCCCATCGCGGCGATGAGTTCGAGGGTGGCGTCGAAATACTCTTTCACATCGGTCCAAAAATGCAGCCGGCCCTCGGGATTGAGCGTGCGATACACGTCAGCCACGAATGCTTCATTGAGCACACGCCGTTTGTGATGACGTTTTTTCCACCACGGGTCGGGGAAATAAACGTGGACCGCAGCGAGAGAATTATCGGGGATCATGTCCCGAAACAATCGCAAGCCATCCCCCTGGACGGCCATCGCGTTGTCGAGGCCGCGCTTGGCTAAACGGGCGGCGGTGAAGCGGGCATATTTGTGCGCGACTTCGATTCCCAGGAAATTATGCTCCGGAAAAGCACTCGCGGCACTCTGCAAGAACAAGCCCTTGCCACTGCCAACTTCCACCTCCAGCGGTGCCTCACGGCCGAAGAGCTTGCTGGGATTCCACGGCAACGGCAATTCTTCGAGCGTGCTTAAGTGACGCGAGGTATCGAGTTCGGGATCGACTTTCGGTAATGCACGGCGGCCCATGGTTCAAACACCGCGATTGGCCAGTTTGCGAATGTCTTCCTTCCAGAGTGGTATGCCGCGAATCTCGCCTTCACAGACGATTGACGTGTCGACGAACGCCTGGAAGCGGCTCACCACGATGCTGCCCTGACGCATCTTGGTCAACATGCAGGAGATTGTCAGTCGGTCGCCCGGCAGCACCGCTCCACGAAACTTCACGTCACTCAAGCCGCCAAAGCCCATGATGTCGCAGCCCAAGAGATCATGCTTGAGTGCATGGTACGAGCAAAGCTGCGCAGCCGACTCGCACATCACCACACCCGGCATGAGTGGAGCGCCAGGCATGTGGCCGGGAATCCAAAATTCCTTGTCCGAAACGTCGTGGTAGCCGGCGCAGACGTGATTCACGCCATCGTCATGGATGATGGCGGTGAGGTGTTCCATCTCGCCGCGCTGCGAATTGATCTGGCGAATGGCGTGGATGTCCGCCACGATATTGGAATAATCGAGCTTGTCGGGTTCGATGATCCACTCTTTGCCAGCCACGACATTCACCTCTTAGCTGCGCTTCGTCTTACCCGCGCAGTGTTTGTCCTCGCGGAGGCGGGGCGGGAATCCAGTATTTGAGTCAACACTGCTGGGTTCCCGCCTGCGCGGGAATGACGGATCGGAGAGCGGGAATGACCAGCGTCACTCAGGTCTTGACCTTTTGGCGGCGGCTCTTGCGGGGACGGCTGCAAGCGGGGCGCTTGCCGTGATTGGCTTTCTTGACTTTACGACCAGGTTTGGCCATTGTGTTCTCCCTTGTGGCGTGAATACATGCGAAATAGCCCCTAAGCTTAGCAAAAAACCAAGGAGACGGGAAGTGCGTCCGGCAGACTCGCTTTGCTACTTTTCCCGCAGGTTCCAGGCCTCGACCCAGGTGATGGCCACTGGCTGCATGCCGAAATCTTTGACGAGGCGTTCGTGCATGTCGTTGAGATGCCCCGCGCCGTAGAAGATACCGATCTTGCGTTTGCCCATTTTTTGCTGCTTCCGCAGCACGTCAAGTGCTCGCTTGTTGCGCTCGGTGATAAGTGTGGAGCCCTCGGGGCCGGACATGCCCGAGAGCATCGATTCCATGGAGGCAAATTGCTTGGCAATCGTGGTCTTGAGCTTGAGGGCCTTGTTCTCGGAAGTCAGGGCGGAGAGCAACTCGAAATTCATCATGAAACCTTGGCTCGGATCGCCCGATTGTTCGGCGATCGCTTGCCCCGCCATGCGCATGTACATCTGCAGAAAGCTCTCGTCGCGGTCCGTCATCGATTTGCCAAATTCCTCGGGCGACATGTCGGCATGCACAAAATTGGGCCGCATGTAGTCGACCATTTCCAATTGGTGTTCGAGTTCGAGCATCGACTTAATGCTATTCTGCATGGCCCCCACGGGATGCAAATTGGAAGTCCCCCGGCCACGCTCGACGCGGGTTCCCTCGGGGGCGACCAACTCATAGAGCAACGCTTGATACTGGCGAAACTGGCGGTTGAGCTTGTCGTAATACGCGCGATCACCCACATGCACGGCCCCGATCAGATCGACATAGTGTCGCGATTCGGGGAGGTGACCCTCTTTCACACGACCGGCAAACTGCTTGGCCAGTCGGGCGGGCATGTAACGTACGATGGCGACTTCCAACGCCTGGGGATCGCCGTTGTCGTCCTTAGTCAGACGGACCCACTCGGTGCCCAATGCTGGCTTGGAACCCAGCGCTGGCTTGGCCTTGGTGGCTGGTTCCGCGTGGACGCTGGCAATGCCGAGGGCATTAATTAGGATCAGCAAAAGTCTGGGGAGAACGTGAAGTCTCACGAAGCATTCCTTTCACGGAACGCCAGGGACGGCGTTCCCTACACAAAATTGCTAGCAAGTTCTGGGGGAAGTATATCCGTGCTGGCCTCAGTGAACAAATGCCGCTTGCGGCTTAGCGGTTTTGACAGCCTTCGACGCTAAGCCGCAAGCGGCGTGAGCGGCGGCTCGCTAGCAGCCAGCAGCCGGAGAACCGTTATTTTCGTTAGACTTTGCCGAACTTACTCAACCCTCACGACCGGCGTTTCCGATACTACCAGCACGGATCGTCCGTTTGAGTGCTCCGAGGAGGAGCCAGGACCAACCAAACTGCGCCCTATTTGGGGTGCCTGCGACAAGGGTAGTGGGAAGCTATGACCGCTCCATCATTCTCGAAATGGTCGTTCTCGAAGTGTTTAGCCGCCGGCTTGCTCATGGCCGTCAGTGCCGTGGAGAGTCGGGCGACCGACGAATACTACGACATGAAGGACACGAGCATCTACGTGGACAACACCGACCACGATTTGCAATTCTTCTCGCCGGTGGATTTCGATTTCGAGAATCGGCCGATCAACCAGTGCTGCGGTTACTTCTTCCGCTACGATAAGCTGCTCTGGGCAGCGACCGGTGAAAGGGTCACGATTGGCGATCCGAATGTGATTGTCCTTTCCGAACTGATCACTGGCAGCCCAGCGATCAACCCAGTATCAATTGGTACGCCTCCACCTCAATATGTAATCAACAACAGCATCCAGGACGCGCCGCCCAATGGCCGCGACTTTGGTTGGGGCGAACGCTACGACATCGGCTATCGGGCCGGGGACCATACCTGGTCCATCGGCATATTGGATGGTCCCGAAATCCGGGGTCGTGCGACCTACGGTTTTGACAGCTTGACCATCCCCAATCAGCTCCCCTTGTATCTTAACGTCGGGAACGCGGACGGCTTTCTCAATCTGCCTTGGCTAGATGTCAGCTTCGAGCTTGAAGACTTTGCATATCTAGCCAACGTACTGGGGCCTCCAGGTGCTGGTAGTGCCGATATCGTGACTTCTCGCAATGGCTGGGGGTCCGTCCACGTCAACTTCCGCACTCCCGAAGGTTTTTTGCGGGGCTTCGTCGACTACAGCAACAACAGCCCTGACAACCAACAGGGGCCAACCGAATCCGGCCCAGGCCGTGCGATTCAAGTCCTGGAAATCACCATCAATGACTCGGGCCTTCCCCAAGTCACCTTAGTCACGATCAATAGTGGTGCCGATGGAGTACCAGACGACTTGAATGGAAATACACTGCCTGGCTTCTTTGTTGTTGTCAATGCCGATGACGAAGTTATCGCAACTGGCGTGGACTATGGAGACCTGCATGAATTCAATGTTGCGTTTGAACGGTTCGACGTGCGCAACAATACTCAGACTGACGGCATCGAATTGATGAAGACGTTCGCGCTGGACAATCGGCATCTGCCCGTGGCGCGTCAGGGAGACGTTGCCGAAATCGGAGTCGGCGTGCGGTACTTCCGTCTGAATGACGAGTTTGCCTTCGAAGGGGGTGGCGGCATCTTGGGACGCACTTACGCCACCACGATTGCCGAGAATCAAATCGTAGGGCCTCAAGTTCGAGCCCGCTACTCGCGGCAAGTGAATCGCTTCAACTTCGGCTTCGATAGCCGATTCGTGTTCGGCTACAACGTGCAAGACCTCACTCAGAATGGTGCGATTGGCGAAGACCTGAATCCAGGTGCCGTCAATTCGCCGATCTACGCTCAGCCCCACGCCGTGTCGTATGCCCGGACTGATGACGATTTTGCCCCGATGGCGGAAATTCGCGCCGAAGCGAGCTACTCGTTCACCCGTGCTTTATCAGCCAGGCTCGGCTACACCGGCATCTTCGTCGACAACATCTCGCGAGCTTCGCAGATGGTCAATTGGTATATTCCTGATCTTGGTATCACCGACGGTGGTAAGCAAGACATCTACGTCAATGGCTTGGATTTTGGCTTCGACGTGGTCTACTAATGACGGTTTCAAAAACCGAGGGCTAGCGCCCTGCGGCTAATGAAATCAGCCGCCACGCGCTAGCGTCCGGTTCTCTCTTGTTTTGAAACCGGTACTAGTGACGCCGCTAATATCCTTGAAAATAATAAGTCCCAGGGATTGCCATCCCTGGGCTTTTTTTGTCGTGATGCTTAGGCGTTGACGCGGGTGGTGTGCAGCTCGCGGAGCTCGTCGAGTTCGCCTTCCAAGCGATGACGCAGCGGACTCTCGGGCCGCAATTCGTCGAGCAAGACTTCGGCGCTGTCAAAAGCCTCGGGTGACAGACCGTTCTTAAAGAGCCGACTCCAACTCCGTGAAACTTCGCTTTCGGTAAGCAATTGAGTGTTCCTTATGTGATCGAGCGTGAGATCCAGATCAGATGTGAAGAATTCATTATCGTTCTCAACACGGTTTGCAGCAAGTGGATGGAGTAATATACGCAAGAGAAACGCCAAGTTGCCACGACAGCAGGGATTTTTAGCCACGGATTAAACACGGAGAAAACACGGATTGGAGAGAGGTGAGGATATCAAAGCACCACTGGCTGGAATTTATCCGTGTTAAATCCGTGTTTAATCCGTGGCTATATACTCTTGCCTTGATTGGACATCGCACGGCGACTTTGGCGAAGCTTTCGGTTTTGTCATTCGCGCAAACCCTGCTTGTTACTGAACTAATCATCATTCTGCCTAACATGTGTTGGCACCACGGTTTCCGTGTCGGGAAATCGCAATCCCGCTTTGGTCGCGAATTGCTCTGGGTGCAATACTTTGCTAGTGCCGATGAAGTAGAAAATTGGCTTGAAAGCCCTGAAATCACCAGCAACGGGAATTACCCCCGGCAGGGGGTGCGTAGTCCATGTTTGCCATCTACAATAGAACCTTGGTTTTCTCGCGGTTTGGACGGCTTTTTGACGGGTTACTGTTGCAAGCCTGCCAGTATTGGTCGTGGCTCAGCAGACCAATCCACCGGCGTTTGGCCCCAGCGGTGCTGCCAGTAAGAAGTATCCCCCGCCCAAGGCGTTACCCTGCAAGCTGCGTGCGGTAACACCTTGCCGCAAGTTTCGCTCAAATTATTGATAGTGAAGGGCAGCTCGGCCCCATTTCATTGAAATTTGCCAGTCCGCTTGGAGAATTGGTAGCTACCGTGCATCTCGATCACCTTCCTGGTTCATTCTTCGGTCCCGCGAATCTGCTGGAACTGCTGCAACATCGTGCCCTGCATCAAGGGGATGACGTCGGCTTCCGGTTTGTCGTCGACGGCGAACGCGAAACCATTGAATGGACCTACGCCGATCTCGACCGCAAAGCCCGAGCCATTGCGGCTTCACTCCAGTCGCTCGATTTGGAGGGGGAACGCGCCCTGCTGTTGTATCCGTCGGGCTTGGATTTCGTGGCGGCGTTTTTCGGGTGCCTGTATGCGGGTGTAACCGCAGTCCCCGCCTATCCGCCGCGACGCAATCGCAACATGGCCCGAATCGACGCGATTGCCAACGACGCCCAAGCCAAAATCGCGCTCACGACGGTCGATGTGCTCGAGCGCGTGCAAACCATGATCGGCGATACGCCGGCGCTACAACAACTCCGCTGGCGCGCCACGGACCAATGGGATGAAGAAGGGGCCAACAGTTGGCGGCGGCCCGATGTCCACGGCGAAACCCTGGCCTTCTTGCAATACACGTCCGGGTCGACCGGCACGCCCAAGGGGGTGATGCTCTCGCATGCCAATTTGATGCACAACTCGGCAATGATCGCCTACGCCTTCGAGCACACGCGCTCGGGGAACGGCATCTTCTGGTTGCCGCTCTACCACGACATGGGATTGATCGGCGGCATTTTGCAGCCGCTTTACATGGGCAAGGCCAACACGCTGTTTTCGCCAACGCACTTCCTGCAGAAGCCGGTGCGCTGGCTACAAATTCTCTCGCAGACCGGTGCCACGATTTCGGGCGGGCCAAACTTCGCCTACGATTTGTGTGCGGAAAAAATCACCGCCGAGCAAAAGAAAACGCTAGACCTAAGCCGCTGGACACTCGCCTTCAATGGGGCCGAGCCCGTGCGTGCCGAAACCATCGAGCGCTTCACTGCGGCTTTTGCCGAATGTGGCTTCCGCCGCGAGGCGTTTTATCCCTGCTATGGTTTGGCCGAGGCCACGCTCATCGTTACCGGTGGTTACAAGCAGGCACCGCCGGAAGTCCATGCCTTCGACATTGCCAGCTTGGAAAAGAACTTGGCCGTGGAAACCGCTCTGGGTGCGGAAGGCTCGCGGATGTTGGTGGGGAGCGGGGGCAATTTGCTCGACCAGCAGATTGTGATCGCCGATCCCGAGACGTTTGCCAACATGGGCGATGGCCGCGTCGGCGAAATCTGGGTTTCGGGGCCGAGCGTCGCGCAGGGTTATTGGAAGCGTGATGAACTGACCCATGATATTTTCCAAGCGCGGCTGCAAGATGGTCGCGGACCGTTTCTGCGGACGGGCGATTTGGGCTTCCTGGCCGACGGGGAATTGTTCGTCACCGGACGGCTCAAAGACCTGATCATTGTCCGTGGCGTGAATCACTACCCGCAGGACATCGAGCAAACGGCCCAGGCCGCGCACAAAGACGTTGTGCCAGGAGCGGGTGCCGCGATTGTGGTTGGCGAACCGGGAAGCGAACAACTCGTGATTGTGCAAGAAACGGTGCGCCGCCGCGATCTTGATTTTGCCGAGATCACCGAAGCCATTCGCAAGCGCGTGTCGCTGGTTCACGACATGCCTGTTTCGGCAGTGGTGCTCATTAAAGTGAGCAGCATCCCCAAAACATCCAGCGGCAAGATTCAGCGCCACGCCTGCCGCGATGGTTATCTTGCCGGCACATTGGCGGCAGTGGCGACCTGGACCGCCGATTCGGGCGATACCACGATCGCGCCCTCAATCCACCGCCGAGAAACGAGCGACGATGCGGCCTGGGTTGAAGAGGGTGATGCCAGCGAATCGATTCGAGAAACTGAAACACCGAGCACTCTCAACGGCAACGCTGTTTCCAGTAAGCCGATACCGGCCAAACCCGCCGGCAAAATACCCGTCGGTCAAACCGCCGAGATCGCGGAGATTGTGTACGCCAAGGTGCGGCAAATTGGCCGTGAGCGCGTCGGCGAGTTGAATTGGGACAGCAACATTCTGGAGCTGGGACTTGATTCGCTCGAACGTATGGAAATCGTCGCCTCGCTCGAAGAAGCATTTGGCGGGCGGTTCCCCGAGTCGATCTTGCCCGCCATGGAAACTTGCGGCGAGGTGGTTGAGGCGATCCAACAATACATGAGTGGCGGCACCAAACGCCGCGCACACAAGCCCTCGGATTACATCGTTCCCGAAGAAGATTACCACTTCGGCAAGACGGTCGAGTATCAGCGGCTGCAAGAAAACTTTCGCACGATGCAGAGCGGGGGGTTACCGCTCCCCTTCTTCAACGTCCATCAGGGAATCACCAACGACCGGGCGCTGATCGGTGGCAAAGAATACGTCAACTTTTGCAGTTACAACTACATCGGCATGTCGGGCGATCCCACGATCATCCGCGCCGTGCAGGAAGCCACCGCCAAATTCGGCACGAGCGTCTCGGCGAGCCGCGTGGTTTCGGGGCAAAAGACAATTCACGTCGAGCTCGAACGGGCCATTGCCGACTTCATTGGTGCGGAGGATTCCATCGTCTTTGTCGGTGGACACTCGACCAATGAAACAACGATCGGCCATTTGTTCGGCGCGGGGGACATGATCCTGCATGATGCGCTCTCACATAACAGCATCTTGCAGGGGGCGATGCTCTCCGGCGCACGGCGGCGGCCCTTCCCGCACAATGATTGGCAAGCTTGCGACCAACTCCTCTCCGAGTTGCGGCACGAATACCGCAAGGTGCTGGTAGTCGTCGAAGGGGTCTACAGCATGGACGGCGATTACCCGGACATTCCCAAGTTTGTCGACATCAAGAAACGGCACAAAACCTTCTTGATGGTCGACGAAGCGCACTCCATGGGAACCATGGGCCTGCATGGCCGGGGGATGTCGGAATACTTTGACATCGATCCCCGCGACGTCGACCTGTGGATGGGAACACTCAGCAAGGCCTTCGGCAGTTGCGGCGGCTACATCGCTGGCGCGAAAGAGTTGGTCGAGTACCTGAAATACACGGCCCCTGGATTTGTTTACAGCGTGGGGTTAAGTCCCCCCAATGCCGCGGCTGCACTCGCCGCACTCAACTTGCTGCAAGAAGAACCCGAGCGCGTTTCGCAACTCGCCCACAACTCGCGCTTGTTTCTCAAGCTGGCCAAGGAAGCCAAGCTCAACACGGGCATGAGCAACAACACGCCGGTCGTGCCGATTATCACCGGCAATTCGGAGTACGCGCTCCGGCTTTCTCACGCGCTCTTTGAGCGCGGGATCAACGTGCAACCAATTCTTTATCCCGCCGTGGAAGAAAGTGCCGCTCGGCTGCGGTTCTTCATCACCAGCCTGCATACGGAAGAACAGATTCGCACGACGGTCGCGGCCCTCTCAGAAGAATTGGCAAAGTTTGACGCCAAGTACCAGCGTCGGTTGCGCGAGGGTTCTGTCGCCACTGGGGACTCGGCCATCTTTCACTAATCCGTGATGAACCAAGCGAATTGGATCGGGGTAGTGATTTCCACTCTGCTTTATGGATCACTCTCGTGGTTGATCGAAAGCGCCGGCTGGCCACGGAGCA
>JAWXAV010000133.1:0-12859 GCA_034439695.1 Bythopirellula sp. | reverse complement strand
GGTTTTGAACGGCGGCTTGGCCACCGTCACCGGCAGCGTCTTCGTCAACAGTTCCAGTTCGATTTTCCTCGGCGACGCGAGCCGGATGGAGCTACCCGCTGGTCAGACGATCACCCACGAGGGAGAGCTCGAGCTACTCGGTGGCCCCACTCTCGCCGCCGAGCTCGACGCCGACGTTGTGAACGACGGAGGGGTGTTCCGAATCCGCGACGCGAACGCCAACCGCGGCGTGACGATGCTGGCCGACTCAGAGATGTTCGTGGAGAACGCGTCCGTCGATTCGCTCGATCAGGTCGGGGGGAACGTCAACTTCTCGTTGCGGAGCGCATTCGACTTCGACGACCTCTTCGTCGTCGACACGGCGACATTCGGCCCCAACGCGACTTTCGTTATGTCGCTCGGCGAAGGTTTCACGCCCACTCTGGGGATGACGTTCCCGATTTTCACGGCGGGTTCGATCATCGGCGCACCGACGCTTGATTTTTCCGCGGCACCGTTGGGCAGCGGCCTGGCTTGGTTGCCCATTCAGTTGGCAACGAGCCTGTCGCTCGCAGTCGTCTCCTCCAGTACCCCCGGTGATTTTGATGGCGATGGCGACGTCGATGGCCGAGACTTTCTGTTGTGGCAGCGCGGGGGTTCACCCGATCCGTTGAGTAGCGGTGATCTCGCCGATTGGCAGGGGAGTTATGGAGTGGGTCCGCTTTCCGCGAGTACCGCTGTGCCGGAGCCGGGGGGTGCGTTTCTAGGGATATTCGCGGCGGCCCTTCTGCGATCTTGCTATCGCAGCCGTTTGCCGTGTTCGAGTAAGTAGCCAAAGAAATTCGTGCGGCGGGCTTTGTTGAGAGCGTTCAAGGAATAGAGATGCAATTCCAAATCGAGCGCGCAGTGTCGTTGGATGTGGAGTTGCAAACGGGATTTTTGCGATATTGTTAGCAACGCGAGATCGGCAGTGAATATTGCTAGATCGATATCACTACCCTCGTGCGGATTACCATCAACGTAAGACCCGAAGAGGAAGGCCGCATTAATCGGCAATTCTCTCTCCAAAGTCTCCAGCGCGTATTGCGAGAGTCGATTTACTTCCTCTGCGCTTCTAACCATGCGAATAACTCCTGGGTTTCTTGCAGATGTTGTTCGGCGGCTGGCCTGTTGTTCAGTGCTTCAATCGCGGCGAACTCTTCGGGATATCGCATCTCGATATATTCCAGACTCAACCTGCTGAGTAAACTATCTTGATGTGGCTGCAAAGTTAGTCCAGCAAGCATCGATAGGCGCACGAGATTATGCATTCTCGGCGGCGATTGCTTGGTAACCTCGACAACTCGTGCCTTCAGAAGCTTTTCTAAAGCTTGTTGGCAGCCAAAAATGCAATGGAGAAAGCTGTCGCCTTGGAGTGACTTCTGAGCGCTCTCGAGGTCCAAGTAAGCAAGTTTCAGCCAATAGCTAATATCGTCGTCCATGGATGGCTCCCAGCCATGTATTCTACATCGCTCGGATTGTTTCCCAAAGAGCATGCCTAGAGACAAAACCGGTACCTAGCGCCCTGCGGCTGCTGAGTCTATTGGTACGGGAACCGGAGCCGGGGGGGTTAGCTTTGGCTTCATTGGTCGGCTGTGCGTATGCGCTGGTTCGCCGCCCGCTGAAGCGGGCTCGCCTGGGGCGACTTTCCGCCTAATTTTCATACGCCGAGACTTGCCCTCCCGCTACTTGCACTTCTTCCTCTAGCAGCGTTGGCGACTCGCCTTTGGGGGCGAGCCAGAGCATGTAGGTTCCTACCGGCACGACCATGTCCTGATTGTAGCCGTTGGATTCTTGCACCTTGTAGCTGTCGACGGTGCCCGCGCCCGTTTTCGGGTGGGTGACGACCACCCGCATGTTGTCGGCTGGTGATTCGGAAGTCACGCGGACGATTCCCAAGTAATCCTCGGGCCGGAGCTTGACGACCTTCCGCTCGGAATTCTCGAACGCGCGGACCATTTCCACGGGGATGCCCGCTTCGCCGACCCACCAGATGCCGATGGGCTTGGCGCTTGGCTGCCGCAATTCGGCGTCGTAGCTGCTCACGCGGTTGATCGCGTAGGAGTCGACGGTGTAGTAGGACGCTGGCTCACTGACCGTGACGATTTCTTTCACCTGCGGCATCTTCACAGTCGGGGCGGCTACCACCACCGCCCGTCGACCGGTCGGCGTCGCCTCGTTGAGCGGGGCCGGCTTGACGTTTTGTTCGAGCTTTTTGGTGACTTCGTCAATCGCCGCGACTAACGCCGCGCGGTCTTGTGCGTCGTAATATTTTCCTTTTCCTTGCTTGGCGATTTCCGCGGTCGCGGCTTGTTCGCCCGGCTTCAAGCCGAAGCCGACGACATTGACGCCGAACCGCAGCATGGGATTTTCGGCAAGCTTGGCCGCTTCGGCCGACGGATCGCCGTTGCAACTCTCCAAGCCGTCGGTGACGAGCACAATTCCGCAATAGGTCTTGCGCCCCTCGAACTGTAGACCGGCTTGCCGGAGCGAGAGGGCAATGGGTGTATTGCCGAGCGCCGGCAACGCCTCGAGTTGGGCGACCAGCGGTTCGCGGTCAGCCGCCTTTAGCTCCGCGAGCGAACGCAGCACCTTCACCGCCGAACAGCCCGGCGCATAGCCGTAGACCACCACCGATACGTTAAGTCCCGCAGGGATCTTTCGCACGAGTTCGCTCACCACTTCTTTAGCGGTTGCGAGTTTCGTCCGACCGTCGGCGGTTGGTTCGTTCATGCTGGCTGATACGTCGAGGACGATCGCCAGATCACTAATAGGTTCGGGTGTCGTGGCCTCTTTGGCCCCCGCTTTCATGGCTGCAATTAAATCGTCGGTCGCTCCCGCGTCGCGAAGCTGCTGCTCCTGCGCCGGACTCAGCGTATAGGTGGCCGCTGATTTTTGCAGACGGGTCACAATCATGTCGGAATCGATACCGCTTTCGAGCAGCGCGATAATCGCGTCGAAGGCAATCAACGGTGGGGCCGCATCGGCGATGGTTGCCTGTTTTGCGGATTTCACCGCTGCGAGCACTGTGTCTGATGCGCCGGCTTGCTTGAGCCGCTCGATCAGTTCGTCGTTGACCTCGAAGGCAATGCCGTCTTTTTCAACCTTGGCAGTAATCTCGCCGTCGTCAAATCCGGCAACAATGAGGGCGGTGAGGCCCTGTTCTTTCAGTGGTGCCGCATTGCTATCCGCAGTCCCCAGCGCTACCAAAACGACAACAACCACGGCCCCAGCTAAGAAGCGTGTAATAGTCACGGCAAATCCCTCCGTATCGGAATGATTAGGACCACAGTCAGCATACCGATGCTGACCACCGGGAGCAATTATCACCGTGCTCCCGCAGGCGCGAGTGGGTCCGAATTGACGTCGGGCGCTCGCTCCCCGCAGGAAAACTGCCAAGTCGAATTTTTTGAACCGCCAAATGCACTAAGAATTATTTCACCACAAATCATACGAATAACACGAATGAAATTATTCGTGTTATTCGTATGATTTGTGGTTAACACCTCTTCCTTAGCTACCTTAGCGGTTCACTCTGACTTCGCAATCCTCGTGTCGCTCTCCGGGAATGTGTAGCGTGGTGGCGAGCGCATTGTTACACGAAAAATTATTTGGCGATTTGAGGATGTCCGAAAAATCCATGGTGTAGGGAACGCCCTCCGAGGCGTTCCGTGAATCAGTGACGCGATTTCCACTCCAAGAACGGAACGCCACGGAGGGCGTTCCCTACAAGTTATGTAACAACTCATCTTGGTTTTCGCTTGAGGGGGCGTACTCCCTGCAGGACGGCCCTTTGAAAGGGCCAGCAGGGAGGGCTTTGACCAATTGCTTGAAGGGAAATTCAGATGAACGCATTACGATTTTCTAAGACCACCGCTGCGCTGGCCGTGGTTGCGCTGACCTGTGCCTCGGTTTCCGCCGGCACGATTTGGGATGGTGGAGGCGCCAACGACTACTGGACCACCGGCGCGAACTGGAATGGGCTTAAATCCCAGCAGGTTGCTCCGCCCAACAACGGCACGGCCGATATTGTGCTGCCGGCCATTAATGGGCTCGTGCAGACGCCGCTGGTCAACGTGCCGTATAGCATCAAGTCGCTCAGGTTCGATAACGGCAACGGCCGCTTTGTGGTTCTTTGCGACCAGGAGCTCACTATCGGCGCCGGCGGCGTCACCAACAACGACACGGATATGCAGTCGGTTATCGGGCCGATGAAGCTGGCGGCCAACCAAACCTGGACCGCCGCTGCTGGTCGGTTGCAGATGGACCAAGTTAACCTCAACGGCTTCAACTTGAATCTGGAGGGTACCCATCAAATCGACCTGATCAGCTTGATTGGCGGCTCGGGGGGATTAGCAGTTGCCGACGCTTACACGTCGACCGTCACGATGACCGGCCCGAACAATAACACGTACACCGGCCTCACCGACGTGCAGAGTGGTACGCTCGTTTTGCAACGCAGCAACGGTGGCGTGGCCCGCGTGGCCGTACCGGGCGATCTGATGATTCGCGCTGGTGGCACGGTCCGACTGGGAGCCAACGAACAAATCGCAGAGTCGACGGGCAACGACGTGACGGTGCTCGGTGGCGGTCTGTTGGACGTGAACACCCGCACCGAGACGCTTGCGAGCTTGTTGGTCACCGACGGCGGCGAAGTGAAGATTGGCACCGGGGGAAAACTGAGTGTCAGCAATGCGGTGGTGACGGGCGCGGGATCGAAGTTGACCAACGCCTATGGGGGCAAATTTTACGTCGGCGAGGTTGGCACCGGCACGCTCGATATCATGGATCAAGGCAAGGTCACGGGCACCGGTTTCGCTTATGTTGGCTATGGCAGCGGTTCAGTCGGCGTGGTCAATGTCGCTGGAGACAACTCGATCTGGGAAGCCAGTTCTTACATTGGCTATCAGGGGTCGGGCACCGTCAACATCACTAATGGTGGCACTATGATCGGTGGCGGCTATCTCGGCTACGGTGTCGGCTCGACGGGCATCGTCAACGTGGATGGCATCGGTTCGTCTTGGAATGGTCCTGGGGTCGTGGGTTACGGGGGTACGGGGATTGTTAATGTCACCAACGGCGGCTTTGTCTATAGCAGCCAGACCATCATCGGCGGGTCTGGCGCTGGAAATGTCAGCATCGACGGACCTGGCTCGTACTGGTACAGCAATTATGACATCCAGGTCTATAAGGGTGAGCTCGCGGTGACGGACGAAGCCCTCGTCGTGAGTGCGATGCCGATGCTAGTCAATTCGCTCGGCAAGCTGAGTGGCAACGGCACCATCGGGAGCGACGTCATGAGCCGCGGCTTGGTCGCGCCCGGTCCTGGCACCGACTCGTTCTCCATCGATGGATACTACACCCAACAACCCACCGGTGTTCTGGAGATCGAACTTGGCGGAGCGGATGATTACGATCAGTTGCTCTGCAATCCCAACACCTACATCGCCACGCTGGATGGCACGCTCGAAGTGAAGCTCGTCGATGGTTTCACGCCGTTGATTGGCCAGTCGTTCACGATCCTCACGTCCTATGATGTTGACGGTGAGTTCGCCAATTTGCTGCTGCCGTCCCTGCCGGGTCGACGTTTCGATGTGATTTACAATCCGCAGAGCGTCGTGCTGGAAGTCAACTTCGACTTCGGAGCGGGCTTCGCCAACGACGGCGACGGCGATGGCGATGTGGATGGTCGCGACTTTCTGGCGTGGCAACGGCAGTTCGGCAGTAGTGCGCCGCTCGCAACGAGTGTGGCCGTGCCGGAGCCGGGGGCGTTGGTGCTGGCGGTGGGGGGTTTGCTGGTTGGGGCGGCGGCGTGTTTGCGCCGCCCGTTCCGCCGCCCGCTGCTGTGTTCCTGAAAACTGAGGGCTCGCCGGCCATTGTCCGGGAAAGAAGTAGCATTTTTGGCGGTCCCTAGCTATAATCAAACGCGCCTGATCGAACGGCTTGTCACTTTCTTGCCTGTTAAGGCAATGTGATCTTCCGTCGACCGGGGCGAATGCGGAGACTTCGCAACCGCGTAGCGAGATGCCAACCCCAAGTTTTTCAACGAGGTCAATCCGCCATGAGAATCTTTGGATTAGTCCCCGCTTGTATTGTGGTGTTGACATGGGCTTTGCCAGTGGCCGCGATCACGTCGAATTGGAACACCAATCTTGGCGGCAGCTTTATCGACGCCACCAAATGGTCGGCGGGCGTCCCCATGGTGAACGATACGGCCGTGTTCAATCGGAATCTCGATATCGAATACGGCGTGACGTTTCCTGGCCGGCCGATTGCTAGTCCGCTCACGCGCGAAGTCCGTCAACTGATTGTGGGCACCAACACGGTTAGTTTTTCGGACTCGGTGAACTTCAATCAATTGCCCGCCAATTTTGCGATTGACGCCACGAACACGCTGGCCGAGGGGGCCTTGGTTATCGGCAATACGGCAGGCCAAGTGGGCGAGCTCAACACCACGCTGAGCAATTTTTCCACGAGTTCGGTGATTGTGGGGAACACGCAGTTATTCCCTCAGGCCGCCGTGGGGACACTCAATGTTAATGGCGGTACGTTCAACGTGACCGGTTCCCAGGAACTTGGTGACGAGCTGGTCATTGGCAACGGCAACGAAGGCAACGGCTCGCTGTCTATTACTGGCGGCGCGGATGTCAACGTGACTGGGGGACCACACGCAAACGCAGTCTTCGGTCGGGGCCCACAATTCTCATTCGGTACCGGGACTGTGAGTGGCGTCGGCTCGTCTTTGAATATCAGTGGTGGGTTAAGCGTCGGTGAAGTCGGTCTCTACAATCTTCATGTTCAACAGGGTGGTCAAGTTACGACAGCTACCGCAGTGATTGGCAAACTTTTCTCCCCTGCAGGCGGCGGGAATGTCGACGTTTCCGGTATAGGATCGACGTGGACGAATCATGGCGACATCGTCGTCGGACGTGAAGGTGATGCAGGTTTAACAATCACAAGTGGCGGTGTTGTGACGACCAGCGGCAGCGCCTACGTGGGAGAATTGAGCGGTAGTGAGGGATTCACAAGCATCGGCGGTGCAGGGTCGACGTGGACGATCGGCGGAAATCTGGTGCTAGGCAATTCCGGGCCCCCCCCTTCGAATCTACCGAATCTACTCAGAGTCCTTTCCGGCGGTTCCGTCTCTGTCGCGGGCTTGCTCACGGTTGCGTCCAACGGAATGGTTGAGAGCAACGCCACTATTTCGGCGGACATCTTGAATGGCGGCATCGTTGATCCCGGTGGCGACTTATCCATTACTAAAGGAGCGTTGCAGCTCGACGGCAGCTACACGCAAACCGCCGCTGGCAAACTAAAAGTCGATCTCAGCGGCACAGTCCCTGCGACGAATTACGATCAATTGCTGGTCAGCGGGGCGGTGTCGCTCAACGGCACTCTGCAAGTGCGGCTAAGCAACTCGTTCGTGCCAAGCGTAGGCGATGCGTTCAACATTATTGACGGTGCGAGTCTGAGCGGCACGTTTAACACCTTGCAACTCGACACGCTCCCCAGCGGCATCAGTTGGAACACCACGCAACTCTATTCGACGGGGACGCTGTTGGTAACAATCGCGGGTGATTTCGATGCCGACGGCGACGTCGATGGACGTGACTTTCTGTTGTGGCAGCGCGGGGGTTCGCTCAACCCGTTTAGCGCGGGGGATTTGGCCGCTTGGCAAATGAACTATGGGACGGGGCCACTGCTCGCAACGAGTGTAGCCGTGCCGGAGCCGGGGGCGTTGGTCCTGCTGTTGGGGGGGTTGCTGGTGGTTGGGCGGCGGCGTGTCTGTGGTGCCCAGATCACCGCCCGCTACTGTGTTCCTGAAAACTGAGGGCTCGCCTGGGCGTTGCAAAATGTGATGGCTTTTCTGGCATTCCCCAGCTAAAATCGGACTCGCCTGCTCGAAATCCCCAAATTAGTATCACTCGTGGATACCTTATTCTCCTGGGGCAAAAATGTTCTTCAACCGTGAGGATGCTTCCGTGAAAAGTCATCTGTGGGGTAGGGTCCGTGTACTAATCGTCTCTGCGGTGTTTTGCCACACGCTATTCTGCGGCATCATGAGTGAAACGGCCTGGTCGTTGGATCGCACCTGGATCGGCGGGAACGTCGATTGGGTGGACGCCGGCGCGGCCACGAATTGGAATCCCAACGATGAGCCGGACTCCGATGATCGGGCGATCTTCAACACGGCCAATGTAGTAAACCTGGGCAGCAACAATGCTGCGAATGGTCTCGCGCTCTCGGGCGGGATTGATCTTCTTACCAACGACTTCGACTTGACGGTTGACGGTTTGGTGGAGGTTGCCGGCGCCGGATCCAATTTGTTCATCGAAGAAAGTGCCGGTTCCATCGATGCCGATGACGTGACGATCAATGCCGATGGCACGATTGAGCTGCGCGGCGGCACACTCACTCTCGACGAAGAAGTAGGGACTTCGCTCATGGACATCAATGTCGGAGGCAATCTGATCGGCAACGGCACGATTAGTTTCGCCGACAGTCCAGGCGTCGTGACCTCGGTGCTCATCAACGACGGCGAGTTGACGGCGCTTTCACGTGGGGTAACGATTTTTTCGCCACCACCAGTTGGAATTTTAGAGATCAATAATGCCAATGCGAATGCCCGAGTCGATCTAGATGGCGTGGGCGAAGCGGGAGTCGTGAATATTAATCGCAACCAGACGCTCGATTTGAACGCAGGCTTCGCCGATTTTTTCAATGGCACGATGAACCTGGCACACAATTCCACGTTCAATTCCTTAAACGCCTGGACACTCGCTGGGGGGTCAATCATCGCCAATAATGGATTCGTCGCCGGCGGGCTTGGATTTCCCGATGTGCCAGCCGACACGTCGTTCATCGCGGGGGGCCTGCTCACGCAAACCGGCGGGACGATCAACGTCGTCGATACCGACGGCACGCTGCACATGGACGTCAACTTCACGATGAGCGGCGGCACGTTTACCAACAGCGGCACGGTGATTTTTGATGGCACGACCACCACCATCACCACCGCCGCTGGGTATGCCCCCGCGGTCTCCAGCGCTGAAACCATTATCAACGGTACGATGACAATCACCGAAGTAGGCGGCGACTTCAACTGGGACGGCCCCGGCACCGCCACGACGACCATCAACGGCACCGGTTCGCTCTCGCTCACTGTCGATCAACTCGACACCGGCAACGACACCTACGGCGGCGTACTCAACTTGAACGACAACGCCGACCTTGCGGTCAACAACACGGCCAATTCGTGGACCATGGCCAACGTGCTCAATAAGAATAATGCGGGGACATCGAGTGTGACGGGGGATCGCGTGGTCATCACCGGTGCGGTGAATGCAAACGCCGGGACACTCGACATGCCGGCTACCACAACAACAGGTAGCACAACCCTCGCCGTGACAGGCTTGCTCACGTTGGGAGGCGGTTCGGAATTCGGCGGCGGCGCGATCTCAGGGATAGGCATGCTGCTCATGGAAGGGACATCGACCGTGACCGCGAACACTACGATTGGCGTGGCGACATTTGACTGGGACGGCGCCGGCAGCGGAACGAGCCATACGATCAACGACGGCGTCACGTTCACGATCAACTCCACGACGTTCGACGGCGATGGCGACATGGACGACCCGATCAATCTCGGTGGCAATGGCACGCAGTTGATTGTGAATGGCGGAAGCCCCTGGACCGCCACGGCCGCGATCAACGCCAACAACGCCGGCGCGGGCACGGCGACCATCGGCGGCAGCAGGCGACTGATTCTGCTCGGCTCGAGTGCCGACCTCAACGTCAACGGCAACACGAACATTACGGCACCACTGACCTTTGGAGCGAGTTCGGCGGCCAGTATCGATGGCGGCTTCACGCTCGATGCTACAAACGTGGTGACTTACGACGGAGGATCGATTTCTGGATTAGGGACGTACTCCCCAGGTACGACTAACCTCGTGACCGCTGACACGTCGATTACATCCAGCGTCATTGACTTCGACAATGGTTCATGGACTGTCGATCCGGGAGAAACCTTGACAGTGAATGTCACTGACTATGACACCACGGTGACGAATGCCTTTGACGGAACGATTACGCTCAACGACGGCGAGATCAGTGTCACGACCGGTGACGCCGAGTTCGTCATGGATGGCACATTGAACATGATCAGCAACAATGTGGATCTAGCATTCGCCGAATGGAGTGGCGAGCCCCTGGACATCGGCAACGACTCTGGGGCGCTTGATGCCGACGTGAATGTCTCGGGGACGTTTTTTTCGCGGATTACCGCGCCCGTCGATTTTAATTCCGACGCCGACATCCATATCGATGGCGTGGCGCTGTCGTTGGATTCCACGGTCAACTTCGACACGGTCAACGGCGGGAACAACGCTGAATTCACCGGCGATGGATTTCTCAGATTCGGCGGTGTTGTCAACGTCAACGAAGCGGTGACGATCAACATGGTCGGTGGCCTCGTCGATTTAGACGGCTCGGATAGCGTTGGCGACTTTGTGAACATTGATGCCCCCATGACAATCAATGCGGCTACGATGGAGAGCTTCGGCCGCGTCAACGGTGGCGGCGGCATCAACACGCTCGACATCAACCACAACTTCGGCACGGGTATTCTGACGGTGAATCTCGACAATGCCGCCGATGAATGGACCCTCAACGGCCCCGGTGTGATGAACCTCGTGAACGACAACGTCGACGCGACGCTGCTGGCCGGTAGCGACGTGAACATCAATGGCACGGTGAATGTTACCGGCGACGTGCGGACCACGGCACGCTTGGACATCGCAGGCATCGTCAACATCAACACGGCGGGTCAGCCGTTGCGATTAGCGGGGGGCGATAACAATACCGACCCCAACAGAATCGCGGGGGGAACGATCAATGGCCCCGGAATTCTCGGTGCTGACACTAACAAGGATTTGCGTGGCTTCGGCACTATTAATGCCGACATCGATTTTGACGGCACCGCAGACTTATACGCTGACGACGGTATCCTGACCATCAATGGCCCCATCTTCGACGTCGCGGTGATTGGCTCGCTCAACGACACAGGCATTCTGAACGTCACGAACCCCTGGAATTCCGGCGTGGCAGTGACGGTCGTGAATCAGTTCGGCGGCGAAATTCGCGGCGGCACGATTACCGTGGACAATCCGAATGGCATTGTAGGACAAGGGTTGGTTTCGGCCCGCGTGATCAATAACACCCGGCTCATGGCTTCGGGGTTCTTTGTCAATGCGCCTGCCGATACGCATGTCTTTGAGACCGCGGCCAACAACAACGACTGGGACGGCGTCGCCGGCACGGGAACTCTCGAAGCGAGAGAAAATCAAACCCTCGAACTGCGCGACAATGCGACGTTCGGATTTACGGGAACCGTCGTGGCGAACGACGATGGGCGTGTGTTGACCAATGGTTTCGCGCTCGATTTCAATGTTGGCTCGGCCATCAATCTTACCGAGGGGACATACGAATCGACTAACTCGACCGATATTGAAGGAACTGTCACCATCAACGCGGGGCCGGACTCAACCCTACGCGTGGAGAACAACTCCTTCCTCATATTCCGTCCGACAAGCACGACCACGCTCAACAGCAACCTACGCTTGGAGAATAACAACATCAACATCGACGCCGGGGCGACTTTTAGTGGAACCGGTGCCCTGATTGTTCCCGATGGCTCGGCAATCGTCGCCGATCCCGGAGCAGATATCGGCGTCCTCTTGGTGAACCAGGGGCGGTTTGATCCGGGTGGGATCGCGGGAGTCGGTATCGTCGATGTCGACAACTTCCAGCAAACCTACACGGGAGATTATTTCACCGAAATCAATGGACCGTTACTCAATGAGTTGGACCGCGTCGATATCGCCGGAGTCGCATCGCTCGATGGGCGATTGGTTGTCGACTTGAGTAATATCTACAATCCGGCGCTCAATGCGACGTTCGACATCCTCACTGCAACAAGTATCGCGGGTGAGTTCCATACGGTTGATTATCTAAACTTGCCGATGGGCAAGGCGTTTCATGTCGACTATCTGGCCACTTCCGTGCGGCTGACCGTGGTGAATACACCATTCTTCTCGGCGGATTTCGACAATGATGGTGACGTGGACTCCACCGACCTGGGCATCTGGCAGCAGGCGTACAATCTCAACCAACTCGGCGACGCTGATGGGGACAACGACAGCGATGGGCGGGATTTTCTGTTGTGGCAGCAGCAGTACGGCAATGCGCCGTTGATGGCGCTCACCGCCACGAGCGTGGCCGTGCCGGAACCGGGGGGGTTAGCGCTTTTGATGGGGGGGCTGTTGGTGGTCGAGGGGCGGCGCTCGGCTGCGCGCTTTCGCCGAACATCCGCGTGGTAGGGATCTCAGTTTCCTGCTCCCGCGCGGTGGTACTTACTTAGCCAGGGGCAACCTGGCATCACTCGAAAGGCTCGTATCATGACACGCTTTGGAACTTCGATCGGACGATCTGTCGTTGCGGCCGCGGCCGCGTGGTGGTTGGTTTCTGGCGCGCCGTCCCTAGCGGCCAACGACATCTGGAAAACGGCCGCCAGCGGCGTCTGGCAGACCGACACGAATTGGGCGGACAACACATCGCCGGGGTTCTTTGACTCGGCAACCTTCAATCTGGCCGGCACCTACACCGTCACGATCTCTGACAATTCACCGACCATCAGCGCATTGACCCTGACCGGCGCCGCCAACGTGACATTTACCAACTTTAATCCGACATTCCCCATATGGACTGAGCCTGGAACCGATCCAGGCACCGAATGCTCCCCATTTTATTGGTCGTCCCCACCGCGCGTCTAGCGCGTGGT
>JAWXAV010000132.1:0-40742 GCA_034439695.1 Bythopirellula sp. | reverse complement strand
TTGGTTCCTCCAATAAAGGGAAAATGGTTCTTCCCAGAAGGTATCTTCTGGGCGGAGGAACCGCCATGCTTTTCAACTACACGGGGGACATTCTCGAAATCTCTTTCGCAACCAAAAGACTATATGCCCCAACCGGATAGCGAGAAATGGTATGGTCCTTCGTTGTGGTCGTTTGGCAGTTCCCATCCGACGATCTGGCATATGGCGTTTTGTGATGGCTCGGTGCAGGCCATCGGCTACGAGATTGAAGATTCAGTGCATCGGGCCCAGGCGAATCGCCTGGATGGAGAATTCTGATAATGGCAAATGTTAGCGTGTAAGTTTGGTACTTTTTTAGCAAAGGAGTTGAACGATGAAACGCTTTGATTTGTTGATTCGCAGTTTAGGTTTGTTACTCGCCGTTGCGCTTGCCATGCCTGCGGAGACTTCGGCCTCGTTTGTGACGGCTGGCGATCTTGGAGATTGTAGCTATTCTGGACGGGAACCAGAAGAATGTGGTGAATCAGGAGCGGGGGGGTGTGATTCCGACAAACTCGCTTGTATATGTTCCGGTACAGCGACTTTCTCATGCACTGCTAATGCGTCTGGATCTCCCTGCGGGGGTGAAGGATGCAATACGTTAGATAAGCATGACAACACTTCGAACAATTGTGACCAAGCAGCTTGTGATTGATTGACGGTCTTCACCATTCCGACGTACTGTCTAACAATCGACGGTACGTCGGAATCGTATGTGTCATAGCTACTAGAATGTATTTTCGATGAGATCAAAATCCGTCATACTTATCATGCTGTTGAATTGTTTAAGTTCTTATTCCAGCTCTCTGGAAGCGCAGGAAAATCGCGCTGTTCAAAAGCTGCTGAATTCATTAGAGAGGTTCGAATCGTTAGAGATGAGAGCAACTCTTTCAACAACGCATAGCATGCGTCCGTCAAGAGGCAATAAAAAGACGTGGGAAAAACTACTAGTACTCAAGAGGAATGGTCCTCGTGCGCTATTGTCTATGACTTCTAAGAACCCACTTTCATCTGGTGGTACGATTGCATTCCTGACAGAGAGAATGCTATATGAGAACAACGAAGTACTAAATGCACAAGCAAGGCTTGACAACAAATTATTGGAACAAGTTGAGGGCGTCAACGATGATCTAATGTTCAGTCTCAACAGTAAAGAAATCGCCGGTACACAAAAGATAGATCGAAGCTCCTTTTATTTCGATCTCAACGATGCGGCGGCAGCTTTCTGGGTGATTGGTTATTGGCCGTTGCACAAGCAGCTATTGGAGGCAGAAGAAATTTCGAGTCGCACTTCTGACGATGGCAAAATTATAGTCGACTGCAAGTCGATTTATGGTCACTTGCAATTAGAGCTTTCTAAAGAGCACGATTTTCTTCCAAGTGTAATTTCGCTCTCCAAGTTTCCCATGCATATGTCGAATGGTAAACTCGTATCAGAGATCGACATGGCCGGCGACGGTGAGTTTTGGCCAAAAGGTGGCGTGCGCAAAATCGAATGGCGCGTGACTATAATTAAGTTTGACCGCTCAGATGGAATCGCTTTTCCTAGAGTTATGTCTGTGCATCAAGAGGTCATGTCTCAACAGGGGCCAGTCACTTCTGTTGTGACTGATATTCAAATCGAAAAATGCATCTTTCGAAAAAGCTTTGATGACTCTGAATGGCTTCTCAGAATTAAGGCACCTGTGGGACATTCCGTGGCGATTCGAGGCGCGGAACATCTACCGTATGTTTGGAATGGTGAGAAGGCCGTCCCTCAGGCCACCAGCCTCGGCGATATTGCTGCAAGTTTCAAGAGACGCGTCTGGAGCGGCAACGGATTGATCGGTATCAATTTATTGTTCTTGGCCATCGTGATGTACTTTTTATGGAAACGGCAGGAAACTACTTAGGGTACAAAGTTTATGAATAAAACCTCAAGAGTAGCTTTGTTGATTCTTGCCATAGTGGCTCTTCAATTAGGGCTGCTGACCCTACCCACTTTTGGCGCCGACATCGAAAATGTCGGTCTTTCAGTGAAGGAACAACTCCCACGCGAATCGCCCAATTCGCAGGTTGATACCGTCGGTTCGCTGTGCGGCGTGTATGCCGCCTGCACCGCGCTCAAAATGATCGGCTTCGACGCCGAACCACGAGATTTTTTTGCCGCGCGCTATGTTGGCAAATGTGGCGGTAGCACGCCGGAAGAGGTTGCTCGTGTCATCACAGCAGCGGGGGGCAAGGCACAGATTGTGAGTCGCCTGTCGTCCTTCGACCTGGGTCAGGTGGATTGCCCGGTGATCGCCAATATCAGGTCCACACCCACCGAAAAACAATTCAACCATTGGGTCGTCGCAATCAAGGATAAGGATGGTGTGATTATCTTTGATGGAACGAACCAAGAATCGCGGTTACTAACAGCCGAGTTTCTGGGGGTTTGGAGTGGGCTGGGGATTCTCGTATCGCGCGAAGGAGAAAATCCGCTCTTATCGGTCTGGCTGGGGCGACTGGCTGTTCTACAAATCGCGCTGATTGGCTGCGGACTTGTTGGCAGCTTTCCGTCGTTCAGAATCAACCTCAATCGACTACGCTCGTCCAATCAGGTATTGCTCATTGTTGCGGCTGCCGCGTTGCTGGCCGGTTTGGGTAATGCCGTCATGGCGGACCCCGAGAATCATCTGCGCGGCGTGGTTGTGGCCACCTCCGCGCATGCCGCCAACGGATTTCGCTTGGGCACGTTAGCAGAGGCCGAAGATGCGAGCAAGGATTCATCGAAGCTCTTGATTGATGCTCGACGGGAGAGAGATTTTGAGGCAGGTTCCCTGCTTGGAGCGATCAATATACCCGTCAGTGCTTCACAGTGGAGTATCCGCGACTATCTCGAAAACGTTGGCCGGGAGACGCCGATTGTTGTGTTCTGCCAGAGTTCAAGGTGCGGCTACGACGAAGCGGTGGCCACGAACTTGGTGAATCTTGGCTTCCAAAATGTCACGGTCTGCGACGAAGGTTGGTATGAATACCAAATGAAGCAAGAGTCGCAAGCAACGCATGGGCAATCTGCCAGCCAATAATTTCGGGAGAATCTGATGCGATTCATCTCGGCAATTTCAGCCATGATTGTTGCTGGCGTTCTGCTCTACAGCGGCTTGGTCCATGCGTGGCAGCCGTATTTTTTTATGTACAGCATTGCCGCGTATAAGATTGTGTCTGCCCAACTTGCGGGTGTCGTTGGTATTTTCATACCCTATTTGCAAATTGTGTTGGCTCTGTGCATTGCATTTAGGAAAGCAGAAAAGGTAGCCCTCTGGATGGCGGGAGGACTGTTCGCCACCTACGCCCTGGCTCAAGCCAGCGTCTTGGCTCGTGGATTGGAAATCGACTGCGGCTGCTTCGGTTTCGTAGCTTCCCAAGTGAACGGCTTTTCCATCATGATTCCGCTAGCGCTGCTCATGGCCTGCGTTTTGGCAGTTCAGCGACACCGATTCGATGGTGAACCTTCCCACAAAGACTTGTTCCACAAAGGTTTGAGTGCAACTTCCTAGCAACAGGCGAGCTGACCTGAGCGTCATGAAACTACGATGCGATTTTCAAGTCTCAACATAGCGTTGATGATCGGACTCTTGGCGCTTGTGTCTCAAGGAATCTATCACTGCGCGAATGTCTACTACAGCCAAGAACAGCCTTTTGCGACGGCTGAGGACGGCTGGGCCGCTCTCTCACTGCGATTGAATGATTATCCCGAGACCTATATCGCATCGATTCAAGTCGATTTGACGAGTCCTAAGCAGAGTGTGCGACTGAATTGGCTTGGCCCCAACGCCGCTGAGCAAAATTCCGGGCCATTCCATAGTTCGCCGGGCGTGGGCGTCGGAGGCGATTGCAACGAGTACGAGGAGAGTCGGCGAACAGATTCGTGTTGCACGCCTAAAGGTGAGTGGGAGGTCGCGGGTTTTAATGACTATCTGCCCAGTGTTCCCGAGTGCAAGCATGTCACTTGGTTTCATATCCCGCGAGAAGTTGCCTTGCATAGTCACCCCGACGTGCCCGCTTATCCCGCTTCACATGGCTGCGTTCGACTGGAATCCTTTCCCGCGCAGCTCATCCACAACAATTCTATTGCGGGCAAGACAAAGGTAATCGTTGATGGCACTTGGACGTCGCCACCCAACACGGTAGCCACTGCAACAGACAAATAGAGTGGTGTGGGGATGCTGCTGGAACTCGGAGGAGAAGAGCGTCTACCAATAAAAAGGGTCCGCCGAGGTGGTTGCCTCGTGGACCCTGGAAGATGGCGGAATACTCGTGAGCGGTCTCGAATCGTGGTGGATTAATGGGGGTGAGGCCAGTCGCGTTGGGCGGGCCGTCAGGTGATATTGTAATTGGGTGGCGGGTGCGATTGCTAGAGTTGGTTTCAAAATTTCCCTTGCAGGGGACGGATGCAGGGGACTTACGTCCCCCGCTCGCTTGGGTTGGTGCGGACGCTAGGCTGCGAGCGGCTGGGAGCGTCGAACTGCTCGCCAACTTCTTGGTGGGGTGATAGAATCCTGGCGCGGCGGTTTTTGTTTTCTAATCTGGCTACTGTTTCCTGAGGGTGATTGTCATGGTGCGAACCAAGGATTGGGTTTTTGTTGTGCTGACCTGCGGTTGGTTGGTTGTGTTGGGTCAATTCGCTTTTGCCCAGCAAGCCCAAGCGGAAATACCTGCGACCGCGGGGACAGCCACAAGCCTGCCGCAACCGGACCCCGCCTTTCAAGGCAAAATTGGCAAGACCCACCAGGACTCGACGCCGAATTTTCCGCAACCTGTTCGGGCCGCGAAGGGAAGTCCGAACGTGTTGCTCATTATTTTGGACGATGTTGGCTTTGGGATGTGTTCGACGTTTGGCGGGCCGGTGCCGACGCCGCACATGGACAAGCTGGCGAATAACGGCCTGCGCTACAATCGGTTCCACACGACCGCGTTGTGTAGCCCGACTCGCGCGGCGCTGCTCGCTGGTCGGAACCATCACAGCGTCGCCACCGGCGTGATTATCGAGATGGGCACCGGCTTCCCCGGCTACACGGGCATCATTCCACGCAGCACGGCGCTGGTGAGCCAGATGCTGCGCGACAACGGCTATGCCACCGGCATGTTTGGTAAGTGGCACAACATGCCGGAACCGGATATCAGCCCGGCGGGGCCGTTTGATCGCTGGCCGACGGGACTGGGGTTCGATTATTTCTATGGCTTCAACCAGGGCGAAACGCACCAATACTACCCGGTCATCTACCGCAACACCACCTGGACGCCGCAGCCGCGGACTCCGGAGGAGGGTTACCACTTCACCGCGGACATGACGGACGAGGCGATTGCTTGGACACGGAATGTTCGCGCGGCCGACCCGGGCAAGCCGTGGTTCAATTACTTCAGCACCTCCGGCGTACATGCCCCGCATCACGCTCCGCAGGAATGGCGCGAAAAGTACGTCGGCAAGTTCGATCACGGCTGGGATAAGCAACGTGAACTCACACATGCTAAGCAACTGGAAATGGGTATCATCCCGCCGGGGACGAAGCTTACTCCTCGACCGGCAGAGATTCCCGCCTGGGACACCCAGTCTGCCGACGCGAAGAAAGTTTACACGCGGCTGATGGAGAACTTCGCTGCGTACATGGCCTACACCGATTACGAAGTCGGTCGACTGATCGAGAGCCTGCGCGTTTCGGGCGAGCTCGACAACACGCTCGTCATGTATGTTGTGGGCGATAACGGCGCGAGCGCCGAAGGTGGGCTGGAGGGGACGTTCAGCGAGATCGCCAGCCTGATTGGCATTCAGCTCGGGCTGGAGAGTACACTCAAGCGAATCGACGAGATCGGCGGGCCGGCGAGCGAACCGCATGTGCCGGTTGGCTGGGCGTGGGCGATGGACGCGCCGTTTCAATGGACGAAGCAGGTCGCCAGTCACTTCGGCGGCACGCGGAATCCGCTCGTTGTTCACTGGCCCGCTGGCATCAAGTCGAAGGGGGAAATTCGTAATCAATTCCACCACGTCATCGACGTGGTGCCGACGATTCTCGAAGCGTGCCAGATTTCCGAGCCGAAGGTTGTGAACGGCATCGCACAGAAGCCGATCGAGGGGGTGTCGATGTTCTACTCCTTCGACGATGCCCAAGCGAAAGGCAAGCGGACGACGCAGTATTTCGAGTTGGCGACGAACCGGGCGATTTATCACGACGGCTGGGTGGCGTGTAGTCGGTACGGATTCCCGTGGGTGACGCTGGGGCGCAGTCTGGATTTCCTCCAGGCCCCGTGGGAGTTGTACAACGTCAACGACGATTTCAGCCAAGCCGATGACCTTGCGGCAAAAGAGCCCGAGAAACTCGCCGAACTGCAAGCCAAGTTCTTGGAGGAAGCGAAGACTTACGACGTGTTGCCGTTCGATCCGAGGTTCTCGGAGCGCATGGATCCGAAGTTGCGGATGTCAGGTGAACCGAAAACGAGTTGGGCGTATTTTGGTAACAACGTGTGGTTGCCGGAGCCAATCGGCCCGCAACTTTTCCCGCGGGCTCATACGATCACCGCCGAACTGGAGATACCCGAGGGCGGCGCGGAAGGCGTCGTCACTTGTGCCGGCGCGTTCTCGGCAGGCTGGTCGCTGTATGTGAAAGACGGCAAGCCGGTGTTTCGCTACACCTTCTTCGACGTCGCCGACGTGACGATCCCTGGTACGGAAACCCTGCCTGAGGGTAAGGTGACGCTGAAAACGGAGTTCACCCCCGACGGCACGCCGACAGGGAGCGGCACGCTGAAGCTGTTCGTGAACGGTAAACCGGCGGGCGAGGGCCAGGTGAAGCGTTCCGCGTTCCGCCACGGACTCGAGCCGTTCGAGGTCGGCCGCGACTCGATCACACCGATTGATCCCGCCTACAAGGATGAGGGCGTGTTTGCGTTCACGGGAACGACTGAGAAGGTGGATTTCGAGCTTGGTAAGGGTGGGCAAGGGGCGCGGGAATGATGGGCGGCTAAAACGGCCGCTGCAATTGGAAGTTGTATTCAAAGTCGAAGCCGCGGTTGGATTCGTCGCGCAGGGGGACGGCCACGCCGTTGGTGACGATCCAGCCGGCGTAGTTCATCGAGATCCCCGTGGCCGCGTTGAGGATGTCGACGCGATTCATGCCGTTGCCGACGGTAATAGTTTGCAGGGGAACCGTGCCGACCGAGGACTGCGTCGTGAGGGGAACTTCGCTGAGGATGGCGTCCGTGAGCGTGGTCGTGTAGTGAAGTTCAAAGAGGCTGGCGAGTTGCCGCAGGCCGCGTGCTTGGGGGCGGTCGACAAACAAATAGCCCGTGCCCAGGTTGAGTCGCATCAAGGTTTGCGAAAACAATTCGACGCGCTGGGGCACCGGCGTGAAAAAATCGTAGAAGCCAATCGGCACGCCGCTCTGCAAGAAGAGCGTGGCCCCGTCGCCGTCGAAGGTCACGCGCGACGGATTGGCGGCCACTTCAAACTGCAAGAACCCTTGGTGGAACCAGGGCGAAGTTGGCTCTTTCATGAGCCAGGCCAGAAACGGTTCGAGATAAATGGTTTCGTTGGCGAAGATTCCTTGAAACGCGGCGGCTTCATCGGCGGTGAGACCCGGGAAGCCGGGAAATTCAATCTCGCCATCGACGGCCAAACGATAGTCGACGTCTTGGGCCGTGGGGAGCGTGATCCCCAAACCGGCGGAAAGCGCCGCCCAGTCGCGCTCGATGAGCAGGTACTTGAAGATGGCCGCGATGTTACCGAGCTCCGTGCGGCGACCGCCGTTGGGCCCCACGAGTGGATCGACCACGCCGAATGCAGGAGCAATGATCGAAAAAATATCTGATCGCATCCGCAATTCAATCGGCAAGCGCAGTTCGAGCGAGGCCATGTCGTCCCAAAACACATGCTCCCAGGCGAGCAGGTGGCGGTCGATGTCGACCGATTCCGCGAATTGGTAGGCCGAGATCGTCGAGGCATTGGCAAAATGCCGGTAGCTGTAGTAGAAGCGATCCGTGGGCAAAGGTGAGTTGGCTTCGGCGATGTTGAGCCGCGCGCAGGCGAGCGTGGGATGCGAAAGCTGCGCGGGCACCAAGCCTTGGAAACCGAGGCAGGATCCCGCCCCCGTGTCGCCGATCATGTAGGGAACGCTCGCCAAACCAGCAAGCGTGGCTGTTCCGGCGTTTGAACTTGCCGCGGGACGCGAATTGGGAGCGCGACGGCGGGCATTCAAACTGAACTGAGGCGCGAGCGCTTGCGCGGGAGTGACCGCGTTGTCTTGCACGATGTTTTCTGCAACGCAAATGAGTTCGTCATCAAATTGAAACACCGTGTCGTTGAATTCCCAGCCGAAGTCGCTCTCCACTTCGCCCGTGGCATAAACAAGCCCGCTCAAGCCAAGCGAGGTCCATAGCGTGATCGCCAAAGTGAGCAAAACTGCAAGGCGCTGGGAAGGCATGGCGGGGGTCGGCACGTGGGAAAACTGTAGGTTCACCCTATTTTATCGGTCGTGCTGATTTGCCGACGTAGGCCGCTTACGAGCGAGTTTACCCGTTTTGCTGGTGATAGCAGCGTGGGGAGCGGAAGCTGTAGCAGTTGTGCCGATTTTCTGTGCCGTGCGACTCCGACCATCGCTGCGCGATGGTGCCCGGTCGCGGCTATGTCGGTGTTTCAGAACTCGACCGTGGCGAAATAGTCGGCGAGGGTTTCCGCGCGGCGGATTTGCTGGGCGGAACCGTCGGGCTTGAGGAGCAATTCGGCACTGCGGAGCCGGCCGTTATACTGAAACCCCATCGCGTGGCCGTGGGCCCCGGCGTCGTGGATGACCAAGACGTCGCCGACGGAGAGCGCGGGGAGTTCGCGGTCGATGGCGAGTTTGTCGTTGTTCTCGCAGAGCGCGCCGACTACGTCGACTATCCCGGCAGACGGTTGATTCTCCTTGCCGATGGCCGTGATGTGATGATAGGCCCCGTACATACCAGGACGCATGAGGTTCGCCATGCAGGCGTCGACCCCCACGTACTTTTTGTAGGTTTCCTTGAGATTGATCACCCGCGTGACCAAGAAACCGAATGGCCCGGTGATCGCGCGGCCATTCTCCATGAGGATATTGACGGGATCAAGACTGGCGGGGGCGAGAATTTTCTGATAGAGTTTTTGCACCCCAGCGCCGAACTCGGTGAGATTGATTTCATGGTCGGTGGGCCGATAGGCGACGCCAATGCCGCCGCCGAGATTGATGAAATCGATCTTGATGCCTGTCTCACGTTGGACGAGCACGGCCAGTTCAAACAGCATTTGCGCCGTGTCCAAGAGCGATTGTACGTCACGCTCGTTCGAGACGACCATGGCATGCAGGCCGAAGCGCTGGGCACCCAATTCTCGGCAGCGCTGGTAACCTTGCAAAAGTTGGGCGCGGGTGCAGCCGAACTTGGCTTCCGCGGGATTGCCGATGATCGCGTTGCCGGTCCGTTCGGGGCCAGGGTTGTAGCGGAAGCAAATCGTCTCGGGCATACCCGTGGCGTTGACGAGCGTGTCGATTAGATTGGGATGATCGAGATTGATGATCGCCCCCAAACGGGCCGCCTCCTGGTATTCCGCGGCGGTGGTGTTGTTCGAGGTGAACATGATGGCCGCGCCCGTGAGACCCACGCGCTCGCTGATCACCAACTCGGCCAGGCTCGAACAATCAGCCCCGCTCCCTTCCTCGCGCAAGATCGAAACGATATGCGGATTGGGGGTCGCCTTCACGGCGAAGTATTGTTTGAAGCCGGGATTCCACTTGAAGGCGTTTTTAAGATCGCGCGTGCGCTGGCGGATGCCTTGCTCGTCGTACAAATAAAACGGGGTGGGATAATCTTGCAGAATGCGCTCGAGCGCGGCGGCGGCAAAGGGGAGAGTCTTGTCCATGGCTCACAAGTGACTGTCTGAATGGGTGGGTACAAAGGCGAGCTACGGATTGTAGCAAATGCGGGCCGCGTGTGTCATGGACCACAACATGCACAGAGACTATGAAAAGCCTGGAAAAGTTCGCGTGAATTACTCCACCACGACTGCCGGCGAGGGTTTCGCGTACCATTCTTTCACAACTTCCTCGGCCTGTTTGCCGTGGATGCAGAAGCCGCGATTCTGGGCGGCTTGCGAGGGGTGGTACAGCCGCGCGGGCCAATCCCACCAGGCGTAACCCATGAACCAAGGAGCATCCTCGGAGAAGGTTTTGAAGAACGCTCGGTAGTAATTCGCTTGTTCGGCCTCATCGAGCGGATGGCCGAGTTCAGCATCGGGGTGCGACCACGGATAGCGGGCACAGCCCCGGACGTTGGTCACGCCCGTTTCGATCATCATCACGGGTTTGTGCCACTTGCGGCTCACCTCGGCGAGTTGCTGTTTTACCTTGGCAAGCTCCACGGCGATCTCGGCCTCGCTGGTGGTTTGCTTGACGGCTTCTTCAATCGTGACACCCTCTGGCGGAGGAACTTGGTAATAGCCGCTCACGCCGATGATATCCACCGCGTCCCACCAGGCGAGTTGGTTCTCGTGCCCGTGATTGATGTCGTAGACAAGCTGGCCCGTATAGATTGGGCGAATCTCGCCGATGAGCGAGCGCCATTTGTCGACGAATTCCTCGGTCGACGACATCTCGCAACCGAGGCAGAAAATTTCGGCGTCGGTTTCCTGGGCCAACTCGGCGTAGTGGATGAGAAAGTTTTGGTAGTTGCCCCACCAGCGATCCCACGCCGCGAGGTCTTTGACTTCCCCCTCGCGCATCACCGGCACATCGCCCCAGGGATCCATCTCGCCGGTGGTGCCCGCAGCTTTTTCCTCTTCCGTGACGGGCCGATAAAAGCGAATCCACGCCCGCCAGGTGCCATCGTCGCAATTGACGACTGGTTTCAAAATCACCTTGAGGCCGTTGTCGCGCGCGAGCTTGACCGCTTGGCGGATTTCGTCGTCGGTGACCATCGAGGTCTTGTCGTCGCCCCACGTGAAGTCGGGATTGTGCGGCGACTGCATGGTCGTGGCGAACGCGATGCAGACCCACTCGGCACCAGTCGCGGCCAGTTTTTTCATCGACTCCGCCGCCTCGGGCGATTCGTAATCGCCCCGCGAACCGACCCAGCCCCAAGAAATGCCTTTGACGAATTCGTGTTCTTGAGTTTCCGGCGGCGCGGCGGAGACATCAGTCGCTAGGATGACGATTATTACGAAAGTCAACAAACGAAAAACTTGACTGGGCATAAAAATACTCGCGAAGGATCGTCAACAATGATTGAAGCCAGATTCTTCGGTCGCCTAGGCTCCCTCAGAATGACACCTGCGGCCGCCAGCGGCGAGGACTATCAGTAAGCAAAACAGAGCGGTCGTGGGTTCTGGCACTGGGGCAGTCAGCGGCGGCGGATCGTTGATCGTGCCATATTGGGTTTGCCAAATCGCGAGGTCGAGATGATTGGTGGTCCCATCACCATTGGCATCGCCCGCGCCGCGTTGCCAAGCGAGAAAATCGCGGCCGTCCACGTCGCCATCACCGTCGAAATCAGCGCTGTCGGGAAACAAATCGGTGAGCGCGATGTTGTCGACGTAGATCGTCGCATTGTTGCCGTTGGGCCAAGCACCCACGAAGCCGATGTGAAACGCCAAACCGGAAAGTCCCGCACTGAGATTAAACGTGTTGAGCGGAATCTCGACGTGGAACGATTGCGTGACGCGGCTGTTGATATCGGCAAACGGAAACGCCTGAGTCCATGCGCCACCGGTTGGTTGAAACGACACATGCATATTGAGATCGGTAAGCCCCACGGGCAACGCGGCCGTCTCGTAGCTGATATCCATTTCGAGCACGTAATTGTCGATATCATCGGCGAGCGCGTTTTGCATCGCTTGGAGCTGAGTTCCCCCCATGAACACGCGGGCGTCCCAAGTCCAGTCGTCGTCGGTCTTGGTGATTGCCAGGCTCTTGGTTCCTTCCGTGGCACCGGTGCCGGTGGCCTGGGCCAAGGAACTTGTGCTCCCCCCAAAGTTGGGGAAAGCGAAACCTTCCAGGCCGGGTTCAAAACTGTAAAGCACCTGAGTTGTTGGAGTGGGGCCGGGCGGTCCAAATGGATCGACGTTCGTGCCGTTCATGAAGCTCGAAAGCCATTGGGCGGTTTGCTGATTGGTCGGTTGGTTGCCGCCGTTGGGGTTCATGTTCCACTGACTGCCGTTAGAGCCCTGCATGTCCCATTGCCAAATATGCGCGGCGAGAAATTCGCCCGACGCCTGACGGCCATCCAGGGCTCGCATGAAACCCTCGAAGACCATGTTTTGCTCGTCATCGTCAAGCGTGCCGCTGCCGTTCTGCGGGGTGACCGCCGTGCCGTTGTAAGGCAGGTAACCGATCTCGGTGAACTTCACTGGCAAACCCGTGCCCCCCTGCCGCGCTGCGGCAAAGGGGAGAATTTCGTTGTCGAGTTTGTTGTTCCAGGCGTTTTCGACTTGGGAAATAAAGGTGGTGTTCGGATAAGTGCCCGAAGCATTCGCCTGCGCACTCGAAAGTAGATTTTGGAAATACGAGTCGATTCCCACATAGTCCACCGCGGGATGATCCCAAATCGCCGTGGCTGTATTGGCACTGTTGTAGCTGTCCCAATTCGAAGCGTAACCGATCTCGCCAGTAAACACGCCATCGACGGCATCGAGCACCGAGGTCCATTTTGGGTTGTTGCCAACGTTAAGCTCCAACGCCCGCAGTTCGGTGCCGACTGAGACCGCATCCGCTCCGTTGGCCTGGGCGATCGTGGCCACGTCGACCATGTACTGCTGGTAATTGTTCCAAAAGTTGGTCCACTCACCGGAATTGGGCGTGGGATTGTAGAACCCACGCCAACCGGTGAAGCCGACGGGCTCGATGAAGGGATTCACCGTCACGCGCATGCCAAGCTGCTTCGCGCGGACGATGCCGGCGGCGATGTGACTGAGCTCGGGACCACTCGACGACGTAGCGGCAATCGCGCCGGTGCCGGCGGTGTAATATCGCACGGGACTGAGCGAGACTTCGTCGAAGCCCGCATCGAAGGCCGACTGCACGGCGTTCTGCCAGACGGTCGCGCCGTTGCCGAAGTTGCCCCAAGAGACCAGATTGAAACCGACTCCCGGATCAATGCCCGGTTCATAGAGCGCGGGATCGGCATGGAGTCGCGGCGAAACCGTAAGTGTGAGGATTGTGGCGAGAACCAGCGGCCAGAGCTTGAATCGTTGGTTACAGCCGTGCATGGATTCTTCTCTTCTATTTTGCCGCAAATGCGAGCGATCCCTCGCGTCACGGCTTGGGGACTTTGATTTCGAGCGGCAGGTTGGCCGTATCGACGATCAGCGGAGAATTTTTGACATCGCCACACTCTTTCGGAAACAATTTCATCTCTTTGCCCGTGGCATCCAGCGCGGCGAGGGCCACGCGGTGTTTGCCGGGGACCAAGCCATCGCCATATTTGTAACTGGTGGCGTTCTCAAACTTGCCCGTGGCGGGGTCGACACAGGCCGTGGCGGGACGAGGCCTCACATTGGGATCATTATGGTCCAAAGCGGTGAAAATTACGCGCCATGATTTCGCGGGGATCACCGAGCCATCTTCATAGGTGATCTGACCGGTCACGGGAATGTAATCGAAAGGACCGCCCCCTCCGCAGCCCGTCAAGAACACCAAAATAACCAAGCCGGAAACTGCTAGTCGATAAGCACTCATATTTATTCAATTTCATTACCGGAAACTTGACATCCCAAGCAACACGATCAGACGACCAACGACGAGACGTCGCTCAACCGCCAAAGGGGTTATTCATTGTCTGCCCATCAGCGATCACATTTAAGCGTTGCCAGACCCCATAGGTAGACATATTTTCGCAAGGGAATGCGCTGGGGGATGTGGCTGCGTCGATAAAGTCGCTGACAAATTGCGCGCTGCCATCGGCCATCACTACCTCAACTCCCCCGGGGTGGTTACTGCGCACCACGCTTTGCGCGCTTTCTTGAAAACTGGCGTCTGGCATCATGCACTCGGCCCTGAGCGTGCCTTCGCCCACGGAGGCAATGATCTTTTGCGCCTCAAAAATATCTTCGTCCCCGGAACCGCAACTATTGACCGTTAACACGCCATTGGCCCCATGTTCCTCGTGTACGCTGGAACCAACGAGCCCCATCGCCCAGACCCCGCGACGATCATCTTGGTTGAGTCCGGCCCGTAGTTCCGCTATGGCAATCGTGTTGGACGTGCCATCTTCAATTTGCGATAACTTGGCACCGCGATTGACTGTGGCAATACCTCGCTTGCAGTAGTCCAACCCCGATTTGTCGTTCCACCAGTCTTCCGAACTCCAAATGAAGCCCATACCCGCATTGATGCCATAGTTGCCCCGCGCCCAGTTACCGCCATCTCCCTCAAACGGCTGTTGATTGAAACCGTCACTTGGGCACAACATGAACTGAAGTGGCGTACCTCGGATTTGCTTTACGGATCCATTCTTCATGGAAAGCTTGCCAGACAATCCTCCGATAGTATCTATCTTTCGTACGTCTACGCTGCCACCACCAATTTCGCTTAGCGCATCATACATTGCGCTTTGTTCCATAAAGGGTAAGATTTTCACCACCCAGTTGGCGAAAAGATATTGCGACCGTGAAGAATTGTAGTAATTACCTGTCCCTATCGGCGGAGCCATGAGTACCTGAGGCATCTGCATGGCTTCGGGAAATTGCTTGTTTGTATCAGCATAGTTCTGCAACCCAATGCCAAGGTTGTGCAAAGTGTTCAGACACTGGGTACGCCGGGCTGCTTCGCGCGCCGCCTGCACTGCGGGGAGAAGCAAGGCCACGAGGACACCGATGATGGCGATCACAACTAGCAACTCCACTAACGTGAACGCTTCGATCCTTTTTGAAGAACGCATTTTCCTGACTCCATAACTTATTGCTCTGAGACGCACACCGACAACGTGGCCGTCCCAAACGCGTTAAACTACTTTAATTATGAAAGCGACCGAAATTATCAAACATGCTACGGAAAAAAGGACCGATTCCTGATGAAGGCATTGGCCAAGCGACCTGCTACACCATGACGAGTTTCGACGAGCAACGAATCAACTCTATCTTATCTCGTGAGGCTCTGAAAAAGCAAAAGCAAGAAACCGCAAAAAGTTGACCTCCCGGGGATTAGCCTTGTTTGTGCCTTCTTCGCAGCGATAACACCGCCAGACCCAAACTTCCCAACAACAAGCTGGAGGGCTCGGGAACGGACAAGGCACCCAGGGGCGAAAAATATTCCACGATGCCCGTTCTCAAGAAGCCATTGCGAGCGGGCTCACGGTAGCGAAACACCAGGTTCTGATCACTGCCGACAGTAAAGATATTGCCGAGCGAAATCGGCGGAGCCGCATTGGCAATCGTCGACTGGCCGACCAGAAACGCCTCAGTGAGTCGCGTCGAACCGGAGCCACCGGCCTCGGCCCAACCTTCGACGGGATTGCTGCCCGGAATCAAGTCGGGGTCCACGCCATCGAAGATATCGAGGTTCTGGTCATCCAAGCTATTCCAAGCCGGGCGATTCAGAGAACCCTCACCACCACCGCCGCCGCCACCGCCGTACTGATCTTGCCACAGAGCCAAGTCGCCGGCACTGAATGGATTGGGAGAGCCGCCCCGCTGCCACAACAAAAAGTCTCGGCCGTCGATATCCGTATCGCCATCAAAGTCAGCACTGGCCGCATCAGCCTCGCTTGTAATTTCGTAGTAGTTCATACTGATCGCGGATCCGGATTGGTTCACCAAGGTGGTGGCACCGGTAGCCGTGTTGACCCGCAACTTCAAAAGTGGCACCTCGGCGGTTTGTACAAGGCGAATGTTGTCGACATGGACAATGCCTGGACCTAAATCCCAGTCGCCATTCACACCGATATCGAACCGATAGAAGCCAGCCACACCCCCCTGAGCCGGTAGACCCCAAGCGGTCAACGGCTGAGAAAAAGTCAGGGTTTGCGTACCAACAAAATCGTAGGAGAGACCGGGATCGGTCACGGTGAGAGGATCATTGGAATTTTGAATGCGAAGCGAGGCATTGGCAAAGGTGGCGAACTCCCCTCCGGTAAAATCTCCCGGCCGAAAGGTGAGATCCATGCGGAGATCAAAATACTGAGCCCCTTTGTCCAAGGCTTGATTCATGAAACCATAGGCCGGATCATCGCCAAACATATCGTTCGTGGCGACCCAGTTGAAACCCGAGAGGGGTGTGTTCATGGCCATGCTGCCCGTCCCATTGGTGGCTCCAATCGAAGAAGCGGCCACGGACGAACCAGCAATCGCATCTCCAGAGACTTCAAAGTTATCGGGAGGATTCAAACCATTCTCGAAATTGTAGAGGGTAAATGTCTCCAAGACTGCATGGGCAGGCGAGGCCATTTGCCCCAACGAAATGCCTAGGGCCAATAACACGAGCAATGGAGTAGCCAGCGTGCGGCGGACGCGACGGTTCAAGCCCACAACCAAGGCACCCAGGGTGACAATGATTATCGACGACGGCTCGGGAACACCAGCCAGCATCGAAGCAAATGGCACAACGCTATTGGCATCCCAAATCTCTTCGAAGCGAGTGAAGTCGTCGAAGTCGTTGTCGCCATCGCCGTCAACGTCACCTTGGGCCAACGTGGTCGCCGTGGGCGAGTAATGGTTCGCTATAAATATGCCCCAATCAAGCCGGTTGAGAACGAGGTCGCCGTTCAAGTCGGCGGCGGTGATGGGATTGCGATTCTCGAAACGAATATTATCCGCGAAAATGCTCAACGTGGAACCAACGCCCCACCAGCCGTTGATACTAAAGCCGATGCCGTGAGCCACGGGAGGGGTGACAAAATCGAAGCGCATTTCCGAGGCCGGAGCTACGAGCGTATAGGTGGCGGGCACGCCAGCAGTGCGGAGGGCCTCGATTTCGCCGTTGTCGAGGAACACAACGGAGTTAGCGAGATTGGCCCGCTGAAAAATACCGCCTGAATTCGAGAGGACACCGATTTGCAGGAATTCACTATCTTCTTGGGCAGGGATCGCAGCCGGAATCAGCGTGGGATCAATCACAAAATCAATCTTCAAATCCCAGTTGCCTGGATTGGCACCAACGGTTTGATAGTTGGCAAAGCGCGCCCGGAGTTCATCGAACCAAGGGCCAACCGTTACGGGGTTATTGCCGAGTGAGGCGGCTGAGTCGTTAAAGTGCGTTGCCGCACCGGCACCTGAATCACCCACTTGGTTAATTCGCAACGACTTGGTTCCCGCAGTGACGTATAGGGGATTGGAGTTGACCTCCAAAGTCACCATCGCGGCGGCACGTGAAAAAGCCGTGACCCACTCGCCGGCATTGCCGGCGAACGTATTGAGGGGATCGCCAATAATGCCGTTGGCATCTGGAGCGGGTGGGCCCGCCGATTCAAAACCGTCGATCGGCAGAATCTGAGCCTGAGCTGACAAGGCTCCAGAAAAAATGAAGGCGACAAAGAGAAATAGGGATGCGGCTCGGTGAGCCCACGATCCTGGAAATTGAGTCTTCATATTAAAAAATCCCTCCGGACAAGTACTTGAACGATGAACGGCACCCCATCAAAAATTCTAGCTACGTCGTTCGCCCCCTGGGAGAAAGTCTGCCTCAAAGAAGAGAAGGCCTTTCTCAATTCCGCACTCAAAGTAGTCAAAAGCAGGCTGCCGGCCGGTTCCCGCAGGAACCAAGCCGACAACCCTGCGTACCTCGTGGACAGGGCTCGAATGAGCTGTCCACACTACTTTTCTAACTCTACAAACTCATCAACTTCCAAAAAAATGTTCGCCTCAAATCCGCGCTTAACGGCGGCGACGCATACCCAAGACAACCGCGCACAAGCCGACCATCGACAAGGTCGCTGGTTCGGGAATCGACTCGATGCAGATCGTGGCATCCAAGGAATTACCCACGGTCAAACCATTGGTGATGATCTGGATACCCCAGCCACCAACGTCGTTTGTATTCGCAACGGCAATGGGATCAGTAAAAGGGCTAAAGATCCGAGCATTGCTGAAATCAAACACAATATCCGTTGGCGAAGAAGACCCCAGACCGATACCACCACCCGATGGTTCATGGAACAAAAATGAACCACCCGTCTGAACAAACGGCTGAATAAAAGAACCATTCGAACTTCCCAGACTGTGAGTGAGCGTCAACTTCAACCCGTCGAAGGCACTCCAATCCAAGTGAGGGAAAGGAAACGTCTTCAGGGTGATGCGTGCAAAATTTTGCCCAAAATTCGGATCAAAAGGATCGCCAGTGCCGACACCAACACGGAACGTGGCATCCACTTTAATTCCTCGATCAGTGTCGCTGATGCTATTGACCGTGCTGAGTTGCGTATTGCCTGAATCACCAGCCGTTGCGTCGAACAAGGCCTGCACTTGAGCCGGCGTAGGCTTCACCGGATTAGTCGACACGGCCGACGCGACTTGCGAACCGACCAAAACGAACGACGCCAGAAGCGCCACAAAAACCACAGATGTCTTTCTCATGAGACCCTCCAAGAACAAGAAGAAAAGGAACTCGCAAAAGCCGAACGGCTTTTTATCTCTCTATTTCAACACAAATCACACAAGTGAGAAGAAGAAAAGCTGCTCAACTACTTGACTCCCCTTATTCTAGCCACTGCTTTCCAGACTTGTCAACTATTTTAACAGCGAAAAAACAGATTTTTTAGAGACGACTGTAAGATTTTGTGAAAACTTTTGAATAGCCGAGGAAATCAGCTCTGTCGAGTGCGAACTTTGAAAAGTCGGGCTCAAACAGGGCCAACTAAGCTCGTTGCGTGGTTGAGTTGCGAACGATGAGATCCCCACCGACCCGGATGGTCGTGGGGGGATGGTCGGCGAAGTCGCCATCCAGGCGGTCAAGAATCAGTTGCGCCGCGCGGCGTCCTATATCTTTGGGACGCTGGCGCATCGTGGTGAGCGGGGGTTGCAAGCTAGCGGCAAAATCCAAATCGGCAAAACCCACGACAGACAAATCTTCGGGGATGCGGAGGCTAAACTTCGAGGCCGACTCATAGATATAGAGAGCCTCGTGGTCGCTCACGCAAAACACGGCCGTGGGCCGAGGGTCTTGCGTGAGAATTTCCTCGGCAATTTCGAGCCCATCAGTGCCCCAGGGGTTAAGCCGCCAGCTCTTGACCTTCACATCAGCATGTCCTGAAAGCGCTTGCTCGAACGATTCACGGCGGCGCACGGCCCAGGCTTGCCAGGCGGTTTCGCGCGACGAAAAGCAGGCGATATTCTTATGGCCAAGCGACAAAAGATGCTGCGCAACGGCATTGGCACAGCGTTGTTCGTCGGTCTCGATGGAATCAGCAATTTTATCTTCCGAGAACTCGTGGTCGATCACCACGACAGGCACACGCCGCTCCAACAATTCGCGGAAGTGCTCGTAGTAGGCCACGGCAAAGGAGGGCCAAAGAATGAGGCCATCGACGCGGCGATCCAAGAGTCGGCTGATTTGCCCGAGGCCTTGGTCGTCGTCCTTCTCAAAGTGAGGCATTTCCTGGCAATCGCCGACCCAGACGGTGATGGGCAAATAGTCGGCCCCCGCCAAGACCAAGTGGATGCCCGCCAGCACGTCGACCCAGAAGGAATCGTAAGGGGGAATCATCACGCCGATCATCTTGGTGCGGCCGGTCTGCATGCCGTTGACGAGCAGATTCCGACGCCAGCCCAACTGTCGAGCGGCATCAAGCACTCGCTGGCAGGTTTCCTCGCCAAAGCGGTCGCGCTCGCCGCGTAAAATCCGCGAAGCGGCACTCATGGAAACATTGGCCGCCAGGGCGACATCTTTCAAGCGAGGAGCTGACGAACCAGACATGAATCTGTACCTACCCGGTGGCGAAGAGAAGAGCCTATCTCCGCCATGATCCACCACAAGGCAAGCTCTGACAACTGCGCAGGGGGCAAAGTTGTTTCGGAGAATATGCTCAACTACTTGAACTCTTTGCGGCTGGGTGTTAAAGTAGTTGATAGGCAGGTCGCTGGCGCGGTCGATGTCCTAAAGTGTGGCTTGGGCGAGTTCCATCTCGCTGCGGTCGTGCTCAAGTAATTGAGTTTTCCGCGACAGGCCAACACTCCCTTATCGTCATATGGTTAGCCGACGCCGGCTTCTGTTGAAATCGTGCGGCTAACTTGAAAGCAATTCGAGAACAAGAGAACAGACACTCAACAGAGTGAGCAATGCGATGTTGATCGCTTTGATAGGATGGAGAGTTCGATGAGTAATCCCAGGGAATCCAGCCAACCCGGAAATGGCGCGACAGCCGTAGCGACTCCAAAAACACGCGAGCCAAGCCGCAAGAGTCAACAGGCACCTGCATCAATTCCATGGCAGCAACGTCCCGCTGGTTGCAAGGATGTCGTTTGGCGGCACTCGGAAAATCCGGTAATCGGTCGGCACTACATTCCTGGTGCCCAGGGCATTTACAACAGCGCGGTTGTTCCTTTCGGCGACGGCTTTGCCGGCGTGTTTCGCGTGGAGTTGCGTTCGCGTTATCCGCATCTGCATTCCGGCTGGAGCGAAGATGGCCTCGTCTGGCACATCGAGCCGCAACAAATCAAGTTTACCAACGATCCGGAAAACTCTCACTCCAACGACTACGCCTACGATCCGCGGGTGTGCAAGATCGACGACACCTACTACATCACCTGGTGCGGGGGGCACAATGGCCCGACGATCAGCGTCGCGAGCACGCAAGATTTCGAGCGTTTCACGCTCATGGAAAATGCGTTCTTGCCGTTTAACCGCAACGGCGTGTTGTTCCCGCGCAAGATCAACGGCAAGTTTTTCATGCTGAGCCGTCCCAGCGACAATGGCCACACGCCATTCGGCGATATTTACGTGAGCCAAAGTCCCGACATGATTCACTGGGGCAAGCATCGTTTGGTGATGCGCAAAGGGGGCGATCATACGGGCCAGTGGTGGCAGCGCACGAAGGTCGGTGCCGGACCGATCCCCATTGAAACCGAAGATGGCTGGTTGATGATTTATCACGGCGTGATGGACACGTGCAACGGCTTCGTTTACAGCATGGGGGCCGCGCTGCTCGACCTGGATGATCCCTCGAAAGTGCTGTACCGCACGAATCAACATCTGCTCACGCCCGAGGCAGATTACGAAGTTTTCGGCCACGTGCCGAACGTAGTCTTCCCATGTGCGGCGCTGTGCCATGCCGAGCAAGACAAGCTGGCGATTTACTATGGCGCGGCGGACACGGCTTCGTGTGTGGCCTACGCACACTTGAGCGAACTCATCGCATTCACCAAAGAAAACTCGGCCGTGTTTTAGACAGCCTTTTGGTACTATTGTAGGCCGGAACGAGTTGTACGAGTTCCGGCAAATTTGAATTAGAAACATTGGCATTCCGGAACTCGCAGAACTCGTTCCGGCCTACTATTCTTAGCGCGTCGGCGATTCGTTATGACCGTTCATCCCTTCGACTTGGTCATTCTGATCGTGTACTTCGTGGTGACGATTGTCGCCGGTTTGTGGGTTTCCAAGCGCGGCACCAAGGATCTCGATTCCTACTTCTTGGGCGGTAAGAGCATGCCCTGGTACTTGCTCGGCATCTCCGACGCTTCCGGAATGTTCGACATCTCGGGCACGATGCTGATGGTCTATTGGCTCTTCGGCTATGGGCTGAAAAGCATCTGGCTGCCGTTCTACTGGCCCGTGTTCAATCAGATTTTCCTGATGATGTTCTTGAGCGCGTGGCTACGGCGCTCGAACGTGCTGACCGGGGCCGAGTGGATTCAGTTTCGCTTTGGCCGTGGACCTGGGGCAAATCTCGCCCACTTGAGCGTGGTGTTTTTCGCGATTGTGAACACCATCGGCATGTTGGCCTACGCGTTCAAGGGGATCGGAAAATTCGCTGATGCGATGCTACCCTGGGAGCTTTCCTCGCAAACCACGGGGTTAATGACCAATGAAAATGTGTACGCCATTTTGATCCTTGGGATCACATCGCTCTACGTGATCAAAGGGGGCATGGTCAGCGTTGTCGTTACCGAGGTCTTGCAGTTCACAATTCTCACGACCACCTCGATTTTGATCGGCGTGATTGCTATCTACAAAGTCTCGCCGGAGACGATTCGCACGAATATTCCCGACGGTTGGATGAATCCTTTCTTTGGCTGGAAATTGAACCTCGATTGGACGGGGATTCTCGACTCGGTGAATCAGTCGCTCGCTAAGGACGGCAACGAATGGTTCGGCATCATTTTTGGCATGATGTTCTTCAAGGGGATGCTCGCGAGTCTCGCGGGACCAGCCCCCAATTACGACATGCAGCGGGTGTTAGCCACGCGGAACCCCCGCGAGGCCTGCATGATGAACGGCATGGTTTGCTGCGTGCTCTACTTCCCCCGCTACATGATGATTACGGGCATTGCGATTCTCGCACTGGCGTTTTGCATGCCTGACCTGCGGGCGATGGAAACCCCGGATTTTGAGCGGGTACTTCCCATCGTACTAACCAAATCGGCGATGCCCGTGGGCGTGGTGGGGTTGCTCTTGGCCGGTTTGCTGGCGGCGTTTATGTCGAACTTCGCTGCGACGATCAACGCCGCCCCAGCGTATTTGGTGAACGATATTTACAAACGGTTCATCAATCCGAACTCTTCGGGAAAGCGCGACATCTGGCTGAGCCGCGTGGCGTCGCTACTAGTGCTCGTCGTTGGAATCATCTTCGGTTTACTGGCCAACAACATCACGCAAGTGATGATGTGGATCGTGGGCGCGTTGTATGGCGGCTATGCGATGGCCAACGTGCTGAAATGGACTTGGTGGCGATTCAATGGCTACGGATACTTTTGGGGGATGATGGCGGGCATCGTGGGGGCGATGGTGATTCCCGAGTTGGTGCCTCGCATTGCTCCGCTGATTTTTTCGTCTGAAGTTGCGGCGGTCGTGGTTTCTAATCCGATCTATGCGTTCCCGGTCTTGCTGGTTTTGTCGCTCGCCGGTTGTTTGTTGGGCACCTATCTTGGCGAACCAGAAGACACCGCGATTTTGAAAAACTTCTACCGCACGACACGGCCTTGGGGAGTGTGGGGACCGATCCGCGAATTGGTGGTGAGCGAAGATCCGTCGTTCCAGCCGAATCATGATTTTCTGAAAGACACTGTCAACGTGTTGGTCGGCATCGTCTGGCAGTTGTGTCTCACGTCGCTCCCCATCTTTATCGTGCTGCGCGAATGGCAATGGGTGACCTGCGTAGCGATCACGTTGGTGATTCTCACGGTTTTCCTTAAATTCAGTTGGTACGATAGACTCCCTGATTCGGAAATGATTTAACCACCAAGGCACAAAGGACACAAAGAAAGTGTCTTGAGAGAGTCGATCAAACATTCTTCTTGGTGCCCTTCGTGCCTTGGTGGTTATTGCTATTGATATACTGCGATTTATTCACAAAGGCTCGTCCATGAATTATTTGCACCTGATTCTGATTGTGGTGTCGATGTTCACTACTTTAGTAGGACAAGCAAAAGAAATTGAGCATTTCATCACCCGCCAGGGTGATAAGCTGATGGACGGCGACGAGGAATTCCGCTTCGTGTCGTTCAATATTCCCAACTTGCATCAAGTGGAAGACGATTTCGCTCCCGGCAAAAAAACCGCCTGGGGATGGCCGACCGAATTTGAAATCAACGATGCCCTGGAATCGGTGAGGCAAATGGGGGGCACGGTGGTGCGGACCTATGTGCTCACCGTCAAGCGCGATGGTTCTGACATGGGCGATTTCGTGTATGTGACGGGCCCCGGCGAGTTCAACGAAGAGGCGTTTCAAGTTCTTGATCTCGTGCTAAAGACCGCTAAAGAAAAAGGGATCCGCATCTTCGTGCCCCTGGTGGATCAATGGTGGTGGATGGGCGGTCGCGCGGAGTACGCCGCCTTTCGCGGCAAAGAGCCGGATGATTTTTGGACCGACGAACAGGTGATCGCCGATTTCGAGGAAACGATTCGTTATGTGCTCAATCGCAAGAACTCGCTCACGGGGGTCGCTTACAAGGACGACCCCACGATCTTCGGCTGGGAAACCGGCAACGAAATCAAGCCGCCGCATGAGTGGACCAAACGGATCGCGGCGTTCATCAAGAGCATCGACTCCCAACATTTGGTAATCGACGGCAATTCCCTACAAGGAGTTTCGCCAGAGCAACTCGCTGATCCAAACATCGACGTCATCACGACGCATCATTACCCCCAACCGGGGAAAAATTTTATCGGTCCGATTCGCGAGGCCGCTGCCAAATGCCGGGGTCAGAAGCCGTACTTCGTGGGTGAGTTTGGTTTTATTCCCGCAGCCGAGTTGAAAGACGTGCTCGATCTCGTGGTGAATGAAGGGATCAGCGGCGCGCTCGTGTGGAGCTTGCGCTACCATCACCGCGACGGCGGATTTTATTGGCACAGCGAACCGCTGGGGTCGGGTGTGTTCAAAGCATATCATTGGCCTGGGTTCACCAGCGGCGCAGCCTACGAGGAAACCGAAGTTTTGGAACACATGCGTCAGGCCGCGTTTGCGATTCGGGGGCTTGAAGTTCCTTCGCTACCCGTGCCTGAACCGCCCACCCTGTTGCCGATCACTGATCCCAGCGCGATCTCATGGCAAGGGAGCGCCGGCGCGGCAAAATACGACGTACTCCGCGCGACCGCTGCCGCTGGTCCCTGGAAAACAATCGGCCAGGGGATTAGCGATGCCGCCCTCCCCTACGCGCCGCTGTTTAGCGATAGCTCCGCCGCGCCGGGTCAGAGCTACTACTATGCGGTTGTCGCGCGCAATGCGTCGGGGACTTCGGCACCCTCGAACCAGGTTGGCCCGGTGAAAGTCGTGCAGCGGAGTTTGGTCGACAACTGCCTCGATACGTCAAAAGTGGCGCGCAGCGACGGCAAAGTAGAGTTTGCCACGGGCGAGGATCGCAAAACGCGCGAAGATTCGCATCGTTTGAAACTCGCGCCGGGGAGCTCAGTAACTTATGAAGTCGACGAGCCGATCGCGAGTTGGTTTGTGGAAGCTTATTTTGTTGATGAGGCCTCTGAACTCAAAGTGAGCGCATCCAAAGATGGCCAGGAATTTGAGCCGTGCACGGCTCTCGTCCAGGAATGGTCGAGTGCCAAGAATGACTACAATTATCTTCGCCACGCCGTGGTCCATGGTGACGGCGTACCGCAAGAAGCCAGATATCTGCGTTTCGAGTTTCCTGACGCGAATAATGACGAAGCAATGGCACAACTGGGCCGCGTGGTGATTCATTACGGCAAAATCGCCGAATAAACACCTGCCACGCGTCGGCTCTCACATCCGGGAATTCTTCGCTCCCGCTTCTCGCCCCGCGCTGCTAGAATCAGTGTTTCGCCACCGCCACGCAAATTTGGCTTAGACTTGCTTCATGGATACCTTGATCGACTTGTTCTTGCACCTCGACACGCACCTCGCGGAATTAGTCGATTTATATGGTCCTTGGGTTTACGCGCTGCTGTTTCTGATTATTTTTTGCGAAACGGGGTTGGTGGTGACCCCTTTTCTGCCCGGCGATTCGCTCCTCTTCGCCACGGGGGCCCTGGCCGCATCTGGCATTTTGAATCTCTGGGTCGTGCTGCTGCTGTTAGTGGCCGCGGCCATTTTGGGGGACGCGGTCAATTACGCGATCGGCAATTATCTCGGCCCGAAAATCTTCAAGGCGGAAGATCGCACGAGCTTCTGGCACCGCGCGCTCAATCGCGACCATCTGAACAAAGCGCATCGCTTTTTTAAGAAATATGGTGGCAAAGCAATTGTGCTCGCGCGCTTTGTGCCGATCGTCCGCACGTTTGTCCCCTTTGTCGCCGGGGCGGGCGACATGGCCTACTCGCAATTCGCGCTCTTCAATGTGGCGGGTGGTGTGCTGTGGGTCGGACTCTGCACGGGAGCGGGCTACGCCTTTGGCAATATGCCGATGGTGCGAGATAATTTTACAGTCGTGGTGATCGGCATCGTCGTGATCTCGCTGCTACCCATTCTGTGGGGCTACTTGATTAGCCGGCTGGCTCGCGAGGAATTCAGTAAGCCCGAATGAGTTTCGCTCATGTCCGCGCACAACCAATTCCAACTTCCCCGGCAAATCACTGACGCCTCGCACGGCCACATTCTTACCAACACGGCCGTGTGGTCCCCCGATGGAGAGTGGCTGGTCTACGACATTCGCAGCGACCCAGCAGGCTCCATTTTCAATGGCAAGCGGATTGAGCGGGTGCATGTTGACTCGGGCCGTGTGGAAGTTCCCTACGAAAGGCAAAACGATGCGTGTTGTGGCGTGGCAACCTATCATCCGTCGGATGAAAAGGTGGTGTTCATTCTCGGCCCCGAGCATCCCAACTCCGACTGGCAATACTCAGCGTGCCATCGTCAGGGGATGATCGTCAACACTTCACAACCACAAGAGATTTATCCCCTTGATGCACGCGATCTCACCCCTCCGTTTACTCCCGGCGCCTTGCGCGGCGGAACCCATGTGCATGTTTTCAGCCGCGATGGGAAGTTTGTCAGCTTTACCTACGACGATCATATTCTCACGGAACTGGGTGAGAATCAACGCAACATTGGTATGTCGTTGGTTGATCGACCTGTCATCGTGCCACGCTCGCATCCTCGCAATCACGATGGCACGGCGTTTTCCGTGCTTGTCACCAAGACGGTGAACCAGCCGCAACCGGGTTCCGACGAAATTTGCCGTGCCTATGAAGACGCTTGGATTGGCAGCCAGGGTTATGTGCGGAGCGATGGTTCACGCCAAACTCATGCGCTCGCATTTCTCGGGGACGTGATCACGGCTAACGGCCAAACGATCACTGAACTCTTTGCCGTTGATCTTCCCCAAGATATGACCGTCGAGGGAACCGAACCTCTGGCTGGCACGGAAACGCGCCGCCCTGCCCCGCCACTGGGCACAATGCAGCGACGACTCACATATACCGCCGACCGCAAACACCCCGGCCTGCAAGGCCCCCGGCATTGGCCCCGTAGTTCGCCCGATGGGAGCCAGATCGCATTTCTCATGCGCGACGACAACGGCCATGTGCAGTTGTGGACGATCTCACCCAACGGCGGTTTGCCTCGACAAATCACGCACCAGCCGTTTGATATTGCCTCGGCCTTCACCTGGCACCCCAATGGCGTGGATGTCGCGGCCACTGCCGATGGCAGCGTCTGGCTGATAGATACCACGAGCAGAGAAACGCGGCGGCTCACCAGGGCGGCATCAGAAAAATTCTCACCACTCGGCGAGGCTTGTGTTTTCTCTCCCGATGGGCGGCAGATTGCTTACGTGCAACCAGTCCACCGTGACGGTGCAACCTACAACCAGATTTTTGTCGTGGAAACTGGCCTGTAGTTGATCTCACCAGCCAGCGCCCTTCATTTGCCAACCGATTTGTTTAGGATGAAGTGATCGCCCACTGCTCTCGATCAGGGACTAAAAATGTCCAGCCCCTCGCGACGTAATTTTCTCGCTGCACTTTCCACCGGCGCGCTGGCCGGCTGTGTACTGGGTAGTGCGCGCACTTGGGCTGCCCCGGCGAGCGAGCGCTTCCGCATCGGCGTGATCGGCAGCGGCAACCAAGGCAATGTGCATTATCGCGCATTATCAGAAATTGCGAATGCCGAGATTGCCTACGTTTGCGACATCGATGAGCAACGCTTGGCTGAAGGAGTTGAGACTACGGGCGCTCAGGGTGTGGCCGATCTGCGTCGGGTACTCGATGATCCCAGCATCGACGGCGTCACGATCGCGCTGCCCGACCATTGGCATGTCCCCGCCGCACTGCTCGCACTTGCGGCGGGCAAACATGTTTACATCGAAAAGCCGACCTCGCACAACTTTCGCGAAGGTCAACTGCTGCGTGCCGCTGCCAAGAAATCAGGTCTGACCGTGCAGCACGGCACGCAAGCGCGCAGTTCACCTGGAATCCAAGAAGCGATCAGTCACTTACGTGATGGCATTATCGGCGACGTGCTCGTGGCAAAATGTTGGAATTGGCAGACTCGCAAAAGCATCGGCCACGAACAGCCAACCACCCCACCGGCAGGCGTGGATTACGAGACTTGGGTTGGACCGGCTGAGTGGCTGCCCTATCAGAAGAACCGGTTCCATTACGATTGGCATTGGTGGTTCAATTTTGGTGCCGGTGACCTGGGCAATGATGGCGTGCATGAGATGGATTACGCCCTGTGGGGCCTCGGCGTCATTGGCGCGCCCAAGCGAATCTCCGGCAGCGGCGGCGTTTATTTCTTCCACGACGACCGGCAATGGCCCGACACGCAGCAAATCACGTTTGAGTACCAAACACCCTCCGGAGAGCGGATGCTCATTTACGAGCAACGGCTCTGGTCCAACAGCTATCCCTACAATGTTGATTCCGGGGCTGAATTCTACGGCAGCAAGGGGAAGCTCTTCGTCAGTAAGCGTGGCAAGTTCGACGTGTTCGACGAAGAGAAAAATCGCATCCCACTCAAGCTCGACGGCGTGGTGAAACCGGAAGTGGCCCTGCATATGCAAAACTGGATTGACTCGGCCAAGAATGGTAAAACGCCCAACGCTCCTGTGGAATGCGCCAACTGCGCCACCACGGCGATTCACCTGGGCAACATTTCCACGCGGCTGCAACGCTCGCTGGTGTTCGATGCCGAGAAAGAGCAAATCGTCGACGACCCAGCGGCCAACGCGCTCCTCGGCCGTAAGTATCGCGCTGAAGGGCACTGGTCGATTCCGAAATTTGGCTGAATGAGTGCGGTGCCTATTTGTCCTTCACCATCGGCTTGAGCTTTGACTGCTTCGCCGGACGGGTGATTAAGCGACTCATGATCACGCCGATCAGCAACGCGGCGCTGAGCATGATTGCCAACAGCAGCGCGGGATGAGCCTTGTCCCATTTCTCGATGCCATTGGTAAGGTTCGTGCCGAAGAACGCCGAGAGGGTCGCCAGTGGAAAGAAAAACGCCGCCAACACGTTGAGCCGATGCGACGAGATGGCCATCTGATGGCTCGACTTCGCTTGTTCCTCGGCTTGCCGGGCGATGTCGAACTCGAGCGCCGACTCGGCATCGTCGTGCAACAGCTCAGCACTGCGCATCAATTCGTAGGCGTCATCCCGCGAGTTAATGAGTTCCCGATCCTCGGGACACATCTTTCTGGCGTCTACCAGGGCCCCGTACAAATTGCGGCTCGACCGTACAATCGGCGCAAGCTCAACTTGCATTTCGAAGTAATCGACACTCTCGTCGGCGGTCTCGTAAAGCGAGGTCAAGCGCTGCAGGGCGACCGCGTAGGTTTCCAGGAAAGCGTCAAAGGCTTGAGCAGCATTTCCAGGGATCGTAGATTTCCATTCGCCGCTTGGTTGCCGCCAAAAGAATTGACCCGTCCGTTTGCGTTCGCGCTTGAGCGGCACATCGTGCAGGACAATCAGCAAATGTCCGTCATGCAACATCGCCCGCTGCCGGCCGGGGCCGTCACCCAGCCGCGCGCGGATCACCTCGGGAAGTTGCCAATCCGCGGGAATCATTGTTGATGGAAGTTCCATAAGAAATCTCGGCCGCTGCTAGCACGCTATTGGAACGCATCACTACCCGAAGGCCAAGCCCAATAAAGAATCGCAAAACAGTGAACCGCCAATCACTATGTTCGCCAAGAATTTGATAAACCACGAATCTAACGAATAACACGAATGAATTATTCGTGTTATTCGTTAGATTCGTGGTAAAAAGTTCTTCCTTGGCGGTTCACGCTGTTCGACTTGGCCGCTATTGAGCCGGGCGGCTGTCGGGGCCGTATTGCGTACCCCAGAGGAAGGGCATCCCCGCGTCGTCGATGCGCAATTCACAGGCGAGCCGCGCTTGGCTGAACATGCCGTCAAGGGCGCTCTTCAGGAATCTTTTTTTCGCCGGGAGCTTAACCTTGATCTTGGCGGGGTCGATGTCGAGCTTGGCGAGCACCCACTCGTCCATCACCACCGGCACGGTTAGTCGCGGCGCGAGTGCCGTTAGTGCCGTCGCGAGCGTGTAGCCTTCGATCTCGATGGAGAGCGGTTCGTACAACTTGGGTGCCAATTGGCGGGGAGTTTCCTCGGCCTTCCAACCGACTGGCCACGCTCATAGGGTTCGACAATCAAATGAAAATCGCCAGGAATGTTTTGAGGACGCAGGGTGAGCCCCTCTCGGCGCAAAGCAATCGCGAGTGCTGTTCCCGACGCAAATTTCTCGAGTTCTACCTTGAGTAGCGGGGCGGCTGCCAAGATTTTCTCAGCAATTATTGATTTTCTGATCGGCAAGTGAAACTTGGTGCCACAATAGGCGAGCAACGCGCCGGTTGTTTTTCCGGCTGTCGAAGTGCCAAGTGGCTTGCCGAGATCGGCCATGACCGTGTGAAATTCTTGCTCGGTGAGGCGAAACGGCCCGCGGACGATTCCTTCTTCGACAATCTGCTCCGGCAAATTGGCAAAGTATTCCCGCAGTTCCGCGAGTTGGCTCACGCGGAACTTTCGTTGCGGCAAGACCAATTCATCACCGCTGGTGAGCACGGCCAGCACTTCGACCCGGGTGCCGGTGTCGTTCAGTTTGGTCGACGGTTTTTCCTCGCCGCGCGCCGAGCGAATCTGCACGTGATCAAGCCCCAGCTTGCCCAGCCGTTCGGCCCACTCTTGCGGAGCGGTGATCGGCACACCGGGGGCCATGACGACTTCAATATCAATCGCCACCTCGGCAGCCGATGAATCACCACAGAACAATGTGATAGCTGTCAAAACGTAACAAGCTTTTCTGGCGGGAAGGTTCATGCTGTTGGATTGTGTTGGAAGGGGAATTGTTGTCTGGAAAAATTATAGCTAATGCTTTTTCGTTGTCCCCAATAGCCGCGACCAGACTTGGTCGCCGGACCTGACGATTGTCAATCGGCGGCTATTTTTGGCGAGTTGCGAATCGTTTGAAATTTGCGACAATGCGTGCTTCTCATCCCCCCTTGGCATAGGAGCAACCATTCATGTCGCGCCCCGTCACTCTCTTCACCGGTCAATGGGCTGATCTGCCGCTCGACGATATGGCCCGCAAGGGACGCGAGTTTGGTTACGACGGTTTGGAACTCGCTTGCTGGGGCGATCATTTTAATGTCTCCGAAGCGGTCAACGACGACGGCTACACCGAGGCCAAGCGCGAGCAGCTTGATCGCCATGACCTGCAATGCCTCGCCATCAGCGGACATCTCGTGGGCCAAGCGGTGTGCGACACGATTGATTCGCGGCACAAATCGATTCTCCCCGAGCATGTGTGGGGCGACGGCAATCCCAACGGCGTCAACAAACGGGCTGCCGAGGAAATGAAGAACACGGCCCGCGCGGCGCAGCGCTTCGGCGTGGAAGTGGTGAACGGTTTTACTGGCTCGGGGATTTGGCCTTACTTGTATTCATTCCCGCCAGTGCCGGAGTCGACCATCGAGGCGGGCTTCGCCGAGTTTGCCGCGCGCTGGAATCCGATTCTCGACGTGTTCGGCGAGTGCGGCGTGCGCTTCGCACTCGAAGTCCACCCCACGGAAATCGCCTTCGACATTTACACGGCTCACCGCGCGCTCGAAGCGGTCGGCCATCGCGAAGAATTTGGTTTCAACTTCGACCCCAGCCACCTCATTTGGCAAGGTGTCGATCCCGTCGAATTCATTCGCGAATTCCCTGACCGCATCTACCATGTCCATGTCAAAGACGCGATTGTCACGCTCAATGGCCGTAGCGGCATCTTGTCGAGCCATCTCAACTTTGGCGACTCCCGCCGGGGTTGGGACTTCCGTTCACCCGGCCGCGGTGGCGTGAACTTCGAGGAAATCATTCGCGCGCTCAACGACATCAACTATGCGGGGCCGCTGAGCGTGGAATGGGAAGATGCGCGGATGAACCGCGAGCATGGTGCCCGCGAGGCGTGTGAGTTCGTGAAGAAGCTCGATTTCGCCCCCTCGAACGTGGCGTTTGACGCGGCGTTTGCGGATAGCTGATTCCGTTTTTTGGGCGCGTGCTACAATTGAGACGGGTGTTCTTTTGTTGTAGCGCGGTGCAAGCACTGCGGCGCAGAGTTTTTTGATCGCGGTGCAAGCGCCGCAGCTAAATATTCGAGTGTCGGTTTGAGATTATTTTATTCTCTCGTTGTGCTCGCATTGTTGTTCGTGACCGGTGCTGCGCGGGCGGATGTCGGCGAAATCGTGTTTGTCGTGCCGGATATTTATTCCGGTGGCGCAAAAACGGAAATACCAGCACGCGAAATCACTGACGAGAATCGCCGCGAGGCTGCCGCGAGCTTTGCCCAGGCGCGCGAGTTCAGCAAACAGGACGACGTGGGAGCCGCGTTGCGTGCGGCGGCGCGGAGTTTGATGTTCGATCCCGACCATGCCGACGCACGGCGGGTCTTGGGCTATGAAAAACATGACGACCAATGGGCGGGGAGCTATTCCATTCGCCAAATGAAGGACGGCTTTGTCTGGCATCCGAAGTTCGGTTGGATCGCTGCCGAAGATGTGGCCAAGTATGAAGCGGGCGAACGAAAGGTCGGCAAGCGGTGGATCACTGCGGCAGAAGATGCCAAGCGTCATGCGACCATCGACGACGGCTGGCGAATCCGCACCGATCATTTTCAGGTGACCACCGATCATAGTCGTGAAGCCGCCGCGGAGCTTGCCGGGCGGTTGGAGGCCAGCTATCAGGCGTGGTTGCAACTGTGCGGCGCGTATTTGATCGAGCCGGCCGAACTCGAAAAACGGTTTGCGGGGAAAGAATCCTCCAGCTATCGCGGCCAGCCATTTCAGGTGATCTACTATCGCACCCGCGACGAATACAATGACGCCCTCATTCGCCAGCAGCCACGCATCGGCATGACGCTCGGCATTTATTTTGATGGCACGCGCACTCTCCATTTTTTCGCTGGCGAAGAGCAAGACCCCGGCACGATTACACATGAAGCCGTGCATCAGTTTTTTCAAGAATCGACGCGCACGGCCCGCAACGTGGGCGGGCTGGCGAACGCTTGGATCTTGGAGGGGATCGCCTGTTATTTTGAATCGCTCACGCCGGTGAAACTCGCCGAGAGACTGCCAGCATTTTCGATTGGCACACCCAACGAAGGTCGTCTCCCAGCGGCTTACAAAAACGCGATCGTCGATGGTTTTTACGTGCCGCTTGCGGAACTTACCCAACTCGGCACGAGCGACCTCCAGCGGCGCACGGACATCGCCAAACTCTACAGCCAGTCGGCGGGGCTAGCGACGTTTTTCATGCACTACCGCGACGGCGTTTATCGCCCGGCCCTGATGGAATACCTGCGGCTCGTCTATGCAGGCCGCGACAAACCGACTACCCTCCAGGAAGTAACGGGCGTGAGTTTTGCCCAGCTAGATGCCCAGTACCGCGAGTATCTGGAAAGCTTGGTCGCACCCGCCAGCGAACCCACTGCCAAGCGCTAACATCGCGAACATATTTCCGCGAGGAGGACTCTAATATGCAGACAACCCTAATGACAATGCTTGCCCATGTAACCCCCCAAGAAGCCCCGGCTGGAATACTATTGTTCGTGGCCGGCATGGTGGTGGGAACGCTGCTAACTTTTGCGGTGATGAAACTCCGCGCCCGGTAAGTTTGAACCACGACGACACAACGGTCACGACGAATGGCTGAGAGCCGAGAGCAGACAGCCGAAAGCCCCCCTTCGTCGTGTTCTTCGTGCCGTTGCGGTTCAATAAATTCGGCAAAATGAAGGTCTCCTACTCGCCCGTTGACCGGTGCCAGCGGGAGCAGTAGGATCGTTGGATTCCCTTGTGGTGGCTGTAGTTCAGTTGGTTAGAACGTCGGATTGTGATTCCGAAGGTCGTGGGTTCGAATCCCATCAGCCACCCTTTCAAAACTCGCCGAAATAGCTTGTTTCGTAGGACGAAAATTCTCTTTTGTGCAATTGGCCTTTTCTGCCCAAATGTCACCAGTTGCCACCGATTTGCACCGTTTGTCAGAAGTTGGTGCAACATCTAGTGCAACACGATTGCCACTACTTTGTACACTAGCGCGGCGGCCATCGGTTCCCGTGGCGACATTCTGTTGCGGCTCGTTCGGTTTAGCATCCAACGGCAAGGCGGGCAGTGAATCAAGCGCACCAGCCACGTCCAGAACTCTCGGGTCGGTATAGACGTTCATTGTCAAGTCAATCGAGCTATGTCGCATTGCCGCTTGGGCGGTACGCGGTGCCACACCACCAGCCGACAACAGCGAACCGTAGGTATGTCGTAAGGCGTGAACGTCCACCGTGCGGCCCCGATCATCGCTCTTTTCGATACTGGCAGCGGCTAAGTCGCGGTCGAACACTTTGATAAGTTCACTCGACACACTTGGGAATAGTTTCGTATCGCTCGGCAGTTGAATGGTTCGGGCGGATTTGATACTCAGCACCCCGTCAGCGGCCCCATACTGCCCCGTGAGCGATTCCCGCTTGGCAGCTATCAATTGAGCAAGGTCGCTCGCCAAGTCGCTACGCAAGGGAATCTCGGCCCGTTGGCGATTCTTGGCGTCACCCGCTTCGAGCACCAGAAACGGCGTCGAACTATCGAGCACCACCGAACCAACAGTTAGCGAAGCCAATTCACCCCGACGTAACCCCGTGAGCACCAGCGTTTTGTAGGCGAGCGCCCTTTCATGGCCCAGGGTTTCTAGTTCGGCAATTCGCTCGGGCTTGTCGGCGAACTTTTCTTTGGCACGTTCAATGGCAGCGGGCAAGGAATCGAACGATAGCGGGGCAAGCTTCCAAGTCGCTCGGCCCGTCGGGTTATCTTTCTTGACCGATTCCCTGCCGTACTGGGCCAGCGGTCGCAACCGCGCAGCGTAGAGTAGCTTTTCAAGTTCGACGGGGGTAAGCGAACGGCGTTGGCGTCGCAAGTCGGCCGCTTCGGCCAGCTTGCCAATTCGCTTTGTGGCGTCGGTTTGCAATCGGCCCGATTGAACACACCAGCGGCAGAAACCCCTCACGGCTTGCAAATAGCTGTTGCGCGTCCGGGGCGACGATCCACCGTCGGTTAAACTTGTGAGCCACCGTTCCAACGGCTCACCCGACAATTCGCGGAGCGTTGTGAAGCCACAATCGGCGAACGCCCGCTTGGCGAGTCGTTCACAATCGGCAACGTGAGTCGCCGAACGTCCTCTTGCGCGTAGGTGGTCGACGTAGGCGGCGAGCGCATCGAGTAACGGCGTATGCTGGTGGTCAATCGCCAGATCGTCGGCAGTGGAAACCAACCCGCTTTTCACCCGCTCGGCTCGGGCGGTCAGTTCACCCAAGATAGCTTGCGCGGCAGTCTTGTCGCGGCAACCGGTCGCCACTTCTTGAACAATCCCCCGGCCGTCACGATATTTCGCGGTAAACGTCGCCGCTTCCGTCCGAATCCGTAGCTCGCCATTCTTGCCAACAGCCAGCGGGGCGGTTCGCAACTTATCGCCAACTCGCCAGCGGGCGAATTGCTCACCCTTGCGGACAAACAATTCCGCGTCGGCTGGTAATTTGCGGGTGACGATTTTCTTGTAAATGCTAGCCATTGTCGGTTTCCTCGAATTCGGTCAGTTCTAACCCAAAATAGGCGGCGAGCTTGTCGGCCATATCGAGTCGCAAACTCGAATCGCCACGGGCGAATTTCATTAGCGTTTGCCGAAGTACACCCGTTTCGCGCTCCAACGCTTGGAACGGCAGCGGGCAATCGTTCACTGCTTTTCGCAGTCGGTTAGTCATCGTTATCGTCTTTCTCTTGCGGGCGGTCATGTAACAAAAGTTACACTATCCGGGAAATTGTGTCAACTAGGAAATCACTTCGGTTGTTTTGCTTTCACTTTCGGTAGTGCGTACCCGTAGAACACTCCGCAACCCTTGCAAGTCACTCGCCGATAACCTTTGCGGGCGTAGCGGTCCGGCCCATACTGCCAATTCGCTGAATTGTGGTGATTCAATCCGCACCGTAGCGGCTCGGGCAGCGGTGGTAACTTGGGCGGTTCCGTCGCCAGCGGCTTCGGAGTTGAACGATTCCCCCACAAGTCGGCAAGTCGCTCGGCTATTTCTGTTGCGGGCGTTGCGGCGGCGGCCATCGCTCTTTTCTTTCTGTAAGTGTTTGCATGGTCAGAATGACCAATAATGCGAACACGCTTATGGATTCTGGAATATGTATCACGGGCGATACTTGGAAACGTACTCTGGTGATACTTGGTAATGTATCGCCCACGATACTTGCGCTTTACGGCCCTCTAGGCTTTACCGAACCCCGAATTCGGTACGTCGACGGCCCCCGTTGCCAGCCCCCTTGCCGCACCACTCGCACCAGCCCGACGGATTCGAGTCGGCCAACTGCCCGAGTCACGGTCAACCGTTTCACTCCCAATCGCTCGGCAATGCGAGCATGGGAGACAGTAGCCGTGCCGTCGGGTTGTACTTCTCGATAGAGCACCAGCCACACCGCGACAGCGGTGGTATCCACCGTGCGCGCCCCACGGTCGACAAACGAATTCAGCACCGCGAACCGCCCGGCCGCTTTGCGGTTCCCTTTGGCGGCAGATTCCCGTTGTTCGCGTTTCGCTGGCGGCTCGATAGGCGGCGGCAACGGGGGCAATTGTTGTTTGCTTTCACTCGGCATAATCGTCGCCCCCCGCTGGCAGATTCCACAGTTCCGACACGTCGAACGTCGGCGAATCGTCGCGGGAATCTCGCCAGCCGTCGGCCGTCGTGAATCGTTGCAGCGTTCCGTCGAATTCCAATTCCACGCTCACCGGCTCACCGTGGCGATTCTTGAGACAAGCCAGCTTCACCGCGTTGCATTTGCCGGGGGCGAGCATGTAAGCCGAGTCGGCACCAAACTCCAGTTCGCTCGATTCGCGGAAACTCGCCAGATTCAACCCCTCAGCCACGTAAGAGCTGCGACCTTTCGCGTCTTTCGTCCGCCCCACGGCGGCGAGCACCAGCAAGCCACAACCCGCGTCGGCGAACCGTCGCAAATAATCCATGAGTTTGTTTACTTCGTGGCGTTTCTCGCCCTCCCCCGCCGCGAAGCGTTGCGCGTAGTCAATCACGATCAACTTGGCGTCGGTCGCATCGGCCGCGGCCGCGACGTTCGGCAAACTGAACGGCGATTCGAGAAACGCTAGCCGTTCTCCCACCGTGTCGAGAATCTCGAACGCGCCGGCGAGTCGCTCGCCGTGCGCGTCGGTCAATTCCCGCTTGCGAATCACGTCTAGCGGTATGCCTGACAACCGCGACAGTTGCCTATCGAGTAGCACCGCTGGCGAGCTTTCGACGTTCGCCACCAACGCCCGCAAGCTTTCGTCGATTCGTAGGGCGTCGATAACCCATTGCATGGCGAGCGCGGTTTTCCCCGCCCCCGGCGCGCCGCCCAACAGCAATACCAACCCCGGCCCCAACTCGACAGCATCGAACCCATTGCCCAGTTGCCACCGTGGCAGCTTCGCGCCCGTCAGCACGTCACCACGCCAACGATCCATCGCATCGACGGCAGACACGAAACTAGCGGTCATGCGGTCCCCCCTTCGTTTGGAGAAACAGCGGCGAGTCCACAATCAATCTGCCGACGTACTTCGCTTGGGGACAGACCGCTATCGAGCGCCGCTTCCGTGAGCAATTCATGGGCGAGCGCTGGCGGACAACCGAACTCGGCCAGATTCGCGGCGGCAGAGAATAACAACCGATGCCGGTCCCCGCTCGCCGCACCGTCGCGGATAAAATCCCGCGTTAGCCGATTCAGTTTCGCTTGTGGGTTCACTAACCGACGTTCGGCTAGTGCCGCCGTATCCCGTTCGACGGCTTCGGTCGCTTCTCGCCAATCAGCAATCGCCACCGGCGAGCCGTCAGCGTCAGCGCCCGGAGCGAACGGCTCGGGCGTCGCGGCGAGTCGCAGTATCGCGTCGACACTCAGCCCCAACAGTTCATCGAACGACAACCACCGTTTGTGAAGTCCGGTTTTCGGGTGGCGAGAATTCGGAGCGCGGAACGCTCGCACCCGGTCATAAACGCCCGCGTCGATTGTCACGGCCAATCGCTCGGCAACCCCTTCGGCGAATCGCCGCGCTATCTTGTGAAACTCTGCCGACGGTTCCGGCGAACCAGCCAGCATTATCGGCAAGCCAACGTGATACCCTTTCGCCCCACTGAAAAACACCAACAGCGTATCGGCGTCGATGCCGTAGCGTTCGACCATGCCCGCACACAAGCGGCGAGCTTGCGTTGTGGCGTGTTCCAAGTCGCCGTCGGCGTCAATGTCGAACCACAACCACCGCGCCCCACACCGGCCCGCGTAGCCTTTCGTGGTGTGTTGGTCGGTCAAGTGCGCGGCGAACTCGCCAGTAAACTCGAACGCCGATAGGTACGCTTCGCGGTGTACTTCGGCCCGTGCGTCGCATTGCGAGTGGGCGGTGAACGCGGCTTGCCAATCTACAAGCCGACGTTCCCCCGTGCAATCTCCAACAATGCGAAACCCAAGCGTCGCATTGTCAGAATTGGCCATTGTCGCCCCCTTCCGAATCCGGCGAGTCGGGAGCGAACGGGTCCGCAGTCGGCCCGTCGATTCCGATAACGTCGAACCGCCGAACGTGATTCGTTTCGTTGCCCGAGTCATCCTTCCGCAGGGTAACTCGAACCTTGCACTGGATCCCCGCCGGCAGCGGCCGTTCGAGCTTCTCGGGCGAGTCGATGCCGAGTTTCAGCAAGTCCCGCTTGGCCATCGGCAACGCGGCGGGCGTCAGAAACAAATCGAGCCAACAGAGTCGGCCGATGTATTCGCCCTCGATAACTTTGAACGCCAGCGAATAGCCAGGCGTTCCCGTTTTCGCGGTACGCAGCTCGCCCCGTTCGGCATGGCAGAGATACTCGCCCGGCGGCAAGGGCGAGAATTCCCCAGCCGCATCGGTGTTTTGCCAGCTTCTCGCAAAGTCATCGCCACCGAATCCACCGGCGGCTAGAATGTCGGTTAGCTTACCCATGATTCGATTCCTTTCTTTCAAAAACGGGAAGGGTCGATTGCTCAGAAACCCCGGCCACTCCAACGGTCGGGGTTTCACTTTTTTGATTGGCCAAGTCGGCGGCCGAGAGAATTCGCACGTCGATTGACGCCACCAGCCGCGACACAAAGAGCGCCGCTTGTTGGCGGTCGACCAATCGCCAGCGGGTGACGTAACCGCGATGCCGTGTCGGTCGGTCGCTTTGCACCACGTCAACGCGCCGAATCAATCCCGCCGTGGCGAGCGAACGGCAGACCGTGCCACGCCACTTGCCACCGTCGCGGAATTCAGCCGACAAGTCGGCGGTCGCATCGTCGATTGTCGCTGTGCCGTCGGCAGACAACAGCAGCGCCTTCAGCAACGCCACTTTGCCGGCGGTCACTTTGTCCGGCTTCGCATCGGCGGCGAGCGTCATGCCAAATTGCTTGCCCATTTCGGCGCGTTCTCGCAATTGTTCTCGGGTGTTCATCGTCGGCCCCCCTTTACAATCCGAATCGGGGGGCAACCAGCGGCGAGCCAATCGTCAATCGCATCGCGTCGCCAGCGCACAAGAGCGCCCAATTTCACCGGGGCGGGCAAGCGGCCCGCGTCGGCGAGGCGATAAACGGTTCGCACCCCGCAATCGAGCAAGGCGGCCATCGCTTTCACGTCCAGCAGCGCGGCCGGCGGGGCGGCAAGAGAACTTTTCTTTTCCATCGCAAAAACCTCCAATCGAATCGCGTCGACCACCACGGCCAACGCATGATTGAAGTTTCAGGCGACATAATTTTGTCGGAAAGCAGAGTATCAGAATTCGCGCAAGTCGTTTGCTCGGCACGGGTTTACGCACTAGACAACCGAACCGACGAAACCGACGGAATTATTTTGTCGGTTTTGTCGGTTATTTGTCGCCATGTCGCCCCCAGAATAGACGCATCGCGTCGGCCAGATTCTCGGCTTTCCATTCGTGCGGCGGCTTCGCTCGCCAATCAGTGACAATTTCTTGCCAGACTTTCTTACCAACCCGGGCACGAATAAACTTTATTCGCACTTGGCGTCGCTTCGCTTGCGGTGTTAGCCTTGCTTTGTTGTGCTTTTCTAATGCAACAACTTTCTTGTGGAGCTTGGCTATTTCGCCGTTGGCAGTTTCGCTCATCGGCGGCAACTTCCCACCAGCCACGTCCCTTGGCCGTTGCGAAGGAATCAGCTTGGCAGTACGGCGCAAGTATGTTGCTAACTCGCCGAATTGCTTCTGTATTTCAGTGTATTCGTCGACCACCTCAATCTCGAATCGCCGCAAATCGGCCGGCAGTTCATCTCGCTCTGGTTGCTGTTCGTGGTCAGGAAATCGTTCGTGGAGCAAATCATTATGGCGGACAAGCAATCTCTGGATTGCATACCGAACGAAAATCGTTTCGGATTTCGCTTCGTCACCATTGATTATCTGGCTCGCCTTGAACTCCAAGGCAGCAAGCCGCTTTCTCGCAGCTTCAAGTTGTTGGCCAAAATCGTTCGCATATTCAACAGATACATTGACCTTTAGCCAATCCGCCGCCAATTCAATTTGATATTTCTTATAAAGACTTTCGACTTGTTGCGCCGTGGGTGGCTCATTTATTGCTGCTAGCTCTTGTACCACCGTGTCGAGTCGTTGGCGCTGGTCATCAGTAA